>NZ_JANFAK020000075.1 GCF_024721315.2 Streptomyces sp. Isolate_45
CGGCGCCGCTTCGCCGCCGCGGCCGCCGTCCCGGCCGGCTTCGCCCTCCTGACCCTCGTCTGCGTGGCGTACCTCGCACGGCAGCTCACCGCCTGCGTCCTGACGCCGACCGACTTCGCCACCCTGCGGCCGGGCCAGCAGCGGGCGGAGATCGCCCGCGTGCTGCCCGCCCAGGAGTTCCGCTTCGTGCCGGACGCGGTGAGGGCCCGGCCGGCGCCGGAGGGCACGGTGTGTGTGTTCTACCGCTCGAACGGCAACCTCCTGGACCCCGCGGACGTGTACCGGCTCTGCTACGCGGGCTCCCGCCTGGTGGTCGCCGACGTGCTGCCCGGCTGAGCGTCGGGGTGGCCGGCCCGAGAGCCCGGACCGCCGGGGCGGGGGCGGGGCGACCGGGGCAGGGCCCCGGCCGGTGTGGTTTCCCCGGGTGGTGGCGGGTAGGCGCCCCTTCGCAGACCGCTGACCTCCCCCCGCTCCGGACGGGACGCGGGTCCCACAGCACCCGCGACGACGGCCGGGGCGGCCTATCCGCGACAGGAGCCCGCCATGACCCGCACGCCGTCCTCGCCCCGCACGCCGTCCGCGCCCGTACCCCGTCGCCCCGGCCCCGGACGCCGCTCCGCAATCCGCACCGGCTCCGGCGCCGGGCTCCACCGGGACCGGTGAGGCCGCGATGTCACCGCGACTGCTCCTCCTCGCAGGAGCCGCCTGTACCGCACTGCTCGCACCCGCCGCGGTTCCTGTGGCCGCCGCCGAAACGGTCGAGGCCCGCAGTACCGGAACGGCCGTGATGTCCATCCCCGCGATCGGCCTGTCCGGCCTCCCCGTCGTCCCGTACCAGGGCAGCCCCGACGACGCCCCGGGCACCCGGATCCAGGACCGCGGCCTGGCCGCCAGCCCCCACGGCCCCAACGGCGGGGCCGGTCCCGGCGAGGTCGGCAACTACATCGTCACCGGCCACCGGGTCGCCGCGGGCGGGCCACTGCGCGACCTGCCGTCGTTGCCGACGGGTTCCTCGGTGTTCATCACCGCTGACGGGGTCACCTACCAGTACACGATCACCACGACCCGGACCACCTCCTTCCGGCAGCCGGCGTCCATGGCGGCGCAGCGCGCCGCGGTTCCCGGCTCGCCCGGCGCCGTGCCCCTCCGGGCGATGATCACCGTCACCACCTGCCTCACTCCCGAGGACGACGCGGCGGGCAACTTCTGGCGCGACGCCCAGAACAATCCCGAGCACCGCCTCGACAAGATCGGCGTTCTCACCTCCACCAAGTCCTGAGCGCCCGCGGTCCGTCCGGTCCCGCTCCCATCCCGCGACGCACCGGCTCCGAACCCGGTCGGAGGAATCACCCCGAGGCGCCGTCACGCGGACGCGCCCGCGGTGTCCAACGACGTGTGGGCGACAGGAGACGGCGGGTGACGGCTGTGTGCGACCAAGGGCGGGAACGCCCCCCGACAGGGGTGTGGCCGGACGACCCCCTGCTCGCGGTCCGGGCCTCGGAGGGCGACGAGCAGGCCTTCGAGACCCTGGTCCGCAGGTACGGGCCCGCCATGCTGCGCCTCGCCGACCAACTCCTCGGCGACCGAACGGAAGCCGAGGACGCCGTCCAGGACGCGTTCCTCAACGCCTGGCGGAAGCTCCCCGAATTCCGCGGCGACTCCGCGTTCGGCACCTGGCTGCACCGGATCGTCACCAACCGCTGCTTGAACGTCCTGCGGTCCCGGCGGCCCGTCGCGGACCTCGCCGACGTTCCCGAGCCCGCCGCACCGGAGCACCAGTGCTCTCCGGGCCGCGCGGCCGAGTCCCAGGCCGCCGTCCGTGAACTCGGCAGGGCGATGGGGGCCCTCTCCCCGGAACAGCGCGCCTGCTGGGTGCTGCGCGAGGTCGAGGGAGTCCCGTACGAGACGATCGCGGAACTGGTGGGGATCAGCCAGGAGGCCGTACGCGCCAGGGTCTTCCGGGCACGGCGCTGTCTGACGGAGGCGATGGGCGCATGGCGATGAACGAATCCCCCGGACCCCGACACGACCCGGCGGACGACGAAGGGTTCCTGCCGTGCGGCCGGGACCTCGCCGATCTGTGGGAACGTCAGGACCCCGCCCCCCGCACCGTCGATGACCACCCCGACCCCGAAGCCGATCCCGATCCCGAAGCCGATCCCGACGCCCACCCGGACGGCTGCCCCCACTGCGCCGGCGCCCTGGCGGAACTGGCCCGTCTGCGGGCCGCCGTACGGCACGGCACCGCGGTGGCCGCAGCCGGCCGAGAGGCGGACGCCTCCCGGCTCGCGGCGAACGTCATGGATGTCGTACGCCTCGAACTGCGCCCCGGCCGAACGCTGGCCCTCGGGGACGAGGACGCCTGGATCCAGGAGGCCGTCGCCGCCCGTGCCTTCCGGTCGGCGGCCGAGCAGGTTCCGGAGGTCAGGGCGGGCAGCTGCAGGGTCGGCCCCGATGAGGGTACGGGCGCACGGACGCCCGCCCGGGTGCGGATCGAGGTCTCGATCGCCGTGGACCACGACCTCCGGGCCGCCGCGGACCGGATCCGCCGCGGCATCGCCGACGCGGCCCGGCACGACCTGGGCATGCCCCTCACATCCATCGACGTGGTCGTCACCGACCTCCACCACGCACTCCGGGAAGAGGCCCCGTGACGACGAGGGAGAACCCCGCCGAACAGGCCGCCACCCGGATCGCCGAGGCCGTCCTCGCGGTCCCCGGGGTGGCCTTCATGCGCCCGGGACTCGTGGACCTCCTGCGGTCCCACACCGTCACCCGGGCGGTGCTCGGCTCCCCGAAGGCCCGCCCCGGCACCGGCTCGGGTGTACGGATCACCCGCACACCCGGCGGGCACGGCACGGCCGTCGAGGTGTACGTGGTGCTCCGCCACGGACACCGGGCCCTCGACGTGACCCGGGCCGTCCGCGACGCGATCCACTCGGCACACCCGGCCGGGCCCCGCCCGATGCCGGTGCGGGTCACCGTCACCGGCATCGTGTGAGGGCGGACGGCGGAGTGCGTCGTCGGCGGGCGGCCCGGTTCAGCCGTCCCAGGCGGGCAGGTAGGCGCCGAGGAGGGCGAGCACCAGCACCCACGCGGCGAGCGTCACCGCGACCGCCCCCACGCGCGGCAGCAGTCGGCCGCCGTCCTCGGCCGCCCCGTCGGCCCTCCTCGGGGTCGGCACCCGCGCGCCGGACACGGCCGTGCCCGCCTCCTGCGAGCGCAGCCCCTCCGAGGGGACCCGTTCGGTGGACATGGCCTCCGTGAACCCCTCATCCGCCGGGCGGGAGGACTCGGGGATGCCCTGGGCCGGCGCGGCGCACCCGGGTGCGCTACGGGCGGGTGGAGTGGTGGGGCGGGGCCGGCCGTCGGCGTGCTGGGCGAGGCCCTGGAGGAAGCGCCGGTAGGCCTCGCGGCGCTTCCCCGTCGGCGTGCTGCGCCCCGACTCCCAGGAGCGGACCGTGGTCGGCCGCACGCCGAAGGCGAGGGCCACCTGCTGGGGCGTCAGACCCCACGCCTCACGGAGCCTGCGGCGTTCTCCGGGCTCGGGGAGGTGGGGGCGGTGGGTGGTCGGGCGGGCCGATTGCCGGGACAGCGTGTGCGAAGTCGTCATACCCGTAGGACAATCCTCCCGGTCGCCCGTGACGGGGGCCGCCACGGGTTCACCCGTATGCCGGACCGGCCCGAGACGCCGCAGGTAGGCGGCGGGAACACGTCCGATACGCCGAGCGGCAGCCGGCCGCCGGGCCGGCGGAGCGGATCGAGGCGGGGCCCGTCGGCAACGTCGGCGCGGAGCCCAGGCGCGTACGAGCCCCCGGGGGTGGAAGCGGCAGCCGCCGATCCCGGGCAGGTCATGCTCGAACGGCATCAACGGCATCCCGGGACGCACCCCTACCGCCAACGGACGCCACGAAGGCGGTGACGGCCAGTGCGAACCGGGTCGCAGCGGACGCAGTTTGCCCCGGGCCTCGCCGATCCCGCGCCTCCGCGCTGTCGGGCATTCGCGCCACCGCGCGCCTCCGGCCTCCGCGCGACCGCAAGTTTCCGGCCGGGCCGAGCGCCTGCCCTTCCCCGGCGGCGGTTTCGAGGCGGCCATGCCCGTGATGGCCGTGCACCACCGGCCGGATCCGCCGCCTGTGGGTCCGCGGGGCCGCGCCGCTCGGCACGCCGTCAGGTGGCCTTCACCCGGGACCCCGCCCCCACTCCGGAGCCGCGGCTGATCAACTCGTACGTGCCCGGGATCCGGGTGCGATGGAGCAGGCGCTCCACCCCGCTCCCCACCCTGCCGCAGGAGCCCGGCGTCCGCACGGTCCGGCCGGTGCCAGTCCCGCACGACTGCGGGGACGGCTTCCGCATCGCGGACCGGCGGACGCCTGCGGCCCGTCCGGACCCCGCCGTGGGGCGCACCGGTTCGACCTTCGCCCAGCTGCCCGCGCCGGTGGGGGAGCCGCTCGTGGAACGGCTCCGGGCGGACCTGAACCCCCGCACCCGGCAGGTGGACCACGGCCACCGGCTCCCGGTGGTGGAGGACACCCGGCACCGGGTAGCAGTCGGCCGGCGGTGGGTCCGCACCGCCGGCACGGAACGTCCCGGCTCAGCCGGAGGGCCGCTGCTGCGGTGGCGGGTCGTGCTCGGGCAGGAGCCCCAGGATGTCGAGGAGCGTGTGGAGGTCGGCGCGGTCGGTGGCGTGGGCGGCGACGGCCCTGCGGGCCGCCGCGCGGTCGCCCTTTCCGAACGGGGCGAGCAGGGCGGGGTCGTCACAGCCGAAGGGGTCTTTCATTCCGCTGATGCGACCAGGCTCCCGCTCGGTCCGCAGCCGGGCTTGCTCCACTTGGCCTCCGGTGCCGCCCGCGCGCGGGTCAGGTCGCCGCAGGGGTCAGGTGGCCGCACGGGTCAGGTCGTGCCGACAGGTTCCGCGGCGGTGAAGATCCGGTCCAGGTGGTGGTCGAGAAGGGCGACGGCCGATTCCGGGTCGCGCTGGCCGACGAGGATGCTGGTGCCCATCGTCGCGGTCATGGCCAGCAGGCTGACCGCCTCCGTGCGGGCGTCGGCGCGGGAATCGGCCAGGCCGTCGTCCTGCGCCTGCCGGATCAGGCCGGTCAGGGCGTTCTCGGCGGCGTCGGGGTTGGCGATGAAGGGCTGGGCGGCCAGCGCCTCGTCGGTCACCGAGAGGATCGCGTAGGAGCTGTAGAGGAGGTGGAACGTGCGGCTCTCCTCGTCGGTCGGGAGGGAGGCCAGCAGTAGCGCCTCCACGGTCGCCCGGGGCCCCGGGTCGGGGCCGACGGCGCCGAGGCGGGCGCCGACACGGGCGGTGAACCGCTCGGTCAGGTGCTGGAGCCCGTAGAACAGCAGGTTCTCCTTGGTCTGGAAGTAGTACTGCACGAGGCGGAGGGAGACGCCCGCCTCGGCGGCCACGTCGCGCATGCCGACGGCGTGCAACCCCTGACGACCGGCGACCCGGACGAGTGCCTCGGCGAGCAGGGTCCGGCGTTCCTCGTGGTCCACGCGCTTCGGCATGTTCGGTGTCTCCGCCCGTCGGTGCTGATCCGGGACCGGTGTCGGCCCCGGACGCTTCATGATACCGCCGTACCATCAATGTGGTACGTTCGTATCACGAAGAATCGATCTTCCCGGAGGTGCCCCGTGCCCGATACCACGACCCCGACCCGGCCGCGCCGCGACATCGGCCGCTACGTGAACGACACCTTGCGCGACCGGTACTTCGCCGCCTGCGACGCCCTCTACGCGCTCGGCGCCCCGACCCGCGCCGAGACGGACGTCGAGACGAGCTTCGGCACCACGCACGTCTACCGGTACGGTCCCACCGACCCCGCCGCCGAATCCCGTACGCCGATCGTCCTGATCCACGGCGCGGGCTACTGCAGTGCCATGTGGTACCCGAACACCCCCGGGCTCAGCGCGGAACGCCCCGTCTACGCGCTCGACACCCCGGGCGACGCGGGCCGCAGCCTCCACCGCGAGCCGATGTGGCAGCCGGAGCGTGCCGCGCAGTGGCTCGACGAGGCCCTCGACGCGCTCGGCCTCGACCGCGTCCACCTCGTGGGCTCCTCCTACGGCGGCTGGCTGGTCCTCAACCAGGCCCACCGCAGGCCCGGCCGGATCGCCTCCGTCACCGCCCTCGACCCCGGCGGCCTGGAGCGAGTGGGTCTGCGCTTCTTCGCCTGGGTCTTCGTGAGCCTCTTCGCCAGCTTCGCCCCCAAGGCGCTGCGGCCGCGCCTCGCCGCCTGGTTGGAGCAGCCGGTGCTCGTCGTTCCCGAACTCCGCACGTTCGTACAGACCGGCGCCCGGGCGTTCCGGATCCGCCGCCCGGCGCCGCTTCCGCTGGCCGAGGACGCGCTGGGCTCCATCCGCAACCCGCTCTACCTGATCATGGGCAAGCGCAGCCTGCTCGTGCACCCGCAGCGCCAGCTGGAGCGGGTCCCGCGGCTGATCCCCGGGGCTCGGGCCGAGATCATCGCGGCGACCGGGCACGGGCCCCAGATCGACCACCCCGACGTCGTCAACGCCCGGATGCTGGGCTTCATGGAGGACGTCGACTCCCGCGACCCGCACCCCGGCCGCGTCGACGGGTGACCCGTGCAGCGGGAAACCCGTCGGAGCGCATCCCCGGCACCGGCCCCCGGCGCACCCTCAGATGATGTGGATGCGCTCCAGGGCGCCGGCCGTGTCGCGGATCATCAGGTCGTTGCCCTTGGCCCGCTCGCGCTCGATGAAGCCGAGCAGCAGGACCGCCCGGTTGATGACGTCGGACTTGCTGACACCGCTCTCCGCCGTGAGTTCCGAGACGATGGTGACCGCCGGCGGGCACAGGGTCACCGAATAGCGCTCACTGTCGGGATGGGAGGGGAGCCGGTCCATGGTGTTGCCTTCCTGCGGGATGACCTGTGCACCAATACTGCACCGCAGGCGTGCATCGGCGCACCGCATTTACATCGAATCCGCGCGATGACATCAGCCCGCGCACGTGCGCCGCGACGTCGACCGGCCGCGCGAACTCGGCTGTCCCGTGGTCGCGTTCAAGGGCCCCGACGGCGGCTACCGGCTCGACGCCGGTGGCGAACTGCCGCCGCTGCCGTTCGACGACGAGCAGGCCGTCGCCCTCGCGGTCGCCCTCCGGAGCGCCCCACCGGTGGCGCGGCACCGAGGAAGCCGCGGCGCGAGCGCTGGCCACCGTCCGTCAGGTCATGCCCGCGCGACCGCGCCACCGCGGCCCCCGCAACCGCGGGAGGCCTTCGCCCGCCCGGCCCGCCGCCGCGCCGCCGCCGGGGAGCCCGGACCGACCGCACACCGGACCGACCGCACACCGGACCGGCCGCACACCGGACCGACCGCACACGGCAGCGGCCGGACGGAACCCACCCGACATGATCGGGCACAGGATGTCGGGTGCGGCCTCAGGTCGGATGCCTAGCGTGGTGATCGTAAGAAAGGAAGGTGACCGGGCGTGTTGGACCGACTCAACCAGGTCATGGAGCACATCGAGGACCACCTCGACCAGCCCGTCGACGTGGCCGAGCTGGCGCGCGGTGCGGCGACCTCGGAGTACCACCTGCGCCGGATGTTCTCCGCCCTGGCGGGGATGCCCCTGTCGGAGTACGTCCGGCGGCGGCGCCTGACCGTCGCCGGTGCCGAGGTGCTCGCCGGACGTGAACCGCTGCTGGACATCGCGGTCCGGTACGGATACGGCTCGGGGGAAGCGTTCGCGCGGGCGTTCCGCGCCGTGCACGACGTCGGCCCGGGTGAGGCCCGCCGCACCGGCACCGCACTGGTCTCCCAGGCCCGGCTCACCTTCCGCCTCACCGTCGAGGGGAGCAACAGCATGCGGTACCGCGTAGTGGACAGGCAGGCCTTCACCGTCGTGGGTTTCAAGGCACGGGTGCCACTGGTGCACACGGGCCCGAACCAGGCGATCATCGACTTCGTCCGGGGCATCGACCCGCGGCGCATGGGGCCGGTCGAAGCCCTCTCCGACCAGGAGCCGAAGGGCATCGTGGCGGTCTGTGACGATCTGGACCCGAGCCGTGCGGAGGGCACGGAGCTGGACTACTACCAGGGCGTGATCACATCGGCGCCCGCCCCGGAGGGAACCACCTCCCTGCCCGTGCCGGCGGGCACCTGGGCCGTGTTCACCACCTCCGGACCGGCGCCCCGAGCCATCCAGTACCTGTGGCGGGACGTGTTCACCCAGTGGTTCCCCTCCAACCCGTACCGCAGCCGGCCCGGCCCCGAGATCCTGCGCACGCACTTCTTCCCGGAGACGTCCGAAGCCGACGCCGAGCTGTGGCTCCCGGTGGAACGGGAACCAGGACGAACGGGGCCCGGCCCCGCAGCCGACCTCGCGGGGGACGGAGGGGAGTCAGCCCGCTGATCGGCGGGTAGTCGTCCTTCGAACGGATTCGGAACGGCCGGCGGTCAGGGGGTCGCGCACATGTCCCGGAGCAAGGTTCCCGACTACGTGACCGGCAGGCACGGACCGCACTGGACGCACTCCCTGCGCGCGGCGCAGCGGGCGGGCGCCGTGATCGTCGCCGACGATTCCGGCGAGCCCGTCCGCTACGCACGCGCGGACGGCGGCCCCGGCCGTTTCCGTCCCTGGATCGACGTCCACGGCACCCGTTACGACAGTCACGACGTCCACCCCGAGTGGTGACGCGCCGCGCAAGCCCGCGCCGCGCAAGCCCGCGCCGCGCAAGCACGGCCGCGCCGGGTCAGCGGTCCCGCGAGCGGTACGCACGCATCGCCAGGGGCATGAACACCGCCGCGATGCCCACGGCCCAGACCAGGGACCACATGATCGGACGGCCCGCGGGGGTCCCGAGCAGCAGTCCACGGAGGGCGTCCGACAGTTGCGTGACGGGGTTGACCTTCACCCATGCCTGGAGCCAGCCGGGCATCGTGTCGACCTGGGCGAAGGCGCTGCTGGTGAACGTGATCGGGAAGATGAAGGTGAACGCGTAGACCTGCACCTTCTCCGGGTCGCCCGCCATCATTCCGATGAGGACCGCCGTCCACGAGACGGCGGCGGCGAACACCAGCAGCAGCAGTGCCCCGCCGAGGAACCCCGCGAAGCCCCCGGTGACTTGGAAGCCGAGCAGCACGCCCAGGACGATCATCAGGACCATGGCCCACAACTGTTTGACCAGGTCGGCCGTTATCCGCCCGAACAGCGGCGCCGACCGCGCGATGGGCAGACTGCGCAACCGGTCGAAGACGCCCTTCGTCAGGTCCGTGTTCAGGGACATCGCGGTGTAGGTGCTCATGAAGAGGGTGTTCTGGACGATGATGCCCGCGAGCGCGTACTGGAGGTAGTCCTGCGGGGATCCCGCCATCTGCCCACCGAAGACGTAGGTGAACAGGAACACGAACATGATCGGCGTGATGCTGTAGTCGACGAGTTCCAAGGGGTTGTGCTTCACCGAGACCAGGCTGCGCCACGCCATGGTGGCGGTCTGCCGCACGGCGGCCAGGGGGTGCACCCGGCCGGCCTCGCCCGTGCCCCGGGCGATCGTCCCACTGGTCATGACGGGCTACCGGTCCTCATGTGCGTCCCGTCGGGGTTCGCGCCGGTGCCATGCGCACGGACACCCTCCGTGCCGCCGTCGCGGGGGGCCGCGTCCGGTGGCGGACCGCCCGGCTCCGCGCGATGGCCGGTCAGGACCATGAACACCTCGTCGAGCGAGGAACGTCGAAGGGTGAGCTCCCCGACCTCGATACCGGCCCGGTCCAGCCGGCGCACGACCGCCGGCATCAGAGCCGGGTCGGTGACGGGCACCGTGATCCCATCGCCCTCGATCTTGGTCTGGGGCCCGGCCTGCTCGCTGATCAGTGTGTGGGCCGCGCCCAGATCGGCCGCCCGCGCCGGACGCAGTTCCAGCACCTGACCGCCGACCTGCGACTTCAGCTCGTCCGGGGTGCCGTCGGCGATCACCGTTCCCTTGTCGATCACCACGATGTGGTCGGCGAGCCGGTCGGCCTCGTCAAGGTACTGGGTGGTCAACAGGGTCGTCATGCCCTCGGCGACCAGAATCCGCAGCATGTCCCAGACCTCGCCGCGGCTGTGCGGGTCGAGACCGGTGGTGGGCTCGTCGAGGAAGAGGACCTGCGGCCTCCCGACGAGGCTGGCCGCGAGGTCGAGGCGGCGCCGCATTCCTCCCGAGTAGGTCTTCGCGGCCCGCCCCGCCGCGTCGGTCAGATGGAACCGGTCGAGCAGCTCGGCGGCGCGGGCCCGGGCGTCCCCGCGCGGCATGCCGAGCAGTCGGCCGATCATGAGCAGGTTCTCCGTGCCGGTCAGGTTCTCGTCCACGGCGGCGTACTGGCCGGTGAGCCCGATCAGGGACCGCACCCGGCCCGCCTCCCGCACCACGTCGTACCCGCCGACCTCGGCGCGCCCCGAGTCCGGCAGGAGGAGCGTGGCGAAGACGCGGACCGCCGTCGTCTTGCCGGCGCCGTTGGGACCCAGCAGGCCGCACACCGTCCCTGCCGGAACCTCAAGATCGATTCCGGTGAGGGCGCGCGTCTCCTTGAACCGCTTGGCCAGGCCCTCGGCCCGGATCGCGTGCCTCATGGGACCACCTGATTTCCCCGTGGGAAGCGCCGACAGTTCCTCCCACTGTGACCCATGCCACCGACAGTGCGCCTCCCGCGGCCCGGTCCCGGGCCCTCAGGCCCGCGACCGGCGTCGCAGCGCGGTGTGCGCGAGGCAGCCCGCCGCCGCGCCGACCACGTACCAGAACAGGTCGGGCGCGTTGAAGGTGGAACCGAGTACGAGGCGGGCCACGGCACTGCGCCGGGACAACTCCGCCGGCAGCGGGCCGAGCTGTAGGAACTCGACCGCCCAGCTCGCTGCCAGGGCCACCGCGGCAGCCCGCAGGGGCGTCACCCGCGGGGCGGCCAGGACGACGAGGGTGAGCAGGAGGACGGTGTACAGCGCGTCCCCGCCGTACTTCGGGACGTTCCCGGCGGCCACGGCCCTGAGCGCCAGGCCCGCACCGACGGTGAGCAGCGCGGCCAGGGCGGCGGCCGCACGGATCCGGGTCGGGTCGGTGGCGGGGCGGTCGAGGCTCGCGGACGTGGAGATCACGGGATCATCCTGCCGGACGGCCGCGCGCCCGCCGCGCGCGGCCCGGCAGGGGAGCGCCCGGTCCGGGTCGCCCCGGTCAGTGCCGGCCCCTCCACCGGGCGAGGAGTTCGCCGGGAGTCCGGGGCGAGGGGTTCCGCTCGGCCGGCCACTCCTCCTGCGGTGTGAGCGCGACGCTCGGCATGAGGTAGCGCATGCCGTCCTTCTCCAACACGCACAGGGGCTCGCCGCCCGGGACGTCGGGGCGTTCGAGACGGACCAGGAACCCCTGCGGTCGGCCGGCGCCCGCGATCTCGCCCCGCAGGACGGTGGCCTCCGAGCGGCTCGTCCGCCCCGAGGACACCGTCTTTCCGTCGACGAGGACCTCGGCGTGACGGTGCCGGAGGTCCCGGACGACGGTGATCGAGTGTCCGTCCTGGTCCAGGTGGAAACGGTGACGGTCCGCCACGACGACCTCCCGGGAGCTGTGCCTGGCACCAGCCTAGGCCCCGTCGTCCAACTCCCGTCGTCGCCCGGCCGTCAGCCTCGCGGCGTCCCGGCGCCCACCCGTACTCGCCGTCCCCAGGGCCATTGAGTACGTGTACTCAGGCGTGGCGGGCGCGGCCCGGTCACGATGGTGATCACCACGCACGGCGGCGTCGCCCGTCCCCGCGCCGCGATTCCCGAGGAGAAACATGCGTTTCCTGCGCACGTTCGTACGTCTGACCTTCTGCAACCCGCTCTCCGGCCCCTACCTCGGACTCGGGTGCCTCCTCCTGCTCGTCGGCGCCGGGGACGACGGGAACCCGGCGGCGGGCCTGTTCGCGCTCCTGCTGACCGCGCCGACCGGAGCCGTCCTCATCGGAACCGTCAACTCCGCGGGCTCGGGAGCGCAAGGAGACGCGGCGATCTGGATCGTCCTCGCGGTCTCTTACCTCTTCCAGGCGTTCCTGCTCGGTCTCCTGGCGCGGGCCGTGCGCCGCGGCCTCACCCGCGGGCGGGGCGGCTCGGCCGACGGTGACCTGCCCGTCATTCACTGAGCGGGGCGGAAGGACGCGGGCGGCGCGAGCGGCGACGGGTTCAGTAGCGCACCGCCCTGGCGGTCTCGGCCTGCGCCGTGCCGGCCAGCTTGTGGGTGCTGCGGGCGGAACCCTGCCCCGTGCCGTTGCCCGCGACGTCGGACACGGTCACCACGACCGTGTCGAGCCGGTTGCCGCTCTCGTCCTTGTAGTCGACCTGCACCGCGAACGACTTCTTCGAGGCGTCGGTGTTCTTCACCGTGACGGGGACGACGGTGTATCCCTGGCCATCGGTCGCCACCGTGCCCAGCGTCACCTCGTCCTTCGCTTCCACACCGTTCTTGATCTCCGCGAACTTGTCCTGGGCCACGGCCGCCGCGGACGTCGCCGCGTCCGCGGCGGCGGACGCCGCGGAGGACACCTTCGCTCCGGCCGACTGCACGGCCGACGCCGCCTTCGACGCGGCGTCCGACGCGGAGCCCGTCCCGTCGGAGCAGCCCGCCGTACCGCAAACCGCCATCACGATCACCGCACCCGCTGCCAGACCACGCCTCACCACGACCACCAGCCTCTCCACGACGCTCTTCCTGGCGCCCATCCAACGTCTCCCCGTGCCCGCACCCGGGCCGACCCGGCAACGCAACCGGGTGAACGCCCGACCGGTTGCCGACGGGCAGACGGTCGGGCGTGGTCTCACCCGCCGTTGGTGGGAGCGGCGCCCGGGTCCGGGTCGCGCCACATGGGCCACAGGGTCGGCCCGTCGTCCGGCAGCCGGATCTCGGCCGTGACGCGGAAGCCGAGCCCTTCGTAGAAGGGGACGTTGGTCGACTTGCTCGACTCCAGGTAGGCGGGCTGCCCGAGCCGGTCGCAGTCGGCGAGCTGCTGGCGGACCAGGGCGGAACCGACGCCCGCGCCCTGGACGGCCGGGTCGGTTCCCAGGGTCGGCAGGTACCAGTGCGGGGTGTCCGGGTGGGCTTCGTGCATCGTGTTCTGGACCTCCGCGGCACGCCGAAGCCCACCCGGCCCGAAGACGCGTACGTACGACGGCATGGCGGCCAGTTCCCGGACCGCGGTGCTGCTCCAGCGTCCCGGCGCCGACCACAGCGCGGCCCCCAGCAGCAGCCCGTCACCGGTCGCGGCCACCCGGACCCCACCGGTACGCGGCCGTGGCTGTCGTTGGGCGAGCTTGAAGTAGCGGGCGATCCTGCGCTCCCGGTCGGACGGGCCGGGGAGCATCCACACCATGACGGGGTCGTCGGCGAAGGCGCGGGCGAGCAGCGTCGCGACCGCGCCCGCCTCGGCCCGCCCGGCGCACCTGATGCCGTACCCGGCGGACAGCAGCGCTGTGCGTGCGTTCATGGGGCCACCGTAGGGAGCACGCCCGGTCGCCCCGGGCCGTGCGCGCAGGGACACGCCGGGCGGGGCCCCCAACGCGCGCCTCGGAGCGTCCAGCGGAAGCAACGGCGCGCGACGTACCTACCCGTCCGCCGGACGGCCGGGGCAGAATCCATGGTGTGATCATCACCGCGCGCGAACTGAACCGGGCGACCCTGAGCCGCCAACTGCTGCTCCGACGCGAACCGTTGACCGTCCCCGAGGGGGTGCGGCGGGTGGTGGCGCTCCAGGCACAGGACCCGGCCTCGCCGTACCTGGCCCTGTGGAACCGGCTCACCGACTTCACGCCGGCCGAGCTCGACGGCGCGTTCACCGCCCGGTCGGTGGTCAAGGCGACCCTGATGCGGATCACCCTGCACGCCGTGCACGCAGAGGACTACCCGGCGTTCCGCGCGGCGATGCGGCCCACCCTCCACGCGTCCCGGCTCGGCTCCCGGTTCGCCGAAGCGGGCCTGACCCCGGCGGACGCCGAAGAACTGCTCCCCGAACTGCTGGACTTCGCCCGTCGGCCACGTACCTCGGCGGAGATGCGGGCCTGGACCGAGGAGCGGCTCGGCGCGGCGAAGCGGGACGGGGCGTGGTGGGGGCTCAAGGGGTACGCACCGCTGCACCACGCCCCGACGGGAGCCACCTGGTCCTTCGGCCCCCGCCCGTCGTTCGTCGCGGCCGGAGCGGATCCCGATGTCGATCCCGATGTCGATCCCGAAGCCGAAGCCGAAGCCGAAGCCGAAGCCGAAGCCGAAGCCGCCGTGTCCGTGCCGGTGAGGCGGGAGGCGGAGCCCGGAGCGTTGCGCGCCCTGATCCTGCGCTACCTGGCGGGGTTCGGACCCGCGTCGGCCGCGGACGTGGCGCAGTTCGCCACGGTACGGCGGACGTCCGTGCACGCGGCGCTCCGCGACCTGGACGGCCTCGTCGAGCCGCTCCGGGGGCCGGCCGGCGAGACGCTGTTCGACCTCCCGGGCGCCTCCCGTCCGCCCGCCGACACGCCTGCGCCGGCCCGGCTCATGGCCATGTGGGACAGCACTCTGTTGGCCTACGCCGACCGCAGCCGGGTGATACCCCCCGCCTACCGCCCGCTGGTGATCCGGCGCAACGGCGACGTACTACCGACCCTGCTGGTGGACGGCCAGGTCGCCGGGGTGTGGCGTCCGGTGGACGGCCACGTCGAGGCCACGGCCTTCCACCCCCTGTCGGCCGCCGACTGGGACGGACTCGCCGAGGAGGCCCGCTCCCTGACGGCCCTCCTCGCCGGCCGCGAGACGGCCGTCTACCGCCGCTACCACCACTGGTGGTCGAAGCTTCCCGAGGCGGAGACGCGAATCCTCAGGCCGTAGTCGGGCGGTCAGTGCTGTGGTGAGGCCGCCGGCGTCGAAGTCCCCTCGAAGTCGCGGCAGTCCACCTCGCGTCGCCCGGCCGGGAACAAGCGGACGGCCGACGGGGCCGCGCGGGCACCGTGGCGCACAATGGTGGTCCCATCGGCCGGTGCGGTACGGGACGCGGGACCCCGCGCGGCCACGTCCGGCGAAACCCGGAGGTGAATCACCCACCATGACCGGAGCACTCCCCGACATCGAGGAACTGGCCGCGACCGTCCGCGCCGTCGCCGCCGGCCGGGGTCGAGCCGTCCTGCTCGGCATCGACGGCCCCGGCGCGTCCGGCAAGAGCACCCTGGCCGCGCTGCTCGCCGACAGGCTCGGCCCGGCGGCCGTCGTCCACATCGACGACTTCCACCTCCCCTCGGCCGAACGCCGTCGCGTCGACCCCGTGGCCGTCGCCGCCCACTTCGACCTGCGGCGGCTCCACGAGCAGGTGCTACGCCCGGCCGCCGAGGGCGCGGCCGTGCGGTACCAGCACTACGACTGGGACCAGGACCGCCTCGCCGGGTGGACGTCGCTCCCGCCCGGGACCCCGCTCGTCGTGGAGGGCGTCCACGCCCTCCACGCGGACCTGCGCCACCTCTACACCTACCGGGTGTTCTGCGACGCGCCCCGGGAGCTGCGCCTGAGCCGGGGACTCGAACGGGACGGGGAGGAGGCCCGTTCGCTGTGGGTCGACGAATGGATGCCGGCCGAGGACCGCTACCTGGCCGCCCACACCCCGCACCGCCACGCGGACATCGTCCTCGGCACCACATCGGACCCTGCCCCGTAGGACACCGACACCGGCCGGCGGAGGCGTCCGGGGCTCGCTGCGCCCACCTCGGCTCCGGAACGCCGCAGGGGCAGTCGACGCGGTGTCGACTGCCCCTGCCCTACTGCTTCCGCTCTACTGCTGCTCCTGTTCCACTGCTGCGGAACCGCCGGCAGGTCTCGCGCTGCCGGCGCGGCATCAGTTGGTGGCGAAGTGCCCGAACTCCGCCCACTCCTTCTCGCCCTCGGCCGCGCACGTCGAGGTGTAGGCGGGGCCGAACGCGGCCGGCACGGCGGCGGCCGACGAACAGGTGGACGCGAAGCTCTTGTGCCCGCCGGAGAAGTACTCGCTCTCGACGCCGTCGTTCGCAAGGGCAGCGCCGGCGCCACCCAGCAGGATGCCCGCGGCCAGGACGGAGGCGGTGAGGGCAGAGCGCATACGCATGATTTCTCCCAGGAGGATCTTTGGATGACGCGCCAGGAATGGTGCGCGTCGGCCGGTTCAACGTCACGGAAAGTCACGGGAAACGGCACTTCACTCCAATGGCCCGCAGCGTTCCTGACAGCGCCTGAGCCGTTCGTGTCCTCCCCGCTCCCGACGGGCCGGCGGCCGCCGGATCAGTCCCGCAGCAGCAGCACCACGGCGGCCAGTACGACGGCCAGCGCGAGGGCGAGGATGCCGTAGGACACCCGGTGGTGACGGAGCACCGGCAGGAACCGGTCCAGGGCGAAACGGCCCGGTCCTGTGAGGGCGAGGGTGACGGCGGCGGCCGTGATCAGGGCCTCGAACTCGACCCCCTCCATGCCGACCACGTCGCCGGTCCACTTGATGGTGATGGCGTTGATCATGATGCCGACGACGGCGGCTGCCGACAGGGGGGTCAGCAGACCGAGGACGAGTCCCAGACCGCCAAGGGTCTCGGTCAGGCCCGCGATCGCGGCCATGGTTTCGCCGGCCGGGTACCCGGCCTTCTTGAAGAACATGCCCGTGCCCTTGACGCCGGGGCCGTCGAACCACCGGAACAGCTTCTGGGTTCCGTGGACGAACATGATCGCGCCGAGCACGAGGCGCAGGACGGGCAGGCCGACGTCGTACGGAGTGGTGGTGTTGCCGGTTCCGGCGAGAGGGGCGGCGGGGTAGGTGGTCGTGGCCATCGTGGCCCTTTCTGTCGGGGGAGTGGTGCCAGCCGTGCCCACAGTGACGAAAGATCGCCTGAAATGCCCGGTACGGGGATGTGCGAGTCGTCGCCCGCCCCCGGCGGCCCCCACCCACCGACCGCCCCCACCCCGGCCGCCTTACCCCCGAGCCCTCACAGGGACGGCCGCGAACCGCCCCGGCGGCGGCGGATGCTCACCGCGGCCGCCGCCGCCAGCAGCAGGCCGAGCGTGCCGGGCAGGACCAGGGCGCCCGGTGCGCCGGTGAGGGAGACCAGTGCGACGAGGGGCAGGCCCGCGACGAGGACCGCGGGCGCCGTGCGCAGCCGGGCGAAGGCCGGCCGCCCCGCCAGCAGCAGCCCGGCCGCCACCGGTACGGCCGCGCGCAGCCCGTCCAGCGGGTACGGCAGCTGCCACCGCGCCGACGCGACGGCCAGCACCGCGGTGACGGCCAGCGCACCGGCGACCGTGGTCGCCGTGCGCAGGCGCGGGGTCGGTCGCAGATCTGGCGGGCAGAGCGCGGGCAGCAGCGCCAGCAGGAGAACCGGCCCGCTGCTGACGGCCGCGAACTCCAGGCCCATGCCCGGCCGGAACGCCTGCGCGGCGAAGGTGGCGGCGGTGCCGGCCAGTGCGGTCCACGCCCCGAGGCCCCATCGCCCGGTCAGGGCCAGCAAGGCACCCACGAGAGCCGCGACGGCGCCCGGTCCCCACAGGGCGGTGAGGTCCACCTGCCCGACCGGGCCACCCATGGTGAAGGCGGCGATCACCAATCTGGTGGAGGACAGCGCGTGCACACCGACCGCGAGCACCGCGAACGGAGCCACGGCCGCCAGGAACCGCCCGGCGCGCCCCGCCGAGCCCAGGCCGAGCCGCATGCGCAGCGCGTGTCCGGCGACGTCGCCGGCCTCGCGCAACCGTGCCGTCCGGCCCGCACCCTCGATGGCCTCACGGTAGGCGTGGGCGATCTCCTCGCCGAACTCCCGCCGGTATCCGGCCGGGTACAGCCTGACCAGCGCGGTCACGCGGTCACCGCCGAACCGAGCCCGTCGCGGCCGCCCAGTCCGCCCAGCCCCAGACGTCGGGTCGCCTCCTCGGCGGTGCGCGCGATCCGGGCCGCCTCCGCGGCCAGGACCTCGCGCCCGCGCGGCGCCAACGCGTAGCTGCGCCGCCTGCGCCCGTCGACGACCTCCTCCTCGTGGACGGCGATGAGTTCCTGTTCGAGGAGCCGCTCCAGGGCCCCGTACAGGGTTCCCGTGCGCATCTTCGTGCGGCCCTCCGAGATCTTCTCGACCTCCTGGGCGATGGCGTACCCGTGGCGTGGCGCGTCGGCGATCGCGGTGAGGATCAGCAAGGTCGGTTCGCGCAATGGTTGTTCGTTCACGATGATCACGATAGCTCGGTCACCGACATATGTCGATGGCCGAGCTATCGTGATGTCCGGCCCGCGTCCGAGGCCGAGTCGCGGCGACCGGCCTCAGCGGCGGGTGTCCACCACCGCGAGGAGTTTGCCGCTCATCGGGCTGCGGTCCAGGGAAACGCCGTCGACCGCCTCGACCAGCAGGTCCAACAACCCCTCCGACACGGCCGACCGGAGCTCCGGGTACCCGGCCAGGAACACCTCCCGCAGGCGCACCGGATCCGTGGACCCGCTCCGCTCCGCCCGCACGGTCAGCCGCTCCCGTGCGCCCCCGCCGTCGAGCCGGATCTGCAACTCCCCCCGGTGGGAGCCCTGTTCCTCGGCCAGCGCGAGGAAGCGGCGGTGGTTGAGGAAGTGCGTCGCCACCCGCATCACGTCACCGGTGCGCCCCCTCAGCTCGAAGCGCGGTGCGTGCCGGCCGCAGGGGCAGCGGCCCGGAACCTCCCGA
Source organism: Streptomyces sp. Isolate_45 (assembly GCF_024721315.2). Classification (GTDB taxonomy): domain Bacteria; phylum Actinomycetota; class Actinomycetes; order Streptomycetales; family Streptomycetaceae; genus Streptomyces. Next base: position 18,641 of record NZ_JANFAK020000075.1, read on the forward strand.
CCGAGGTCGCCTATCAGGTACCGGCCCAGGTTCTGGCCGCGCCGGGCGTGCGTGGTGAACACCAACCGGCCCGTCTCGCCCGGAGCGACCGGCCGGTCCTCGGCGAGGTCCACGACCTCCATCGTGTGGAGGTCCGCGTGCAGGTGGTGGACGCCCCCGGAACTCTCGGCGCACTGGTAGCCCAGCGGGCCGAGGTCGGTGCTCCCGTACGTGATCGAGCGGACGGTCTCGATCCCGAACCTCGCCGCCAGCGTGCGCCGTTGCTCCGGCGTGAAGTGCTCGCCGCCGTAGAAGACCTTGCGCAGGCCCCCGTACGCGCGCAGCGCCTCCTCCTCCGCATGCAGCAACTGCCACAGGTAGGAGGGCATCCCGAACAGGGTGTCGGCCCCGTGCTCGACGAGCGCCCGCGCCGTCTCCCGGTGGTCCGGCCCCGCCGACAGCGGCAGTTGGACCCCGCCCAGCCGTTCCAGGACGGAGAAGAAGCTGATGAAGCTGCCGTACATCCCGCCGCAGTAGAACAGGTTGGCCGTACGGTCCCCGACCGGGTCGTAACCGGCGGCGAGCAGGCCGCGGGCGGCGGCGTGCATCTGGGTGTCGTAGTCGTCGTAGCTGAACACCGACAGGGCGGGCGCGCCGGTGCTGCCACCGCTGCGGAAGTACAGCTCGGCGTCGACGCGCGCCGGCTTCCGGGCCGGCTCCCGCACGTCCTCCTTGCCCACCAGCGGGCCCGCGGGCGGCGGCAGGACGACCGGCCCGGCCAGGTCGTCCAGGCAGGCGGTAGTGGCGAAGCGGACCGGGTCGGCCCGGACGGCGACGCGACGGCTGTAGCGCTGCAGGGCGTACACGCCGTCGTGCGGCTCGCCCGCGTAACTCTCCAACATGGAGCCGACCGGTGTGACGCGGGTGACGCCCGCCGCCAGGACGGTGCGCGACAACTCGGCGATGTCGGTCACGGAGCCGGCGAGGCCCGCCGTCTGCAGGTAGCGCCGCATCGGGCGCAGCGTGGCGATGAGCCGTTCGCGGGGCAGCGGTTTGACCCACACGCTGCGGTGCAGCGGGGAGGCGGTGAGCGGGGACCGGGTGTCGGCCATGACCCGCCACGAACCGTCCGGGGCGGCGAACACCTTGGTAAGGCCGAGGTGTTCCTCCAACCGGGCCACCAACTCGGTGGTGGTCGTCTCCGCCTCCGCGGCGGGATCCGGCCCACCCGCCGCCGGAACGGTCACGGCGGGCGGCCGGGCCGCGAGGACCGCGGCGAACCGCTCCGCGAACGCGAAGACCTCGCCCTCGTCCGCCGTGTCGAGGTAGACCACCTGCGGGCTGGAACAGGCCTGCTGCTCGTGCAGGCACACGTCGTCCGCGAGGGCGTCGAGCGTCCCGGCGTCCGACCGGGCGGCACCCGCCAGGTAGGCGAACGAGATCCGGTGCCCCCACTCCACCAGCCGGCAGCCGGCCGGTACGTGCGCCGCCACTCCCTCGACGGCGTCCTCCCCGCCCCACACGGCGACCGCGTCCGCGGGCGCGCACATCAGGCGCAGCCACTCCTGCCGGGAGGACGGGAAGCGCAGGACGACGATCCGCGCCGCGACCGCACCGCCGGGGTCCATGGCGGCGAGCTCGGCCATCAGGTGCTGGGTCAGCAGGGTGTCGCCGCCGCTCGTCCTGAGGACGTTGACGTTCCCGGCGAGCAGGCCCTCGACGATGCTCAGCGGCGCCACCGTCACGGCGTTGCCCGGGGCGATGTGGGCGACCATGCCGACCGGCGCCCACGCCTCGTACACGGACTCGCGCGGATCGGCCCGGTTCAGCCGGCCGGGAGAGGCGCCGCCGAGCTCCCGGCGCAACTTGCGGGTCAGCTCGCGCCGGCCGAGGAGGGCGCCGAGCTCCGCCAGCACCGACGGGTCCTCCCCGGCGGGCAGGTGCGCGGCGAGCCGGGCGCGCACCGGGTGGCCCGGATCGCGCAGGGCGGTGGAGAGGGCGTCGCAGGCGGCCAGGACGGTCTCGGTCTCCAACACCGAGGACAGCGCCGCCTCGACGGCCGCCGGCAGGTCGGCGAGCCGGCGCCGGGCCTCCGCGTCGTGGATGAAGGAGCCCTGCCAGAAGTGGGGCGCGATCCCGTCCGGGCTCGTGGAACCGTCCGTGTTCGTGGTCCCGGAGGCGGTCTCGGTTTCGTTCTCGGCCATGGTCACGCCATTCCCTTCATCAGTTCCGCCGCGGCCACCGCGCAGCTCCGGTTGCGGCTCACCCCGGCACGGCCGTGGACGGTGAACCAGGGGGTCTCCAACTCGCAACCGCAGGCGTCGCCGGGCCGGAGGGACGCGAGGTCGCCCATGACCACGCTCTGCGCCGGTACCGATGTGATGTACGGCGACACCAGGTGCAGGTAGCCGGGCTCCCCGTACGGCAGGGGTTCCAGCGTGCGGGTGGAACGGATCGTCACCCGCGACCAGACGGGGGCGTGCAGCCGGTGGTGGTCGCACTCGACGTACGGGACGCAGTGCTCCACCGACCCGAAGGTGTCCCGGATCCGCTCCGCCGGGATGCCGAGCTGCTCGGTGACGCGGGCGTACAGCTCCTCCTTGCCGACGCGCCGGTCGGCGTGGCCCTTCCAACCGCCGCCGAGGACGACCAGGGAGCCCTCGGGCAGGCGCAACGGGGGCAACCCCATGGCCCGCATCCGCTCCAGGGTGAAGAAGAGGAAGGCGGGGAAGCCGAGGACGCGCACCGGGGCGTCCTCCCGCTCGAAGCGCCGCAGCGCGGCGATGCAGCCGAACGGGTCGAACTCGTGGTCACCGCCGGTGTTGCGCAGGGCGTACGCGACACTGCGCGCCGGGGCGAAGTCGCACAGGTAGTTGTCGGTGAAGGCGGTCCCGAGGTTCAGCGAGGGCGCCGGTTCGTAGCTGTACAGAAGGTAGTTGACCTCCTGGTCAGGAGTGATCCAGCCGTTGCGCTCGAAGATCCGGGCGACCATGCGCTGCGCGGAGCGGATGGTCCAGTGGTCGAAGAACATTTGCGACTTCTGGCCGGTGGTCCCGGAGGACGTCAGATGGAGCTCGACGTCCTCGCGCGGGACGGAGAGCACCTCGTGCCGCTTGAAGAAGTTCGCGTGGACGAGCGGCGCGCGGTACGGCTCCGCCGGGGGAGTGGCCTCGTACACGGAGCGGAAGAACGGGGAGCGCTCGGCGTGCCAGGCATTGGTCTCGGCCATGGCGGCGGCGAACAGCTCGTCCTCCGCGCGCCCGTGGGCGTACGGATCGGTCAGGTCGCACAGCCGTTGCACGTGCGGCAGAAGGGCCGGGTCGGGTACGGAGACCGGCGAGAGATGGGGGTTCACGGGGCAACCTCGGATGGTGTGGGCAGGTGTGCCGACGCCCAGGCCGACACGTAGCAGTCCAGATAGGGCTGGAGGGGCGGTTCGACGGCGACGCCGCGGAAGTCGATCCGCTCGCCGGAACGGGACAGGACGGCGTAGTCGTGGAAGCCGTCGCCGTCCGCGCGCATCGCCGGGTAGAGGGCGCCGGCCACGAACCCCTGGGACAGGAACGCCGAGAGGGCCTCCTGGTGCGCGAGCGGCACCAGGGCCTCGATGTAGCCGGCTCCCGCGCGGGCCAGGGCCCGCGTGACGGGTTCCAGGTATCCGGCCGCGGCGGCCGGGTCGGGGTGGACGGTCAGCAGGGAGCAGTACCCGCCGGCCCGGTTGAGGTAGGCGTACACCTCGAACCGGCCGTCCTCCGGGGTGAGCAGCACGTTCGGCGTGTGCAGCGGGTAGAACCAGCCTTCGGAGCCGGGGAACCGCTCCCGGAACCGGCGGCGTACGAAGGCCGGTGCCTCGACCATCTCCAGCCGCTCGACGGCCCCTTGCGGCGCGGGTGCCGCAAGCGGGACGGCGGAGGCACGGACCCCCGGGTAGCGGATGCCGAGGGCGGCCTCGGAGGTGCGGAGCAAGGGCAGCAGTGGGGCGGGCACTTCGGCGACCGGGATCCTGCGGTCGAGCACCCCGGCGGAGTGACGCGCGTAGAGCGCGAGGCTCTCGCGACTGCGGAGGTCCACCGCGTTGGGCAGGATGCCCAGCGGTCGGAACCCGTTGCGTGCGACGACACGTTGCGGACCGGCGCTGACGGTGCGCACGGTCGCGTACACCGAGTCCAACCGACCCGTGTCCAGCATCCCGGCGCAGAGGGCCTCGGTGAGGGCGGCGGCCAGGCCCGCCGAGCGGTGCCCGGGATGGACCGCGATGCCCTCCAGGCGGCCGATGCGACTGCCCGCCTCGCCGTGAACGGCGGCGGACGCGGTCAGGGCCCCCGTACGGGGGCACCGGCCGACGAGCCACAGGGAGTGCGGGTCCGCCATGAGCCGGGCCATCTCGACCGGGTCCGTACCGAGGGCGACGGGGTAGTGCGGCCCGTAGACGGCGTAGTAGAGCTGGCGCAGTTCGGCGATGTCCGCCGGGCCTGCCGGGGCGATGAGGGGATTCACCGAGCGCCTCCGACGGCTTCCGCGTCGAGGCCGGCCGACGGCGTACGGAGCGTCGGTAGGGCCAGCGCGCAGGCGGCGGGAAGCAGCCCGAGGCCCTGCACCAGGCACAGCGTCCGAGGGGAGAGGAGGTCGCCGGCGAAACCGAACAGCAGGGAGGCCAAAGGCAGCGAAGCACCGAGGACGGCCTGCATCACGGCGAAGAAGCCGGGCTTGTCCGCCGCCGGCACCAGCCGCTGGAACAGGGCGACGAAGCGGACGCTCACGGCCCCCGCACACCAACCGGCGACGGCCAGGCACCCCGCGACGACCGGGCGTTGCGCGACCAGTCCGGGCAGCGCCAGCGCGACGGCCATCAGCCCCAGGCAGTAGGCGCCGGCGACCGTGGGCCGTCCCGGCAGGCGGGCACCGGTGACGGCGCCGAGCAGCGCACCGGCGCCGAGCGAGGCCTCCAGCAGGGCGACCGTCTCGCCACCGCCCCCCAGGACCGAACGGGTGTAGAGGGGGATCACGACGAACACTGCGGTGGTGAAGAGGTTCGCCGCGGTGAAGCAGATCAGGATCCGGCGTACCTGGGGGAGGTCGGCGAGGATGCGGCGCAGCGTACGCCGGCGGGGCGCGGCCGGCGCGGCGCCGGCCGGGGCACCCTCGCTGCCGTCGCTGCCGTCGCTGCCGTCGTTGTCGCCTTTGGAGTCGCTCGCCGTGTTGATCGTGGGGGCACCGCGGAAGCGGGCGCCGGCGATGAGCAGGGCGGCGCCGAGCTGGGCGACCGCACAGCCGGCCGCCAGGCCGGCCACGCCCGCCGATTCGACCGTCAGGGCACCGAGCAGCGCCCCGCCGAGACCGGCCAGGGACTGGGTCGACAGCTCGAATCCGGTGGCGGTCTCGATGTCGGCGTCGTCGACGAGTTCGGGGACCGAGGTGGTCAGGCAGGGGTCGAAGAATGCCTGACAGGTGGCCAGGGCGAGCGCGGCGGCGTACACGGCGGCGAGCGGCGGCCCGGCGAGGTGGGCCCACAGCGCGAGGGCCCCGGATACGGCTCCGGCCAGGACCGCGACGGTCCGCAGGACGGAACGGTGCGGGAAGCGGGCGACGGCCGCGGCCACGACGGGCGCCAGAGCGACGGCCGGCAGCGTGCAGGCCGCCATGAACAGCCCGGAGGCCAGGCCGGGGGCGTCGCGTACCGCGTGGGAGACGATCCACCAGGACACGCCGACCTGGAACATGCGGGCGGCGGCCTGGGTGAGGACCTGGCCGAGCCAGACGGCGCCGAAGGAACGGTTCCGCAGGACCAGCGGAGCGCGCCGCGCCGCGGCCCCGTTCGCGGCTCCCTCGGTAGGACCGGCCCCGGCTCCCGGTCCGGGAGCGGTCGCGGTGCCGGGTGCGGGCACGGGCGGGGCGCTCACGCGGTCGGCCTCTCGTCCAGGACCCGGACGAGCTTGCCCGACCGGGGATTGACGGAGAGGTCGCGGTGGCGTGCCCACTCCACGGACAGGGGGTGCACGAACCCGGCGCGCACGCTGTCCGGGTACAGCGGCCGTGCGGTCTCCAGCTCCTTGACGACGGCCCTGGCCAGGGCGTCCCGCCCGCCGGACGCCTCACCGGACGCCTCGCCCGGCGCCGTGGCCAGCCGCAGGACGAGGCCGTCGCGGCCGTCCCAGCGGCGGACGACGAGCTGCACACCGACCACGCGCCCCCCGGTGTCCGCCGCCGCGACGGCTGCCCGGGCGTCCTGGGTGTGGAGGGACACGGGACCCACCCGCACGCCCTCCTCGGCGCGGCCGAGGATGCGGAAGTGGCCGGGACCGGTGCCGGTCCATTCGGCGCGGTCACCTGCGGGGTAGCGGATGATCGGCATGAGCCGGCGGAAGAGGCTGGTGACGACCACCCGGCCGGGCCGGCCCGGTTCGGTGACGGGCTCACCGGTGGAATCGTCGAGGATCTCCACGATGGAGTAGGGGGTGAAAGCCCGGTGCACCCGGGCGTCGGCGCCGGGGACGGGCCGGCCGAGGAGACCGGCGTCGACGCTCGCGTACCCGACGGAACGGGCGTCGGCGCCGGGGAACGCGGCTGCCAGCAGGCGGCGTTGGTCGTCGAAGAGGGCCTCACCGCCGAAGAGGAGGAGTTCCACCGAGTCGAGCCGGACTCCGGCCGCGACGACCTGTTCGGCGAGCCGGCACAGGGTGGTGGGCGTGCCGGTCAGTACCTGGGCGCTGAGGTCCCGCAGCGTGGGGATCGTCGATTCCAGGGGCGCGCCGCCCCCGATCGGCAGGCGCACGTTGTCCACGGGCGCGTGGGCCAGCGAGTCGAGGACGAAGAGGAAGCTCGCGTACAACTCCCCGGCGTAGAAAAGGTCGGCGACGCGGTGCCCGGGGCGCAGGCCCGTGTCGACGAGTCCCTGGCCGAAGGAGGTGACGAACGTGCGCCACTCGTCCCGGGTGTAGACGGAGAACTTGGGCGACCCGGTGGTTCCGCCGGTCTTGTAGACCGTCGCCTCGCTGAGGGGGCCGGTCAACACCCTGCTGTCGGGGAGGGAGTTGGCGGCCCAGAAGTCGTTCTGATCGATGACCGGCAGGTCGTCGAGGCGCTCGACGCGGGGAGGGAGGGACGCGTAAAGCTCCCGGTAGAACGGTGAGTTGTGACGGGCGAAACGTATGAGGTCCGAGAGTTGCAGGGCGGACATGGGCCTTTGCCTAGGTGACGTGGATGTGACGATGACGGGTACGGGGGACCCCCCGGAGCCCCCGCCTCCGCGACGCGCGTCGGGAACTGACGTGCGGTCACGATGATGAAACATCGTCACTCCTGTCACCAAACTGACCAAAGATTTCCGGCCACTGTGGCGTGAGGCCTCAATTCTTTCGGAATCGCCCGGCGGTGAGGTCCGCTTCGACATGCCCCGCGCGTCCCCGGGCGCCCTCCGCGCACAGGGGCGGGGGCCGCCGCCGCGCCCAGTACGTCCTGCAAACGGTCCGCGTCCCGACCGGGCGGGGATCCGGGACGGCGGTGCACGCGGCTGAACCGGGACGGGATGTCGCACCCCACGGCGTGGCCGGAACTCGGGCACCGACCGGGGCGACAATGAACCCATGTGGTCACGACTGGTGTTCGGGGACGGGTTACGGGCCGAGCTGGGAGCGCCGAGGAACCCGCGCAGGCTGGGCAGCAGCCCCCGCTCGCGCGTGTGGCGGGTCGAGCTGCCGGGCGCCACGGCGGTGGTGAAGCAGCTCGTCGACGGCCTGGAGGCCGACGACCGGTACGCCCGCGAGGTCACCGCCCTGCGGCTCGCCGCCCGAGCGTCGGCTCCCGTGGCACCCGCGCTCCTGGCCGTCGATCCCGCCTCGCGCGTCCTCGTACTCGAACACCTGGATCACCGGCCGCCGCGCGAGGACTGGGTCGTCGACCACGCGACGGCACTGGCACGCCTGCACGCCTGCACGCCACCGCCGGACCGGCGGACGCGGGGGCCCTGCCCCGGTGGCGGGGCCCGGACCGGGCCGACATCGACTCCTTCCTCGCGCTGGCCGAGGCACTCGGCGCACGGGTCGCCCGCGGCGTTCCCGAGGAGCTCGACGCACTGGTGGACCGGCTCGGTCGGGCGCCCGGTCACGCCCTGCTCCATGGCGATCCCTGTCCCGGGAACGACCTCCACACCCCCGCCGGCACCCGGTTCGTCGACTTCGAACAGGCCTCACTGGGGAACGGTTTGACGGAGCTGGCCTATCTCCGCATCGGATTTCCCACCTGCTGGTGCGTCACGGCGACGCCGGCGGCGCTGCTGGAACGCGCGGAGAACGCCTACCTCGCGCAGTGGCGCACCGCGACCGGTTCGCGGATCACCGGCGCCGAGTTGCGCGACGGCCTCGCCGACGCCTGTGCCGGCTGGCTGCTGCGCGGCGACGCGCTCGTCGAGCGGGCCCGCCGCGAAGGCGCCGACCACCTGGCCCGGATGGCGCGTCGGGATTGGAAGTGGGGCACGGCGACGGCCCGCCAACGGTTCGTGCACCGGCTGGGCGTGGTCGGCCGGACGGCCGCCGACCGGCCCGCTCTCGCCGGTGTGAGCGCCCTGGCCGGCGCCATGCGGCGGCACGCCGCCGCTCTATGGCCCGCACTTCGGCCACTGCCGACAAAACGGCCGTAGTGGTCGCCCGCCAGGGCGGTCCATGATCCCCCGCCCGAAATTCCGTGGTCGTTGCTCTCTGGTGATGGGCGGTTCCGGCGTGTAGCTTCAGCTCAGCTGTCGTGGTTCGCAGTTCCTGCCCGCGCCCTGGCGTGGGCGTTTTGCTGTGCAGTGCCGGACCAGGGCGATCACCTCCGGGTCCGCGCGGTGCGGATCCGACATCGACTGAGAGGCATGACCATGGCCAGCGGAACCGTGAAGTGGTTCAACTCCGAAAAGGGCTTCGGCTTCATCGCGCAGGATGGCGGCGGTCCCGACGTCTTCGCGCACTACTCGAACATCAACTCCACCGGCTACCGCGAGCTCCAGGAAGGTCAGGCCGTGACCTTCGAGATCACCCAGGGCCAGAAGGGCCCGCAGGCGGAGAACATCACCGCCGCCTGATTCGCGTCGCAGCTGTCCAGCCGCCCCGGAGCCCACGGCTCCGGGGCGGTCCTGGATCCGCCGCCCGGACCCGCCCGGATCCGTCAGGGCCGACACCCGGCCCGGTCGGAACCCGCTCGAAGCCCTCTCGGGCATCGCTCGCGAGCCGTCTCCGGGCGAACCCCCTGCGCCGGGCACCGCGCGGGTGGCACCATCCGTGCCATGGCAGATGACAGCGGCGCCGCCTTCGAGGCGGGTCAGACGGGACTCATCATCCCGATCCCGGAGGCGGAGCCGACCCTCCGGGGGTGGCGCGAACGGCTCGATCCGTCCGCCGAGGCCGGGGTACCGGCACACGTCACCGTGCTCTTCCCGTTCCTCGACGCGAGCCGACTCGACACGCACGTCGACTCCGCCCTCGCTGACCTGGTGGGACGCCACCGCGCGTTCGACCTGCGGTTCGCGACCAGCGGGCGCTTTCCGGACGTGCTGTACCTCGTGCCCGAGCCCGACGCCCCCCTGCACCGGCTCACCCGGTCGATCGTCGAGCGTTGGCCGGAAGCCCCGCCCTACGGCGGCCGGTTCACCGAGACGGTGCCGCACCTGACCGTAGCCCAGGGCCAGGAGGACACCGTCCTGGACGTGATCGAGGCCGACCTCGCCGGCACCCTCCCGTTCACGTCGCACGTTTCGACGGTCGAACTGATGGTGTACGACGGGTCGCGCTGGCAGGAACGGGCCTCCTACCCACTCGGCGGCTGAGCGGGGGCGGCGGCGGGGGCCCTCAGCCGGAGAAGCGGCCGCAGAGCCAGTTGCCCGGTTCCGCGGGATCGTCGCTGGTCCAGAACTGGACCCAGAGCAGGGCGAACTCCTCCCGGCTGAGATGGCCGTCGCCGTTCAGGTCGAGGAGCTCGAAGACGCCCGTGAGGTCCGCGGGCTGCCCGTTCCACGTCTCGACGAGATCACGGTGCTCCTCCGGGGAGATGCGGCCGTCTCCGTTCGCGTCGACGGCGTCGAAAACCGTGTCGGCCGTCGCGGTGACGTCCGAAACCATCGCGGGGAGCTGATCGACCAGGGAGAGCAGTTCGCCCATGTCGACCGCACCGTCCCCGTTGGCGTCCCCCGCTTCCAGCAGCGCCGCCCACCAGCCCATCAACAGGGCCTCCACCCGCCTGCGCAACTCCGTGCCCGGCCCCACCGCCGGCAGCCGGCTCCAGCGGGCGACCAGCGCGGTGAAGTCCTCCTCGCGCAGGTAGCCGTCACCGTCCGCATCGAACGCGGCGAACATCCCCCTGAGCTTGCGCTCCTGAAACGCACTGGCCACGAGCGGCCTCCCTCGACGCCGAACCGAACCGTGAACGCCGCCCGTACCCGAGCGGGTCGGCGGGCGGCGCGGGTAACTATAGGTCGGCCCGCGCGCACGCTCCCACGGGTACAAATGGGCGAGCGTTCACCCTTCCGATCGGGAGCCGCCGATGCCGAACGGGCGGCGAGTTGGGCGAGGTGGCCGTCCGGGCAATGGGGCCCGGCGGCCATGCCCGAGGTCCTCGCCGGTGACCACGCGAGACGGGTCGAGGGAGCGGGTGCGTAACGCCTGGGCCCGGAGCAACGCGAACAGGCCGAAGTTGACGTCGCCGATCCCGGCCCACTTCAAGTGCTGCGAGCGTGACCCTTGTTGAGGGCGAGGAATTGTTCGAGGGGGCCGACGCGGTGGCCGGTGTTGGAGTGCTGGAGCAACAGGTGGACGACGGGCGCGAGGTCGGGGCGGCGGAGAAGAGCGCCGGGTGCGCGGGCGGTGTTTCCGACGCCGTCCGGGTGCTCCTCGCGGTGGCCGAAGCGCCGCTGCCGTCGCCAGTCATCGTTCCACGGGGACGGGCGGGCGGGACGGGGACGGCCACCGGGGTCGGCGCGTGTATCGGGCGGGTATCGGTGAGCGCTTTGTCCCGCATCGATCCGTACGGGCCGGAGGAGGAGACGGGGTCGTCCGAGTCGGCGTCGTGCCGCCCCGCGGCGGGCGTCCGGCCGGTGCTGTCCGGCCCCGACCCGGTCAGGAACGGACGGACGCTGCTCCCGGGGGCGTGAGGCGTGTCCGCCGTGGGACGCGGTCACCACACCGTGGTCTGCCATATCGTTCCTGACAGGTCGCCGCCCGCCATTCGCCGCGTCCGCCGTCCGCCGTCCGCCGTTCCGGGCGTCCCGCCGTCCCGGGCGTCCCGCCGTCCGACCAGGAGCCGTCCGCCCGTGTCCTCGCCCGACTCCCGCCCTCCGGCCTCCCCGCAACCCGTGCGCGTGCTGCTGGTGGAGGACGACGACCTGATGCGCCGGTCCTTCACGGTCGCCCTGGAGCGGTACGGCTACCTGATGCGGACCGCCGCCGACGGCCTCACCGGGCTGGAGCTCTTCCGCGATGAGGACTTCGACCTGCTGATCCTCGACGTCATGCTGCCCGGCCTCGACGGCATCGGCCTGTGCCGCAGGGTCCGGGAGACCAGCCTGGTGCCCGTCCTGATGATGTCCGCGCGCGGCGACGGGCTCGACGTCGTCGCGGGTCTGGAGGCCGGCGCGGACGACTACGTCGTCAAACCCGTCGACACCTTCGTGCTCGTGGCACGGATCCGTTCGCTGTTGCGGCGGGCGACCTACGCACCCGCTCCGGCCCCCGGGCGACCCGCCGCGCAGGAGGCGTCGCCGCCGGCGGGCGAGCTGCTGGTCTTCGGGGACCTGACCATCGACACCGGCGGTCTGGAGGTGCGCGTCTCCGGCAGCCGGGTCGCGCTGACCCCGACCGAACTGAAGCTGCTGCTGGAGTTCGCGGCCCACCCCGGGATCGTCCTGGAGCGGCACACCCTGCTGCGGGACGTGTGGGAGTACGGCTGGGACGGCGACAGCCGGGTCGTGGACCTGTGCGTGCAGCGACTGCGCGGCAAACTCGGCCGCGACCGGATCGAGACGGTCCGCGGCTTCGGCTACAAGCTCAGGCGCTGAGGCCGGTGCCCCCGTCCATCCACCTGCCGGGGCGGCGCCGCGTTCCGCTGCGCTGGAAGATCGCCGCACTGGCCGCGTCCACCGCATGCCTGGTCGTGGCCGCCGTGGGCCTACTGGTCCACCTGTGGACCGCGCAGGACATCCACCAGCGGGCCCGGGCGCAGGCCCTCAACGCCCTGTACTCGGCCATGGACGTCCACCGGCGCACCGGAGCACTGACGGACGGCGCCGAACTCGACCCGCCCGGGCTGCCCGCGTCCCTGCGGCACCCGGCGGACGGCGACCGCCAAACGGCGGACGACGACCGCGTCGACGGCAACCTCGGGCCGAGCGTCTGGGCCGCGCAACGGGTCGCCGGACCGGGCAGTCCGGTGCTCGCCCACCGCGTCAACATGAGCCCGGAACTGCACGAACTACGACGCCTCGACGTGACCATGGCGCTGGCCTCGCTCCTCGCACTCGCGGCGGCCACCCCCCTGGCCGTGTACGGAGCCGGGCTGCTGGCCAGGCGGCTGCGGCAGGTCTCCGAGACCGCGGGCCGGATCTCCGCGGGGGACCTGGACGCCCGGACCGGCCCCACCGGAGGCCGCGACGAGGTGTCCGACATCGCCGCCACCGTCGACCTGATGGCCGACAGCCTGAGCCGACGCCTGCGTACCGAACGCCGGTTCACCGCGGACGTGGCACACGAGCTGCGCACCCCCGTCGGCGGTCTGCTGGCCACCGTCGACCTGCTGCCCGCGGGTGAGCCGGAGGACCTGCTGAGAGCCCGGGTGCGCGATCTGCGAGGCCTGGTGGAGGACCTGCTGGAGATCTCCCGACTGGACGGGGGAGCCGAGCAGCCGGTCCGAGCCCGCGTCCCTCTCGGCGCGGTCGTCACGGAAGCCGTGGCACGGACCGGCGTGGGGGCGGAGGTCACCGTCACCGCCCCCGGGACCGCGCCGACCGTGGAGACCGACCCGCGTCGCCTCGAACGGATCGTCGGCAACCTCGTCCTCAACGCGCACCGGCACGGAGGAACCCCGGTGCGGGTCACCGTCGAGGGGCGGACCGTCGTCGTGCGCGACCACGGCCCCGGCTTCCCCCCGGACCTGCTGCGCGACGGCCCCCGCCGCTTCCACACGGGCGCCGCGGAGCGCGGCACGGGCCACGGCCTGGGGCTGACCATCGCCCTGGGACAGGCCCGGGTCCTCGGCGCCGACCTGCGACTGGACAACGCGCCGGACGGCGGAGCCGTCGCCACCCTGCGCCTTCCCGCCTGACGGTCCTCGCACGACTGCTACCCGGCCGAGCGGCAGCCGATACACAGCGGACCGGGCGCCGATACGTTCCCCGGACACCCTTCGAAGTGCACGTGCCGCACCTTGCGCACCTTGCGCACCGCGCGTCTTCCGCACCCGAAGTCTCGAAGGAGTCCTCCGTGACCGTCGACCCCTTGTCAACGCGCACACCGTTCACCCCGCACGCGACGGCGACCGGCACCGCGGCCGCCGGGACCACCGACCTGTCGAAGGTCTACGGCAGCGGCGACACCCGCGTCGTCGCCCTGGACCGGGTCAGCGTCTCCTTCCAGGAGGGCGGGTTCACCGCGATCATGGGGCCCTCCGGCTGCGGCAAATCCACCTTGATGCACTGCGCCGCCGGGCTCGACTCGTTCACGTCCGGATCCGTCCGCATCGGCACGACCGAACTGGGCACGCTCGGAGACCGGCAGCTGACCCAACTGCGCCGCGACCGGATCGGTTTCATCTTCCAGGCGTTCAACCTGCTGCCGACCCTGACCGCGCTGGAGAACATCACGCTGCCGCTGACCATCGCCGGGCGCCGCCCCGACCCCCGGTGGCTGGACCGGGTGGTGTCCATGGTCGGTCTCTCCCAGCGCCTCGGACACCGGCCCGGACAGTTGTCGGGCGGGCAGCAGCAGCGGGTCGCGGTGGCCCGGGCCCTGGTCTCCCGTCCCGCGATCATCTTCGGCGACGAACCCACCGGAAACCTCGACTCCCGGTCCGGGGCCGAGGTACTCGGCTTCCTGCGTGACTCCGTGCGCGAGCTGGGCCAGACCGTGGTCATGGTCACCCACGACCCCGTCGCCGCCGCCTACGCCGACCGCGTGGTCTTCCTCTCCGACGGCCGGCTGGTCGACGAGATGACGCAGCCGACCGCGGACCGGGTGCTCGACCGCATGAAGGCGTTCGACTCCCGCTCCCGCACCGTCTGACACCGACCGAGACCGACCGAGTCCGGCCGACACCGACCTACAGCGACCGAGACGGACCGACAGCCGCCGACAGTCGCGACGCCGGCCGAACCTCCCTCCCGGTCCCGCCCGAAAGCCACCCGCCCCCAAGCCACCCGCTCGCAGCCGTCGAGCCCGCATCCCAGGATCCGCACCCCATGTTCCGTACCGCCCTGCGCAACGTGTTCGCGCACAAGGCCCGCCTGCTGATGACCGCTTTCGCGGTCATGCTCGGCGTCACCTTCGTCTCCGGGAGCCTCGTCTTCGGCGACAGCCTGAGCCGGGCCACCGCCGCCCGGGCGACCGACGGCTACGAGCGCCTCGCCGTCAGCGTCTTCCCCGAAGGTTCCCCCACCGGCGGGGGGCCGGCCGGCGTCGACGCCGCCACCGTCGCCACCCTCGCCAAGGTTCCGGGCGTCGCCGGCGCCGCCGGCCGGGTCGACGGCTTCGCCGCCGTGGCCGGCCGCGACGGCCGCCCGATCGCGAACGACACGTCCCACCGGGGCGGCAACTTCGCCCCGGGAACGGACGGCACCGACCCCGCCTACCGCTTCGTCCGGGGTTCCGGGCCGACCGGTGACAAAACGATCGCCCTGGACGAGGCCACAGCCGCGAAGGGCGGCCACCGCGTCGGCGACACCGTGCGCGTCGGCACCGACCAGGGCGCCTCCTCCTACACCCTCAGCGGAATCTTCCGGACCGACGGGACCAAGCTGCCCTCCGGCGGCAGCCTGACGTTGTTCCACGAGGCCACCGCGCAGCGGCTCTTCCTCCTGCCCGGCCGCTACAAGACCGTCGAGGTGACGGCCGCGCCCGGCACCGACGCCGCGCAGGTCCTGGCCCGCGTCGAATCGGTGCTCCCGCCGAACACCGGCGCCGCCACCGGCTCCCAGCTCGCCCGGATCCAGGAGAACCTCGCCACCAACGACAGCGACACCATGAGCCAGATCCTGCTGGGGTTCGCGGCGGTCGCCCTGTTCGTCGCCACGTTCCTCATCTCCAACACCTTCACCATGCTCGTCGCCCGACGGACCAGGGAACTGGCCCTCATGCGGGCCGTCGGAGCGTCCCGCAGGCAGGTACGACGCATCCTGCTGGCCGAGTCCCTCCTCGTCGGCGCCCTCGCCTCCGTGGCCGGCCTCGCCGTCGGCACCGGGGTCGCCGCCCTGCTGCGGACGCTCTTCTCCTCCGCCGACACCCCGTCCGGCCCGCTGGTCCTCACCCCGGGCACCGTGATCACGTCCCTGCTCGTCGGTACCGCGCTGCCCACGGTCGCCGCCTGGCTTCCGATCCGCCGGGCCATGGCCATTCCGCCAGTCGCCGCGCTCGGCGCGGCCGAGCCCGCGGTGCCCGCCCGCACCGGCTCCCCGCGCACCGGTATCAGCGCCGCCCTGCTGCTCACCGGCACCGCCGCCTCGCTGTACGGGGCCCTCGGCGCGGCCGAGGACGCCCGAACCGTCATCGGCCTCGGGGCGGCCCTCACCCTGACCGGGGCGATCGGCTTCATCCCGCTGCTGTCCAGGCCGTTCGTGGCGCTGCTCCGGCCGCTGCTGACCCGCCTCCACCCGGTGTACGGCGACCTCGCCGCCCGGAACACCGTGCGCGACCCGCGTCGTACCGGCGCCACCGCCGCGGCGCTCGCCATCGCCCTCACGCTCGCCGCGGGCCTCTCCGTCCTCGGTGCCTCCGCCGCCCAGTACCTCGACCGGGCGACCACGCACGACTTCACCGCCGACTACCTGATCAAGCCCGCCGAGGGCGGCATGCGGATGACCCCCGCCACCGCGGAGCCCCTGAAGGGGCTGCCCGGCGCCACGTTCAGCCCGCTCAACCAGTCCACCGCGTACCGACTGGCGGGCGTCCCCTCGGTACTGACCGGGGTCGACCCCGCCACCATCGGCCGACTGCTCCGCTACGACGTGATCGAGGGCTCCCTCGACTCCCTCGCCCAGGGCCGGATCGCCGTGGCCGACTTCAAGGCCGCGAAGGCGGGCTGGCACGTCGGCCAGACCCTTCCCCTGCGGCGTGAGGACGGTGGGCAGGGCGACGTCACCATCGGAGCGATCTACCGGGCGGACGAACAGAGCAACCTGCTGCCCAGCATCACCGCACCCGACGCCCTCGTCGCCCGCTACGACCCCGACCCGAGCACAGCCGGGATCCTGCTGGACACGGACGGCGGTCCCGGTCCGAGCGCCCTCGGGAGCGTCACCCGCGCCCTCGGCGACAACCCCGCCCTGGCCGTCCTGGACGAGTCGGGCATCCGGGAGCGGGAGAGCGGCTCCATCGGGGAGCAACTCAACGTCTTCTACGCCCTGTTGAGCATGGCCCTGTCGATCGCCGCGCTCGGCATCGCCAACACCCTCGCCATGTCCGTCCTCGAACGACGCAAGGAGATCGGGACCCTGAGGGCCCTCGGTATGGACCGCTCCGGCGTCACCCGCATGATCCGACTGGAGGCCCTGCTCCTCGGCGGACTCGGCGCGACCCTCGGTACGGCCCTGGGCGTCTTCCTGGGCTGGGCCCTCGGGCGCACCCTCCAGGAGAGCGTGGCCGGCTACGCGTTGGTGATTCCGTGGGGGCGCCTCGCCCTCGGCGTACTCATCGCCCTGGCCGGCGCGCTCCTCGCCTCGCTCTGGCCGGCCCGCAGGGCCGCCCGCGTCGACATTCCCGCGGCGACGGCGGCGCAATGACGCCGGCCCGAACGCGGGGCGGGTCAGGCGGCCGAGCCGGTCCGGTGGGCCGTGAGGAGCAGGTACTCCCACTCCATGACCCCGTCGCGGGTGTTCTCCTCGGCCAGCGCGTCCAACGCGCCGTCCAGCGCCGCCACCCGGTCGGCGTCGTCCCCGATGGCACGGTAGACCGCGATCGTCGGCCCGTAGCAGGCCTTGAAGAAGGTGCGGAAGGCTCCCGGCTGCGGGAAGGCGTCGATCCGGACGGTCCGACGCCGGGCGTCGACGTCCGTGACGCGGTCGCCGAGGAGCCCGTACACGTATTCCTCCTCGCCCCAGAGGGGCGGCGGCTGGGCTCCGGGCGGTGGGGGCGGCGCGTACGGCTTCATCGTCGCGAACATCCGGCCGACGAAACCCTGCGGTGTCCAGTTCGCCAGGCCCACCGTCCCGCCGGGGCGGCAGACGCGCACCAGCTCGTCGGCGGCGGCCTGGTGGTGCGGGGCGAACATGACCCCGAACGAGGACATCACGACGTCGAACTCCGCGTCGGCGAAGGGCAGGTGTTCCGCGTCCGCCTCGCGCCACTCCAGGTCGGCCCCGCGCCCGCCGGCCAGGTTCCGGCCGATTTCGAGCAGCTCGGGGGTGAGGTCGCCGGCCACGACGTCCGCCCCCGCCAGGGCGGCGGGGATGGCTGCGTTGCCCGCGCCGGCCGCCACGTCCAGCACCCGGTCACCCTGCCGGACCCCGCACGCGCCGACGAGTTCGGCACCCACCTCCGGGATGACGCGAGAAGCCACGGACGGGTAGTCGCCCCAGGCCCACATGGCCCGGTGGCGGGCCTTCAGCGCGCGATCGGCCCCGACCGCGTCGTTCCCTTCGGACATGACCCACCTCCAGGGCTCGGACAGACCCTTCATCCGAGGGTATGCGTCACGGGACGGGGGCGCAGTCCGACAGCCGCCGCCGGGGCGGGGAGACGGTGGCGACAGCGCCGCCCTCCTCCTCCCGGCCCGTGCGCGGTGCCGGCGGTAGGACCGGGTGGCCGGACCGCGCGGGCACGACCGCGCGCGGCTCCCGGCCGCTTCGGGTTTCGGTCAATCCCGCTTCAATTCGGCCGACTTGGCCCGACTGATGCCCTTTCAGGCAAATCTGACCGAAGATCATCCATCTTCCCGCGCTCCGTCCCCGCATGATTCTCACGGACGCCCGGCAGGCGGCCGTCACGGGCGGCACACAGCCGTCGGCAGCAGTGTGGGAGGGCGGAAGTGACACACGTACTGGTCGAACGCGACGACGTGCTCCGGGCCGCGGCCGCCGCCCTGGACCGGGCGCGCGCCGGCAGGGGCAGCTGGCTGATGCTGACCGCACCGCCCGGCCGGGGCCGTACCGCGGTCCTCGACGCCGTCGCCCGCGGCGCGAGCGCCGACGACGGCGTGCGCGTACGGTCCGCGCGGTGCGCACCCGAGGAGAAGGACTTCCCCTTCGCCCTCGTGCGCCAGGTCTTCCCCACCACCCGCGGCATCCCCTTCAGCGACCCCGCCGGCGGGCAGGAGCAGGAGGTCTTCCACCGGTTGCTCGACCTGCTCGCCCGCGGCGCCGACGGCCGTCCGGTCCTGCTCACCGTCGACGACCTGCACTGCGCGGATCCGGTCTCCCGCCGCTGGACCGGCTACCTGGCCCGCCGGATCGCCGGGCTCCCGGTCCTGCTGCTGGCCACCGCCGAATGCCGTGAGCACACCGATGTCGGCTGGCTGCCCCGGGCCACGGGGGTGTGCCACCCCTTGCCCCCGCTCGGGCCGGAAGCCGCGGCGGGGCTGGCGCGCGACCAGGGGTTGCCGCCCGAACGGCACGCGATGTGCTGGGACGCGACCGGCGGCAACCCGGCCCTCCTCCAGGCCCTCCTCGCCGACCTGACCCGGCCCCTCGACCCGATCCGTCCGCCCGCCGTCGCCCTCGCCTTCGCCCCGGGCGGCCCTGTTGCCGGCGCCCTGGACGCGGCCCGCCCTTGCGACGGTCCCGCCGCCCCGGACGGCCCTGTTGCCGGCGCCCTGGACCGGGCCCGCCCCTCGGCGGCCGCCCGCTCCCGGCGTGACCCGGGCGCGGGCCGCCCCCGGTGTGCGCCTGACGCCGATGGGCCCCGGCCCGTCCGGTACCGCGACGCCGTCGCCCGCTGGATCCGGCACCGCGCCGACGAGGAGACCCGGCGTACGGTCCTCGCCCTCGCGGCGACCGCCCAGTGTTCCGACGCCACCGGCCCCGACCTGCTCCGAGAAGCCCTGCCGTTACTGCCGGCCCGGCAGGCGGCGGCGGCCACACCGGGCACCCCACCCCTGGCCCGGATGCTTTCCCACCCGCTCGCCCTCGAAGCCGTACTGGACGCGGCCGATCCCGCCGAACTGGCCGCCCTGCACACCCGCGCCGCCCGGCTCCTCCACGACAGCGGAGCCCCCGCCCCGCAGGTCGCCGCCCGGTTGCTGCGCCTGGACCACCCGCGCGAGCCGTGGATGGCACGCTGCCTGGAGGACGCCGCCGACGACGCCGTCCGGGCCGGGCACACCGAAGAAGCCGCCGTACTGCTGCGCCACGTGCTGCGGTCCCAGCCACCGCCGACCGGGGAACGGTACGCCGATCTCACCCTGCGCCTGGGATCGCTGGAGTTCCCGCACAGCGCCGAGGCGGGCATCCGCAGGCTCCGCGAGGGCCTCGACCTGCACCCCGACCGCCAGGAACGCGCCGCCGCCGCACCCGCCCTCGGCGCGGCCCTCGCGGCCAGCGGCCGCACGGACAGCGCGCTGAGCGTCCTGCACCGGGCCAGTCACGGCGCCGACGACGACGAACTGGTACATGTCCTGCGCACCGTCACCGCTCTCATCTCCTCGCACGACGCCGTCGCCTGGCGCAACGCCATAGCGGGCCTGCGCGCCCTCGCGCCCACGGCCCCCGTCACCGTCGAACCGCTGGTCTGCGGTCTGATCACCGAGTACGAGACCGGTGCCGGGCTCCTCTCCGTGGCCGAGGTGCTGACCCGGATCCGGCCCCGACTCGCCGCGGCACCGGTCCACCCGCTGCTGCGCACCGCCTGGCTGGGCAGCGCCGCCACCCTGCTGCAGTGGGCGGACCGGCTGGAGGACGCCCGTACCCTCGCCGAGCAGGGGCTTCCCGTACCGCCCGCACGGCCGGACCTCACCGACGCCGGCCTGCAGTGCCTGCTGAGCGCCAGGGCGGAAGCCGCGCTCTGGGCCGGGGACTTCCGGCGGGTGATCGCCGAGAACACCCAGCTGGCCCACACCTGCACCGGACGCGGCATCCGCGCGCCCCACCTCGTCTCGATGGTGGCGCTCGCCCGGTACGAACTCGGGCAGCGCGACCGGGCCTGGCAGCTCCTCTCCACCCCCGACACGACCACCGCCGACAGCTCCTGGGAGTGGAACGAACTGCGCTATGCCCGCGCCCTGCTCCACGCCATCGAGGGGCGGTGGAACGCCGCCCTCGACGACTACCTCGCCTGCGGCACGGGCCAGAGCGCCCGCGACTTCGTCAGCCCCGTGGCCACGCCGTGGCGGTCCGGCGCGGCCCTCGTCCTGGCCCGGCTCGGCCGCGCGGCGGAAGCCCGCGAGCTCGCGGAGGAGGAACTGCACCACGCGCGCCGCTGGGGAACCCCCCGTACGGTCGGCAGGGCGCTGCGGGCCCACGCCGCGGCCATCGGCGGGCGACGGGGCCTGGACTCGCTCGTCGAGGCGGCGGCCCTGTTGGAAGGGGCGCCCGCGCCCGTGGAACGCATCGAGACGCTGATCGACCTGGGCCGGGCCCGCGTCGAAGCCGGACTCGGCCGCCGGGGCCGCGACGACCTGCGCGCCGCCGACGCCGAGGCGACCGGCTTGCTGTCCCCGCAGCCCGGCACCGGCGGCGACCCGTACGCCCCGTACGGCCACTTCGGTGCCGCCCCGGGCGACGCGGGCGCGGGTGCCGCCGCCGTCACCGGCTCGGAGCCCGTGCCGACCGGGCGGCTCCTGCGGGCGACGCGCGCCGCGCTGCGCGCCGCGAACGCCCGCACCACGACGCGGGCGACGACCGGTCCGAGCGCACTCACCGGAGCGGAACGCCGGGTCGTCGACCTCGCCGCCCTCGGGCACACGAACGCGCAGATCGGCGAGGCACTGCACTTGACGCGGCGCACCGTGGAGTCCCACCTCACCAGTGCCTTCCGCAAGCTCGGCGTGACCCGCCGCACGCAGCTCGCGGTCGGCCTCGCCGGATCCGACCCCGCCGGGGGGACGCCACCTCGGTGAGGGGCCGGGGCCCTGGGTGGTCGGGGTGGTCGGGTGCCGGGGGTCGGATTGCCGACCACGAGAACGGGCAGGGCGCCGTGTTCGTGGTCTTCCACGATGTGTGCGGACCGGACCGGCGGACAGAGTGGGCACCGCGCCGGACCGGCCCCCGCGGTCCGGCGCCACCTCCGTCGCCACCGGCACGGTCGCACCCGCGGCAGGGCCGCGTACGAAAGGCACTCAGCATGAACTTCACGAAGCGCACGTCCGCCCGCTCGGCGCTGGTCGCCCTGATCGCGGTCGCCGGGACGAGCCTCCTCCCCGTGACCAGCGCCGAGGCCCGCCCCGCCGCGGCTCCCACCGCGCAGACCGCCTCGGACGCGAGCGCGAACCTGGCCCCGAACCAGCTGTGGCAACTGCGCAAGCGGGGAAGCCGGTTCGAGATCGTCAACAACCACAGCGGCATGTGTCTGAAGGTGAAGAGCGGCTCGAACGACAGCGGCGCCCCGGTGGTGCAGGCCGAATGCGGCACGGCGAGCGAGGGGTTGTGGAAGTCGGAGGTCACGGACGGCGGCAACTTCATCCAACTGCGCAACGCCAACTCCGGCAAGTGCCTCGACATCTCCGGGGGCAGGGCAATACGGGGCGCCAAGATCGTCCAGTGGGACTGCAACGGCGGTCTGAACCAGAAGTGGTGGGACACGGACAACATCGACGGCAACAACGGCTACTGGATCAGCGGCACCACCCCCGGCGGCGCCCCCTCCTGGATGTGCCTGGACATGCCCGGCCTCAGCACCAGCTCCGGTACGCAGGCCGCCATGTGGGAGTGCTCCTAGAAAGTGATCCGCGAGTGATCCGGGAGTGATCCGGGAGTGATCCGGGAATCCCGCCCGGCATCGCCGGCCGGGCGGGACTCTCGCCACGAGCCCCGGACCACGACCGCCCCACCTGCCCGGCAGGGGAGGGCAGGAACACGGGCGGGACCACCGGCGGGCCGCGGGCCGGCGGGGAGCCGAGC
>NZ_JANFAK020000076.1 GCF_024721315.2 Streptomyces sp. Isolate_45
GCGGCCACCGCCACCTCGGTCGGCTCGGACCGGGCCGCCGCCCGGGCCCCCGCCCTGGCGGCGTCCACGCAGCGGATCTGCGCCGCGGCCGCCATCAGCGCCCACACCAGCAGCGCCGCGAACAGGACCAGGGCGGGGATCACCATGGCCGCCTCGGCCGTCACGTATCCGCGGTCCGCGTTTCCCGGCGGCTTTCGCTCAGAACGGCGCATCGAGCGCCTTTCCGATGGTCGACTGGAGCGCCGCCGAGACCACGTCACTCGTCACCACCTTGTACAGAACAGCTGCGAACGCACACGCCGCGATCGTGCCCATGGCGTATTCCGAAGTCGACATTCCCGTGTCGCCACCGCGACTGCCCAAGGCCTTACGCAGCCGGAACCAGATGATCCTCATGACAAACCTCCTGTGGGATTACGTTCTTGATGTGATTTCAGGTTTCAATTCCTGCTTCAGCTTCCGGAGAGCAGCCCCGAGGCCATTCCGATCACCACCGGAGCCACTCCGATCGCAAGGAACGCGGGGAGGAAACAGAGCCCCACCGGCGCCGTGACGAGTACCGCCGCCCGCTGCGCCCTGGCGCCTGCCTGTCGCATCCGTTCCGCCCGCAGGCCGGCCGCCAGGCGCGAGACCGGTTCGGCGGCGGGTGCCCCGGTCCGCGCGGCCCGCTCCAGACACTCCGCCAGCCCCCGCGCCCCCGGTATGCCGGCCAACCTCCCCCACGCGGAACCCGGTTCGCCTCCGAGCCGCAACTCCGCCCCGGCCATGGCCAGCCGCTCGCCCACCGGGCCGCCCACCGACTCCCCCACCACCTCGGCGGCCTCGACCGGCCCGGCCCCCGCCGCCAGACAGGCGGCCAGCAGATCGGCGGCGAAGGGCAACTGCCGTTCCGCCTCACGGGAATCGACCCCGGACGGCTGCCGTGCGGCCCTGAGCAGCAGGCGCCTCGCCGCGAAGGCCGCCGCGCACCCCACCAGGAGTCCCGCCGGCCCGCCGACCACCCACCAGCCCGCCACCAGGACGCCGCCCGGCCCGGCCCACGCGGTGACCGCCTCCCTGGTCCCGGGTTTCCACCGCGGGCGGCGGCGCCCCTGCTCCCAACGGAAGAGGCCCGCGATCCTGCGCCGCGCCGCCCGGCTCCGCACCCCGGACCACAGTGCGGAGGTCGCCCACCACACCAGCGCCGCCAGGCAACACGCCGTCCCCAGCCTGTGGACATCCGGCCCGCCCATCACCGTTCCCCCGCCCGTACGATCCGTCGGCACCACAGGAGCCCCGACGCCTCCAGCACCCCGCCCGCCACCAGGCAGCCCCACCCCATCGACGAGTGCAGCAGGACGCGCAGCGGGTCCGCCCCCAGGCCCGTCCCGATCAGCAGCCCCACCAGCGGCAGCAACGCGAGCACCACCGTCGTGGACCTGGCTCCCGCCAACTGGGCCCGCAGCGACTCCTCCCGGTCCCGCTCGGCCCGCAACGCCCCCTCCAGCCGGTCCAGTCCGGCCGCGAGGCCGGCGCCGCCGTCCACCGAGACGTGCCAGCAGGCGGCCATCCCGGCCAGCCCTTCCGCGCCCGGTTCCCGCGCGGCCTGGCGCAGCGCACCGGGCACGTCCCCGCCGAAGGCCGCGGCGGCCAGCACGCCCGCCTCCGCCGCCCCCGGGCCCCCGGGCCCCGCCACCGTGCGGCGCATCGCCACGGTGAGGGCCTGCCCGGGCTGCGCCCCGGCCCGTAGTTCCCCCACGACGGCCCCGCACAGCGCCATCACCCCGGCGGCCCTGGCCGTACGGGCACGCTCCCGCTCCGCCGCCCTCAGCCACCGCCTCAGCAACGGCACGGACGCCGCCCCCAACAGCAGCGGGATCACCGACCCGCCCCACAGGGCGATCAGCAGTGCGGCCACCGGGACGGCCCACTCCCGCCACCGCCCCGCCCGTACTCGCACCGCGGCCACCAACCGCCTTACGCGCAACGGCCCTCCGGGTGCCACCAGGCCTCCCCCGGCGAGAACCAGCCGGGCCCGCCGTTGCCCTTGATCGCCCCCGGTCAACACCCAGGCAGCGGCCCCGGCGCACAACAGCCCGGCGAACACGGGCACGGAGCCGACCGGCACGGCACTCACCGCGCACCTCCCGGCAGCGGCCCCAGCCGAGCCCAGCCCTGCTCCCGCACGAAGCCCCGGACCCCCCAGCGCAGGGCGGGCACGGTCACCACCAGCCCGGCCGGATCCCGTTCCAGCACGTGTACCTCGGTGACCCGGCGGCGCCCGCTCCGGTCGCGGGTCAGGTGGACCACCAAGGTCAGCGCCGCGGCCAACTGGCTGTGCAGGGCGGTCCGGTCCAACCCGGCGGCCGTTCCGAGCGCCTCCAACCGGGCCGGGACGTGCGCGGCGGCATTGGCGTGCACCGTGCCGCACCCGCCCTCGTGCCCGGTGTTCAGCGCGGCCAGCAGGTCGGCGACCTCGGCGCCGCGCACCTCGCCCACCACGAGCCGGTCGGGCCGCATCCGCAGGGCCTGCCGGACCAGGTCCGCCAGTGTCACCAGTCCCGCACCCTCCTGGTTCGCCGGGCGGGTCTCCAGCCTCACCACATGGGGATGGTCGGGGCGCAGTTCGGCGGAGTCCTCGGCCAGGACGATCCGCTCCCCCGGCCCGACGAGGCCGAGAAGGGCGCTGAGCAGGGTGGTCTTGCCCGTTCCGGTCCCGCCGGAGACGAGGAAGGAGAGTCGGGCCTCGACCATCGCCCGCAGCAGTCGCTGCCCGCCGGGCGGAAGGGTCCCGGCGGCGACCAACTCCTCCAGGGTGAAGGCCTTCGGCCGCACCACCCTCAGGGACAGGCACGCCGAACCGACGGCCACCGGGGGCAGCACGGCGTGCAGCCGGGTGCCGTCGGGCAGTCGGGCGTCGACCCAGGGTCGGGCGTCGTCCAGGCGCCGCCCGGCGACGGCGGCCAGCCGCTGGGCCAGCCTGCGCACGGCCTCGGCGTCGGCGAAGGTCACCCCGGTCAGTTCGAGCCCGCCACCCCGGTCCACCCACACCCGGTCCGGGGCGGCGACGAGTACGTCGGTGACGTCGGGATCGGCGAGCAGTCGTTCCAGCGGCCCGGCGCCGACGAGTTCGGACCGCAACTCCGCGGCCACGCCCAATACTTCCGCGTCACCGAGCAGGCGGCCCTGGGCCCGCAGCGCCGCGGCGACCCGGGCCGGGGTCGGCTCGCCGCCGCTCTCGGCGAGGTGCTGGCGCACCGCGTCCAGCAGGACCGCGCTCATGCCGACGCCCCCTGGGCGGAACCGAGCGCGCGCTGCCAGAAGCCGTCGCAGAACCGGGCGAGCGTGCCCCGCGAGCCCGGTGGTTCCCCTTCGGCCACACGCCCCGGCAGCCCCACCTCGACCGGTACTTCTCCGGCCAGGGGCACTCCCAGCAGTCGCGCCACGGCTTCGGCGTCGAGCCCGTGGGCACAGCGGCCCCGTACGACCACGCGGACGTCCCGGGCCACCATGCGGACCCCGGCGGCCACCCGCCCCGCCGCGGCCACCGACCTCAGTTCGCCGGGCACCACCATCAGCACCAGGTCGAGCTGGGCCAGCACCTCGGCCACTGCCTCGTCGATCCGTCGGGGCAGGTCGACCACCACCACCCCGCCCCGGCGCCGGGCCGCGGCCACGACGGACCGCATCGCGGCGGGCGGCACCACCACCCGGTCCCCGCGGTCCCAGCTCAGCACCCGCAGCGCGTGCAGCTCGGGCAGGGACTCCTCCAGCGCTCCGGCGCCGACCCGGCCGCGGGAGGCGGCGAAGTCGGGCCAGCGCAGCCCTTCGGCGCTCTCGCCGCCGAGCAGCACGTCCATGCCGCCGCCGAGCGGGTCCCCGTCGATGAGGATGGTGCGCTCCCCGGCGCGGGCGGCCCGCAGGGCGAGGGCGCAGGCAAGGGTGGACGCCCCGGCGCCGCCGCTGCCGCCGATCACCCCGACGGCGAGGGCGGGCCTACCGGCCCCTTCCACCACGTCGGCGATGCGGTCGACGAGCAGGCCTTCGGCGTCGGGCAGCCGCAGCACCTCTTCCGCCCCGATCTCGACGGCCCGTTGCCAGACCTGGGGGTCGTCGAGTTCACGGCCGACGAGGAACACCCCGTCCCTGCGCGGCGCCGCGCGCACCCGGCGGGCGGCGTCGTCCCCGACGAGTACGAGCGGGGCGCTCTCCCAGCCGGTGCCTCCGATCGGGCCGGCCGGATCCCGGCCACCGTCCTCCACGCCTCCGCCGCCCCGGTCCGCACCGGCTCCGCTCCGCTCCGGCACCGCGTGGTGCACATGGGGCTCGGCGCCCGCGGCGGCGCACAGCCTCAGCAGGTCGTCGAGCAGCAGAGGATCCTCGGTGATGATCAACGGCCGGCCGCCACCGGGGCCGGCGCCACCGGTTCGGACGGATCCCCCGCCCCTGAGGGCCACCGAGGGTTCCGGTACTTCACACGACTTCGATCCAGCCACGATCTCCGCCCCCTTCTCACGCAAATCCAGGAACCGCGGACTTCGCGGCTGGAATCACGGTGCGGGGTTCTGAAAATTGAAGTGGATCTTGCGTGAAAACTGTGGACAAGAAGGCCGTTGTGAATAACTTCGCCACACCGTCAGGTGAGTTCCGGAGCGCGGCGGAACAACTACACAGAGTGACGAGTTCGAGGGGGTGAGGGCCTTCGCCAGGAAGGTCGACCACAGAGGAAGGACCGAAGAGATGGTCACTGAAGGTCGTGAGCACGGGACGCAAACCGCGTCCGGACATGCGACGACCCCCGCCGGGGGGGAGAGCGGGGGTCGTCCCCACGGTCCGACTCGGGGGGGGAGGAGCCAGACCGGGTTAGCACGGTCGCGAACGATCCGTGACTTCCATGGTGTACCCGAGAGCCTTCTCAAGCAAACCCACGCGCCGCACCTTACGCCGAATGGTGGGCGCATATGCTCGGGTCGTGGAAAATCAGCCCTTGCCGCACTCCTCGCCTCGGACCGCTGCCTTCTTCGACCTGGACAAGACGGTCATTGCGAAGTCCAGCGCCCTGACGTTCAGCAAGTCCTTCTACCAGGGCGGCCTGATCAACAGGCGGGCCGTGCTGCGCACCGCGTACACGCAGTTCATCTTCCTGGCCGGTGGCGCCGACCACGACCAGATGGAGCGGATGCGGGAGTACCTCTCCGCCCTCTGCAAGGGGTGGAACGTCCAGCAGGTGCGGGAGATCGTCGCCGAAGCCCTGCACGACCTGATCGACCCGATCATCTACGACGAGGCTGCCTCGCTGATCGAGGCCCACCACACCGCCGGCCGTGACGTGGTGATCGTCTCGACCTCGGGAGCGGAAGTCGTCGAACCCATCGGCGAGATGCTCGGGGCGGACCGGGTCGTGGCGACCCGGATGGTGGTCGGCGAGGACGGCTGCTTCACCGGCGAGATCGACTACTACGCCTACGGCCCGACGAAGGCCGAGGCAGTGCGGGAGCTCGCGGAGTCCGAGGGGTACGACCTCGCCCGGTGCTACGCGTACAGCGACTCGATCACCGACCTGCCCATGCTGGAGGCGGTCGGATACCCGCACGCGGTGAACCCCGACCGGACGTTGCGCCGTGAGGCGGTCGCGCGGGAGTGGCCGGTGCTGGTGTTCAACAAGCCGGTCCGCCTGAAGCAGCGGCTGCCCGGACTGTCGATGCCGGCACGACCCGCCCTGGTCGCCGCGGCGGCCGTCGGCGCGGCAGCGGCCACCGCCGGGCTGGTCTGGTACGCGAGCCGCCGCCGGGCGGCGTCGGCCTGACCTCCACCGGAGCCCCGCCGACCTGCGGGGCGCAAGGTGTCCGGATCGCCCTGGATCATCCCGGAAAGTAAAGAACTGTGGCCAGGGGTTTCGCTCCGCCCGGAAGCGGAGTACAAAGGAATCACGGCCCGCGAGACCAAAGAACATCCGAGAGGATCATCTTTAAAACGCAGTAAGGCCCACGGACCGAAGCACGAACGCCGAGCACCCACGCGACGTCGACCCGTCGATTACGGGCCAGCCGCACCAGGTGACGGGCAAAGCTCCCGACCTGATGGGCATTCATCGAGGACGCTTGGTAACTGGGCGCAAGTGCCAGCGGCGACACCAAAGCAAGACGGTGTCGCCGCAACCCATGTTCGGGGACGATTCACCCTCGCCGGACGGCCTCCACCGGACGGCCCCTACCGGACCGTCCGCCTCCCCGAGGCCCAAGGACCCGCGAGCCAGGCACCGACGCCGGCCCCCGGAGCACCGACGGACCCGAGCGCTCGGTCCGAAGTCGCCGAATCGCCGAGCTCAGGCCGCGCCGCGCTGGAGCGCTTCGCAGACGGCCGTCGACTCGCGCACGCCGAGCTCGATCGCGCGGCCGCAGTGCGCGATCCAGGCCGCCATCCCCTCCGGAGTTCCGGAAACGTACCCCTCGAAGGCCGCCAGGTACGCCTCGCGACCCTGTTCCGCGTGACCGGCCTCCGACGGGCAGATCGCCTTCGGGTCGAGACCGCTGTTGATCAGCACGATGCGCTCGGCGGCGCGCGCGACCAGGCCGTTGTAGGAGCCGAAGGGGCGCAGGGCCAGCAGTTCGCCGTGCACGACCGCTCCCGTGATCAGGGCGGGGGCGGAGCCGCCCGCGATGATCAGCCTCGACAGGCCGTCGAGGCGGCCGGCCACCTCCTCGGCGCTGGGCAGCGGGAGTTCCACCAAGGGCTCGTCCACCGCCTCCCCGGCCAGTCGGGGCCGACCCACGACGTCCCCCGCCTCCGTCGACCCGGAGGCGACGAGGTGGAGGCGGGCCAGGACGCGGAGCGGTGATTGGCGCCAGATGCTGAGCAGTTGCCCGGCCTCCGCCGTCAGACGCAGGGCCGCACCCACCGTCCGCGCCTCCGCCTCCGCGCCGAAGTCGGTCCGCCGGCGGACCTCCTCCAGCGCCCAGTCGGCGCCGGACAGCGCCGCGCTGCCCCGGGCGCCGCGCAGCGCGGCCTCCGAGGTGATCTCCCCGCTGCGGCGGCGCATCACCCGGTGCCCGTAGACCCGGTCCACTGCCTTGCGTACGGAATCCACGGACTCTGCGACACCCGGGAGCGAGCCCAGGGGCGCCAGCGGGTCAGAAGCGCTACTCATAAGTAGGGAGCCTACGCACTGCTCACCCATAGCACCGACCCCTCCTTGGAGTGGTCTTCTTCACTCACCTTGACCACTGAACGCGATCGACCCACTACCCTTGGTGAACATGAAGATCGCTTTCGTGGGAAAGGGCGGCAGCGGGAAGACCACGTTGTCCTCCCTCTTCATCCGCCACCTCGCTGCCAATGAAGCCCCCGTCGTCGCGGTGGACGCCGACATCAACCAGCACCTCGGCGCGGCCCTCGGGCTCGGCGAGGACGAGGCCGCCGCGCTGCCCGCCCTGGGCGCGCACCTGCCCCTGATCAAGGAGTACCTGCGCGGGTCCAATCCGCGCATCGCGTCCGCCGACAGCATGATCAAGACCACCCCGCCCGGGGCCGGCTCGCGGCTGCTGCGGATCACCGAGGACAACCCGGTCTACGAGGCCTGCGCCCACACGCTGCTGCTCGACGGGGACCCCGTCAGGCTGATGGCGACCGGGCCGTTCACCGAGGCCGATCTCGGGGTGGCCTGCTACCACTCGAAGGTCGGCGCGGTCGAGCTCTGCCTCAACCACCTGGTCGACGGACCCGACGAGTACGTCGTCGTCGACATGACGGCCGGTTCGGACTCCTTCGCCTCCGGCATGTTCACCCGTTTCGACGTGACCTTCCTCGTCGCCGAGCCGACCCGCAAGGGAGTCTCCGTCTACCGCCAGTACAAGGAGTACGCCCGGGACTTCGGGGTCTCGCTCAAGGTGGTCGGCAACAAGGTGCAGGGTCCGGAGGACATCGAGTTCCTCCAGGACGAGGTGGGCGAGGACCTGCTGGTCACCTTCGGGCACTCCGACTGGGTGCGGGCGATGGAGAAGGGCCGCCCGGCCGCCTTCGAACTCCTGGAGGCGACCAACCGGCTCGCCCTGCAGGCCCTCCAGGACGCGGCCGAGGACTCCTACGCCGGCCGGGACTGGGCCAAGTACACCGAGCAGATGGTGCACTTCCACCTGCGGAACGCGGAGAGCTGGGGCAACGCCAAGACCGGGGTCGACCTGGCGGAGCAGGTCGACCCCGGCTTCGTCCTGAACGAGGCCGTCGGTATCCGCGACGAGGTGCTGGTCAGCCCTCGTCCGACTCCGCGGCCCGCTCCTCAGCCGGCTTGACCCCGGCGGCACCCGACGGGGCGGCCGGTTCGGCCGGCGGCCCCGCGGTGAGGAACTTGTTCCAGCCCTCCTTGGGCGTCTCGCCCACGTCGAGGGTGCGCATCCACTCCAGGGTCTTGGGGTCCTGGGCGTCCAGCCAGTCGGCGAGCTCGCGGAACGGAACGCAGCGGACCTCCGGCTTGGTGCACATGCCCTTGATCGACTCCTCGACGGCACGCATGTAGGTGCCGCCGTTCCACGACTCGAAGTGGTTGCCGATGATCAGCGGCGCGCGGTTGCCCTGATAGACCCGGTCGAAGGCCTGGCGCAGGCCGTCGCGCATCTGGTCACCCCAGTACTGGTGCTGCGAGGGGTCGCCCTGGGACGTCGTCCCCGACTGGTTGACCATGTAGTTGTAGTCCATGCTCAGCGTGTCGAAGGCGCGGCCCGGCATCGGGACCAGTTGGAGCGGGATGTCCCAGAGCCCGTCCGTCTTCTTGGGCCAGATCTGCTTGCTGATGCCGCTCGAGTCGTAGCGGAAGCCCA
Organism: Streptomyces sp. Isolate_45; assembly: GCF_024721315.2. Lineage (GTDB taxonomy): Bacteria > Actinomycetota > Actinomycetes > Streptomycetales > Streptomycetaceae > Streptomyces. Next base: position 8,793 of record NZ_JANFAK020000076.1, read on the forward strand.
TGTCCTTCGCGGCCAGCATGAAGTTCTTCTGGCCTTCGAGGCAGGGGGTGCGGGCTCCGATGAGCTCCTTGTCGTAGTCGAAGGGCAGGGCTTCCATGTCCTTGAGGCCCGCGTTCGTCTTCCAGTTCTTGACGAAGGACTTGGCCTGGTTGATCTCGCTCTTCCACTCCTCCACGGACCAGGTGCCGACGCCCCCCTCGGGTCCGCAGAAGTGGCCGTTGAAGTGGGTGCCGATCTCGTTGCCCTCCAGCCAGGCGGCCCGGACCTGGGTAGCGGTGTCCTTGATGCCCTGCAGGTCGCCGAAGCCGATGTCGGAACGGCCGGAGTCGTGCTGCGGGGCGGTGTAGAGGGAACGTTTCTCCTCCGGCAGCAGGTACACGCCGCTGAGGAAGTAGGTCATCCGGGCGTTGTACTTCTTCCCGACCTCGCGGAAGTGCGAGAAGAGCTTCTGGCTGTCCTCGCCGGCCCCGTCCCACGAGAACACCACGAACTGCGGCGGCTTCTCGCCCGCCTTCAGCTTCTGCGGCTTGACCACGTGTGGTTGGGGACCGGTGTAGGCGGTGGAGCCGTCCCCGATCGGCCGCATGACGCTGCCGGGGGCCTCCGGGGCGGCAGCGCCCTTCTTGGCGTTCGGGCCACCGGCGGGCTTCACGCCCCCGGACGTACTGCACCCGGCGGCGCCGAGCACCAAGGCCGTGGCGACCAGGCCTCCGGCGATCTTCTTCGTGGCGGCGATCATCCGCACACCTCTCCCTCGCAGTTCCCAACGCAGGACTTCCGCGCCGCAACGTCCCACGGGGGCCGATTTGAGGAAGGTATGACAAGCCGGACAAAATGCTTATTCACCCCTGAGTGCTAATTCGTACGCCATTTGCCCGTAATATCCTCGCCTTCCCTTTACTCTCCATTACCATCCATTTACCGAGTGTTGAGACTCCCGCCGCTTCATCCCTCCTCAGAGGAGACGGGAACCTATGACAGCCCCCACCCCAGCCGTGCCGGGCCCGGCCACCCAGGCCGCCGCGGCACAGCACCCCACCACCACGAACACCACAAGCACGCACACCACCAGTACGACGCACGCCCCCACAACAGCCGCGGCCGCGGCGCCCGCATCCGACACCAAAAACACCGCGGGCGTCGAAGGCGTCAAGGGCGCCCCGGGCACCAAGGACTCCCAGGGGCCGCGCGGGAAGCTCGCCGCGGACCTCTCGGCCTCCATCGCCGTCTTCCTGATCGCCCTGCCGCTATCCCTCGGTATCGCGCTCGCCACCGGAGCACCCCTGCAAGCGGGACTGGTGGCCGCCGCGGTCGGCGGGATCGTGGCCGGACGGTTCGGCGGAGCCCCACTCCAGGTGAGCGGGCCCGCGGCCGGACTCACCGTCGTGACCGCCGAGTTGATCCAGCGCTACGGATGGCGCACCACCTGCGCCATCACGGTGCTGGCCGGCTGCTGCCAGCTCGGGCTCGCCTTCCTGCGGACCGCCCGGTCGGCGCTCATGGTGAGTCCGGCGATCGTGCACGGCATGCTCGCCGGCATCGGCGTGACCATCGCCCTGGCCCAGCTCCACATCGTGCTCGGCGGCACCCCGCAGAGCTCGGCCGTGGCCAACGTCCGGGGACTGCCGGGCCAGTTGGCCGACCTCCATCCGGCGGCGCTCGGCGTGAGCGCGCTGACCGTGTGCGTGCTGCTCGGCTGGTCCCGGATTCCCGGGCGGGCAGGCGCGGCCCTGCGGAAGGTGCCGGCGGCCCTGGCAGCGGTCGCCGCGGCCACGGCGTTCGCCGTCCTCGCCGGTCTCACCCTGCCCCGGGTCGACCTGCCCTCGTGGCGCAGCCACGCCCTGCCCGAACTCCCCGAGGGGCCGGTGCTCGGCCTGATCGCCGCCGTCCTGACGATCACCCTGGTCGGCAGTGTGGAGTCCCTGCTGTCCTCCGTGGCCACCGACAAGCTGATCGCCTCCGAGCGCGGTACGGAGAACCGTCCGCCCCGCGCCGACCTCGACCGCGAGCTGCGCGGTCAGGGCGCGGCGAACATCGTGTCCGGGGCACTGGGCGGGCTGCCGGTGACGGGGGTCGCCGTCCGCAGCGTGGCCAACGTCAAGGCCGGTGCCGTCAGCCGCAAATCGGCCATGTTCCACGGTCTGTGGGTGCTGGTCGCGGCCGGGCTGCTCGTCCCTGTCCTCGATCTGATCCCGCTCGCGGCACTGGCCGCGCTGGTGATGGCCGTCGGGATCCAGATGGTGTCCATCACGCACCTGCGTACGGTCACCCGGCACCGCGAGTTCCTGGTCTACGCGACGACCATCGTGGCCGTCGTGCTGGGCGGGGTCCTGGAAGGGGTGGCCGTCGGCATCGCCGTGGCCGTCGCGGTGGCCCTGCACAGGCTCGCCCGGACGCGGATCACCCTGGAGGTGTTGGACGGCGTCCACCACGTCCAGGCGCGCGGGCAGTTGACCTTCCTCGCGGTGCCCCGCTTGAGCCGCGTGCTGAACCAGATCCCGCACAAGAGCCGCACGGTGATCGAGGTCGACGGCTCCTTCATGGACCACGCCGCCTACGAGACCCTGCAGGACTGGCAGGACTCCCACCGGGCGCACGGCGGTTCGCTGGAACTCACCGGCCGCGGCGGCGCCGCGATCTCCGGGGACCACCCGGCCTCGGGGACGGGGCAGACCGGCCGGACGACCGACGGCCGGGACCGCGCCGCCGCCCCGCGCGGGACTCACCAGTGCTGCCGCCCCTGGACGCCCTGGCAGAACCACTGCGATCACCGCGCCGTGAGCGCGGCCACCGCCGGCGCAAGGGACGCCGACCGCCCGCAGGACTCCGGGAACACGAAGGCCCGTCCGCTCCCCGGGAGCGCCACGATGCCGGCCTCCGCCCGGCGGCGCGGCGCGGGTCAACTGGCCAGTGGCATCAGCGCCTTCCAGCGGGACACCGCGCCCCACGTCCGCGACGAGCTGGCCCGGCTGGCGCGCGAGGGGCAGCGGCCGTCGCAGCTCTTCCTGACCTGCGCCGACTCCCGTCTGGTGACCAGCATGATCACCGCGAGTGGCCCCGGGGACCTGTTCACCGTCCGCAACGTGGGCAACCTCGTCCCGCTGCCCGGTGCCGAGGCCACCGACGATTCCGTCGCCGCCGCCATCGAGTACGCGGTGGACGTGCTCAAGGTCGACAGCATCACCGTGTGCGGGCATTCGGGCTGCGGGGCCATGCAGGCCCTGCTGAACTCCCACCCCGAGGCGCCGATGACCCCGCTGCGCCGCTGGTTGCGCCACGGCCTGCCCAGCCTGGAGCGGATGGGCAGCCGGCACCACGCCTGGGCCCGGATCTCGGGGCGGCTCCCGGCCGACGCCGTGGAGCAGCTGTGCCTGACCAACGTGGTGCAGCAGCTGGAGCACCTGCGGGCCCACGAGTCGGTGGCCCGGCGGCTCGCCGAGGGCACCCTGGAACTGCACGGCATGTACTTCCACGTGGGCGAGGCGCAGGCGTATCTGCTCTCCGAGGGAGAGGACTTCTTCGACTGTCGGGTTTTCGACAGCGTCGGTCAGAGCGTCTGAGACGCGGCGCACCTGAACCGATACTCTCCCGGAACCGTGTAAGCGGATGGCCCTTTCCCGCGCTCTGCGGTGGGAAAGGGCCATTCGTGCGTCGTCCTCAGCACGGGCCCAGCCGTGGTATAGGTCTAAACCAATTTTCGGCTACCCCTTGTCACCTGGGCGTCTGAACTGATGAGCTATGCCCGGGGACACAACGGACACCCTGGGAAAGGGAGATGTCGTGAGCAATGACAGCCTGGCCAATCTGCTCAAAGAGGAGCGTCGGTTCGCACCGCCCGCCGCTCTGGCCGCCGCCGCCAACGTGACCGAGGCGGCGTACGCGCAGGCCGACGCGGACCGGCTGGGCTTCTGGGCCGAGCAGGCCCGGCGGCTGACCTGGGACACGGAGCCGACGGAGACGCTCGACTGGAGCAACCCGCCCTTCGCGAAGTGGTTCGCGGACGGCAAGCTCAACGTCGCGTACAACTGCGTGGACCGGCACGTCGAGGCCGGCAACGGCGAGCGAGTCGCGATCCACTTCGAGGGCGAGCCCGGCGACAGCCGCTCGATCACCTACGCCCAGCTCAAGGACGAGGTCTCGCAGGCCGCCAACGCCCTCACCGAGCTCGGTGTACGGGCCGGCGACCGGGTCGCCGTCTACCTGCCGATGATCCCCGAGGCCGTCGTCGCGATGCTCGCGTGCGCCCGCGTCGGCGCCGCCCACTCGGTGGTCTTCGGCGGTTTCTCCGCCGACGCCGTCGCCTCCCGCATCCAGGACGCCGACGCCAAGCTGGTGATCACCGCCGACGGCGGCTACCGCCGGGGCAAGCCCAGCGCCCTCAAGCCCGCCATCGACGAGGCCGTCGGCAAGTGTCCGCAGGTCGAGCACGTGCTCGTGGTGCGCCGCACCGGCCAGGACACCGCCTTCACCGAGGGCCGGGACGTCTGGTGGCACGACGTGGTCGCCCGCCAGTCGACCGAGCACACCCCGCAGGCCTTCGACGCCGAGCACCCGCTCTTCATCCTGTACACCTCGGGGACCACGGGTAAGCCGAAGGGCATCCTGCACACCTCGGGCGGCTACCTGACGCAGGCCGCGTACACCCACCACGCCGTCTTCGACCTCAAGCCGGACACCGACGTCTACTGGTGCACCGCCGACATCGGCTGGGTGACCGGTCACTCCTACATCGTCTACGGGCCGCTCGCCAACGGCGCCACCCAGGTGATGTACGAGGGCACCCCGGACACCCCCCACCAGGGCCGGTTCTGGGAGGTCGTCCAGAAGTACGGCGTCACCATCCTCTACACCGCGCCCACGGCGATCCGTACGTTCATGAAGTGGGGCGACGACATCCCCGCGAAGTTCGACCTGTCGAGCCTGCGCGTGCTGGGCTCGGTCGGCGAGCCGATCAACCCCGAGGCCTGGATCTGGTACCGCAAGCACATCGGCGGCGACCGCTGTCCGATCGTGGACACCTGGTGGCAGACCGAGACCGGCGCGATGATGATCTCCCCGCTGCCGGGCGTCACCGAGACCAAGCCGGGCTCAGCCCAGCGCGCGCTGCCGGGCATCTCCGCCACCGTCGTGGACGACGAGGCGCACGAGGTCGACAACGGCGGGGGCGGCTACCTGGTCCTCACCGAGCCGTGGCCGTCGATGCTCCGCACCATCTGGGGCGACGACCAGCGCTTCATCGACACCTACTGGTCGCGCTTCGAGGGCAAGTACTTCGCGGGCGACGGCGCCAAGAAGGACGACGACGGCGACATCTGGCTGCTCGGCCGCGTCGACGACGTGATGCTGGTGTCCGGCCACAACATCTCGACGACCGAGGTCGAGTCGGCCCTCGTCTCGCACCCCTCAGTCGCCGAGGCGGCCGTCGTCGGTGCGGCCGACGAGACCACCGGGCAGGCCATCGTCGCCTTCGTCATCCTGCGCGGTAGCGCCTCGGAGACGGACACCCTGGTCGGCGAGCTGCGCAACCACGTCGGTGCCACGCTCGGCCCGATCGCGAAGCCGAAGCGGATCCTGCCGGTGCAGGAGCTCCCGAAGACCCGTTCGGGCAAGATCATGCGTCGTCTGCTGCGCGACGTGGCGGAGAACCGCGCGGTCGGTGACGTCACCACCCTCGCCGACTCCTCGGTGATGGACCTGATCCAGAACAAGCTGCCGAGCGCCTCCGACGAGGACTGACGGACAGCGGGCGGAGAACACTCGGGGCGTTCGGCGCACAGCGCGCCGGACGCCCCCCTCCCGTTTAAGGTGAAGATCACCTGATACGACCGCGCACACCCTGTAAAGTAAGAGAAACGTCAATATTTGACGTCCGAAAGTCTCAGGGTGCGCCGGGAAGTCTGGTCGGCAACAGCATTTGCCATGCCGTCGACCACCCGGAGGTTCCCCACCGTGGCCACCCCCACGCCCACCCGCAAGTTCCTCGGCAGGCTCTCGCTCCCCGAGTCGCGGTTCGTCGCGAACGCGCTGCGCACCGAGACCGTCGGCGGCGTACTGCTCCTGGTGGCCGCGATCGCCGCCCTCATGTGGGCGAACATCCCCGGAATCTCGGACAGCTACAACAGCGTCCGCTCCTTCCACATCGGACCCGCCTCCCTCGGCCTGGACCTCTCCCTCCAGCACTGGGCGGCCGACGGCCTGCTCGCGATCTTCTTCTTCGTCGCCGGCATCGAGCTCAAGCGCGAACTCGTCGCAGGCGACCTCAGCGACGCCAAGGCGGCGGCCCTCCCGGTGATCGCCGCCCTCTGCGGCATGGCCGTACCCGCCCTGGTCTACGTACTCGTCAACACGCTCGGCAGCGGCTCGATGGACGGCTGGGCGGTCCCCACCGCCACCGACATCGCCTTCGCGCTCGCCGTCCTCGCGGTCATCGGCACCTCCCTGCCGTCCGCGCTGCGCGCCTTCCTGCTGACCCTCGCCGTCGTCGACGACCTCTTCGCCATCCTGATCATCGCCGTGTTCTTCACCAACGAGATCAACTTCCTGGCCCTGGGCGGAGCCGTCGTCGGCCTGGTCCTCTTCTGGTTCCTGCTCCGCACCGGCGTCCGCGGCTGGTACGTGTACGTCCCGCTCGCCCTGGCGATCTGGGCCCTGATGTACAACAGCGGCGTCCACGCCACCATCGCGGGCGTCGCCATGGGCCTGATGCTCCGCTGCACCCGCAAGGACGGCGAGGAGCACTCCCCCGGCGAGCACATCGAGCACCTGGTGCGGCCCCTGTCCGCCGGACTGGCCGTCCCCCTCTTCGCCCTGTTCTCCGCCGGGGTCTCGCTCTCCGACGACTCCATCGCCCAGGTCTTCACCCGCCCCGAGACCCTCGGCGTGGTCCTCGGCCTGGTCGTCGGCAAGACGGTCGGCATCTTCGGCGGCACCTGGCTGGCCGCCCGCTTCACCAAGGCCGAGCTGAACGAGGACCTCGCCTGGCCCGACGTGCTCGCCGTGGCCTCGCTCGCCGGCATCGGGTTCACCGTGTCCCTGCTGATCGGCGAACTCGCCTTCCCCGGGGACGCCGTCCTGATGGACGAGGTCAAGGCCGCGGTCCTCATCGGCTCCCTCATCGCCGCGATCGTCGCGAGCGTCCTGCTGAAGATGCGCGACCGCAAGTACCGGGCCCTGACCGAGGCCGAGGAGCTCGACGAGGACCTCGACGGCATCCCGGACATCTACGAACAGGACAAGCCGGACTACCACCTGCGGATGGCGAAGATCTACGAGGAGAAGGCCGCGGAGCACCGCCGCAGGGCCGCCGCGGCCGCTCCCATCGACTCCGAAGCGGCGGGCGGGTCCAGCGCGGGCGGCAACCGTCCGGCATGATCTGTCTGACGACGGAGGACAGCCGCCGGAAGCAGACGACAGAGGGAGTCAGAGATGAGCGCAGTGGAGGACCAGGGGACCCCGGGAGCCGAGCGCACGCTCGGCCAGCTGGTCGCCTCGGCCACCGCCGAGATGTCGGCCCTGGTGCACGACGAGATCGCCCTCGCGAAGGTGGAGATCAAGCAGGACGTCAAGCGCGCGGGCATCGGCAGCGGCGCCGCCATCGTCGCGGGAGTGCTGCTGCTCTTCTCCCTCCCGGTGGGAAGTTTCGCCGCGGCGTACGGCATCCACAATCTCGGGCTGGGTCTCGCCTGGTCCTTCCTGATCGTCTTCGGCGCGTTCGTGCTGCTCGCGGCGCTGGTCGGGCTGGTGGCCATGAGGATGCTCAAGAAGATCAAGCCGCCGGTGAAGACCATCGACTCCGTCAAGCAGACCGCCGCCCTCGTCGGTACCGTCAAGCCGCACCCGCGCCCGGTCAGTGACAACGTCGTGGGTGTGGCACGCTCGACCTCATGACAGCCCCCTCGCCCGACGCCGGTACCCCGCCCACCGCCGCCACGGCGGTCCGGCTCGACCTGCCCGGAGGGCGGCCGGTGACCCACCGGGACGTCGCGGCGAACGGCGCGAGGTTCCACGTCGCGGAGGTCGGTGACGGCCCGCTGGTCCTCCTGCTGCACGGGTTCCCGCAGTTCTGGTGGACGTGGCGGCACCAGCTGACCGCCCTCGCCGACGCCGGGTACCGCGCGGTCGCCATGGACCTGCGCGGCGTCGGCGGCAGCGACCGCACCCCGCGCGGCTACGACCCGGCGAACCTCGCGCTCGACATCACCGGCGTCGTGCGGTCCCTCGGCGAGCCGGACGCCGCGCTCGTCGGGCACGACCTGGGGGGCTACCTCGCCTGGACGGCGGCCGTGATGCGGCCCAAGCTGGTCCGTCGCCTGGTCGTCTCCTCGATGCCGCACCCGCGTCGCTGGCGCTCGGCGATGCTGGCCGACTTCGGTCAGACCCGGGCGAGTTCACACATCTGGGGCTTCCAGCGGCCCTTCATCCCGGAGCGGCAGCTCGTCGCCGACGGCGGGGCCCTCGTCGGGCAGCTGATCCGCGACTGGTCCGGTCCGCGCGTCCAGGAAGACGGCGCCGACGAGGAGGCCCTCGCCGTGTACCGGCGGGCGATGTGCATCCCGTCGACGGCCCACTGCTCGATCGAGCCGTACCGGTGGATGATGCGGTCGATGGCCCGTCCGGACGGACTGCAGTTCAACCGGCGGATGAAGCGGCCCGTACGAGTACCGACCCTGCACCTGCACGGCTCCCTCGACCCCGTGATGCGTACGCGCAGCGCGGCCGGATCCGGCGAGTACGTCGAAGCCCCGTACCGCTGGCGGCTGTTCGACGGACTCGGGCACTTCCCGCACGAGGAGGACCCCGTGGCCTTCTCGACGGAGCTCGTGAACTGGCTGGGAGATCCCGAACCCGACCGCTGATCGGCGCTCGCGCACATCGGCGTTCGGACCGACGGCCCTTGACGGAACGTCCGGTACCGGTGACGGGCCGACAGACGATTCGTATGCCTGTCTTACGAGCATTCAATTGCCCGGCGCATAGGCCAATTGGCCGCCCCGTACGGGATTACCGACCTTGGGCCCCGGGCACAGCTCGTTGTATGGGCTGGACGCACGACTACGGTGACACCGCACGCGAACGCCGCTCGGCCACAGCGCCGGGCGATCACGACAGGACCGGCCGGGACGTTCACGATCCCCGGCTCGGAATCCCACGCATCCTGCGCCGCCGGGCCCGATGGGTCTCGGCCAGGCTGCGCCACCCGCGCATGTAGAGACGGCGCCGGGACACCGCGAACCCAACAGGGGCACCGCGCTCGGCGGTGCCCCCTCACACGTCCTCGCACATCGGACGGCGGCTGCTACAGGGCGCAGCCCTGGCTGTCGGCCCGCCGGTCGGCGGTCTTGCCGATGCGGATGTCATCGCGGATCTCGTCCGCCGTCAGCGCGTACCCGGTGTTCGGGTCGTCGAGCGACTTCGCGAAGACGACCCCGTACACCTTGCCGTCGGGCGTGAGCAGCGGGCCGCCGGAGTTGCCCTGACGCACGGTCGCGTAGAGCGAGTAGACGTCGCGCTGGACGGTGCCCCGGTGGTAGATGTCCGGGCCGTTGGCGTTGATCCGGCCGCGGACGCGGGCCGCGCGGACGTCGTACGCGCCGTTCTCCGGGAAGCCGGCGACGATGGCGTCGCTGCCGCTCGCCGCGTCCTTGTCGGCGAACTCCAGTACCGGCGCCTTCAGCTTGGGCACGTCCAGGACGGCGATGTCGCGCTCCCAGTCGTAGAGCACGACCTTGCCGTCGTAGAGCTTGCCCTCGCCGCCGACCTGGACGGTCGGCTCGCCGACGCCGCCGACGACGTGCGCGTTCGTCATCACCTTGCCGGGGGCGAAGACGAAGCCGGTGCCCTCCAGGACCTTGCTGCAACTGGGCGCGGTCCCGACGACCTTCACGATCGAGAGCTTCGCCTGCTCGGCCACGCCGCTGCTGGCCAGGTCCGGGTCGGGTGCCTTGACCTCGGTGATCGGCTCGTTCGAGAACGGGCTGAAGACCTGCGGGAAGCCGTTGCGGGCGAGGGTGGTGCTGAAGTCCGAGAACCAGGTGTTCGCCTGGGCGGGGAGCACCTCCGACACGCCGAGGAGGATCTTGGAGTTGCGGACCTCCTTGCCCAGCGTGGGCAGTGAGGTGCCGGCGAGCAGCAGCCCGATCAGCCAGGCCACCAACAGCATCGCGACGACGTTGACCAGCGCGCCGCCGGTCGCGTCGACGGCGCGGGCCGGTGACCAGGTGATGTGGCGTCTGAGCCGGTTCCCGAGATGGGTGGTCAGGGCCTGGCCGATGGAGGCACAGATGATGATCACGACAACGGCGATGACGACGACGGTCGTGGTCACCTGGCTGCCGTTGTCGGTCACCCGGTCCCAGATCAGGGGCAGCAGGGACACGGCGATGAGACCACCGCCGAGGAAGCCGATCACCGACAGGATGCCGACGACGAACCCCTGGCGGTAGCCGACGATCGCGAACCACACGGCGGCGAGCAGCAACAGGATGTCCAGCACGTTCACGTGGGCCACCGTCTCACGCACGCCAGTCGAGCGGGACGTGACGTGAGCGGTCCCACGGCAGCTCCCAGCCCGCGAAGTGCAGGATCCGGTCGATCACCCCGGCGGTGAAGCCCCAGACCAGGGCCGATTCCACCAGGAACGCGGGGCCCTGGTGGCCGCCCGGGTGCACCACGGTGACCCGGTGCTCGGGGTTCGTGAGATCCGCCACGGGCACCGTGAACACCCGGGCCGTCTCCGCCGGGTCCACCGCGCCGACCGGGGAGGGCTCGCGCCACCAGCCCAGAACCGGGCTCACCACGAACTCGCTGACCGGGATGTAGAGCCGGGGCAGCACCCCGAACAGCTGGACCCCGGACGGATCGAGGCCGGTCTCCTCGACGGCCTCGCGCAGCGCGGCGCGCAGCGGGCCGGTGGTGTGGGGGTCGCCGTCCTCCGGGTCCAGGGCGCCGCCCGGGAAGGAGGGCTGGCCCGCGTGCGAACGCAGCGTGCCGGCGCGCTCCTGGAGCAGCAGCTCCGGGCCGCGCGGGCCCTCGCCGAAGAGGATCAGCACGGCGGACTGGCGGCCCCTGCCGTCCTCGGGGGGCAGGAAGCGGCTGAGCTGGCGCGGCTGCACGGTCCGGGCCGCCGCCGCCACGGGGTCGAGCCAGGCGGGCAGGCCGGTGGTCGTGAGGGTCAGGCCCTCGCGGGCGGCCGGGGCCGCCGTGGTCTCGTCCCGTGTCCCGCGCGTCATAGGCACCCCTGTCCGTGTTCTCCCACACCGCTGAACGCGGTCCGGGTACCGATTCGTTCCGCGAATCCCCGTACGGCGGTACGAGGGCCGGCGGAGCTCCCGCTGCCTCCGTACCCGTCACACCGGCGCTCAGGCCTCCGTACGGGCCCCCAGCGGCGGCGCCGGGAGGCCCGGGTAGTCCGGGGGCGGGGTCAGGCGCTGGCCGGGCCGGCCGCCCTTCTCGTACTTCAGCAGCTCCCTGGCCTTCTCCGGGTCCGTCTCGCCCTCTCCGTAGGCGGGGCAGAGCGGGGCGATGGGGCAGGCGCCGCAGGCGGGCCTGCGGGAGTGGCAGATGCGGCGCCCGTGGAAGACGACCCGGTGCGAGAGCATCGTCCACTCGCTCTTGGGGAAGATCGCGCAGATCTCGGCCTCGACCTTCTCCGGGTCCTGCTGCTCGGTCCACTTGAAGCGGCGCACCAGCCGTCCGAAGTGGGTGTCGACGGTGATCCCGGGGACTCCGAAGGCGTTGCCGAGGACCACGTTCGCCGTCTTGCGGCCGACTCCGGGAAGGGTGACGAGGTCTTCGAGGCGGCCGGGCACCTCACCGCCGAAGTTGTCCCGCAGGGCCTGGGAGAGGCCGAGGAGGGACTTCGACTTCGCCCGGAAGAACCCGGTCGGCCGGATGATCTCCTCCAGGTCCTCGGGCGCGGCGGCCGCCATGTCCTCGGGCGTGGGATAGGCGGCGAAGAGGGCAGGCGTCGTCTGGTTCACCCGCAGGTCGGTGGTCTGCGCGGACAGCACGGTGGCGACCAGCAGCTCGAACGGATTGCGGAAGTCGAGCTCCGGATGGGCGTACGGGTACACCTCGGCCAGTTCCCGGTTGATGCGGCGGGCCCGCCGGACCATCGCCAGGTGGGATTCCGGCTTCGCGGCGGCCACCGGCCTCGGTTTCTTGGCCGAAGCTTTGCCCTGGGGGGCGGGTGGGGCCTTCCTGGGCGGCGCCACGGGGGCTTGTTCGCCCACGGCTGAATTCTGGGTCGCCGTCACTCCTGCGGACCCCTTGGCCTGTGCTCTCACCGGCTTATTGGACACCCGGCCAGCCTAAGGGCGGGCGCCGACACCCGCCCGGACCTCAGGTAACACCACTTCGATTGGTCCCTCGCCGCACAGCACGGCCGTCCGTCCGGCATCCTTGTGATTGATCGCACTGTTTGAGCCGTCCGGCAAAATGGGGAGCGGTCCCCAGGCTGGTCGACATAGGAGAGAGACTCGTGGACGACGTTCTGCGGCGCGCCCCGCTCTTCGCGGCGCTCGATGACGAGCAGGCCGCGGAGCTCCGCGCCTCCATGGGCGAGGTGACCCTCGCACGCGGTGACGCCCTGTTCCACGAGGGCGACCCCGGTGACCGGCTGTACGTGGTGACCGAGGGCAAGGTGAAGCTGCACCGCACCTCCCCCGACGGCCGCGAGAACATGCTGGCCGTCCTCGGCCCCGGCGAGCTGATCGGCGAGCTGTCGCTCTTCGACCCGGGCCCGCGCACCGCCACCGCCACCGCGCTGACCGAGGTCAAGCTCCTCGGCCTGGGCCACGGTGACCTCCAGCCGTGGCTGAACGCCCGGCCCGAGGTCGCGACCGCGCTGCTGCGCGCCGTCGCCCGGCGCCTGCGCAAGACCAACGACCAGATGTCCGACCTGGTCTTCTCCGACGTTCCGGGCCGCGTGGCCCGCGCGCTCCTCGACCTGTCGCGCCGCTTCGGCGTGCAGTCCGAGGAGGGCATCCACGTCGTCCACGACCTCACGCAGGAAGAGCTCGCGCAGCTCGTCGGCGCCTCCCGCGAGACCGTGAACAAGGCCCTGGCCGACTTCGCGGGCCGCGGCTGGCTCCGCCTGGAGGCCCGCGCCGTGATCCTGCTGGACGTGGAGCGGCTCGCCAAGCGCTCGCGCTGACGCACCGCGCCGCGCACCGCGGCAGTCGTCGTGAAGGGGTCCTGCCCGGCCGGGCGGGGCCCCTTCACGCGTTCGGACGTACGCGGCGGGCCCGTGTGACCGCCGGCCCCGCAGGAGCGCACAGGACGGGAGCGCGGGACGGCTCCGGGCAAACGTGTCGGACACCGGCCGACGGAAGGGCAGAGTGGGGTCATGGAGCACAGAGGGCTGGACGCGGACGGCTACTTCGAGCGGGAGGGCTCGCTGGGCCGGGTGCAGCCCGAGTTCACCGCCCTCGTCGCGGCCACCCGCCGCCGGATCGCCGAGGCGTACGGGCGCCGGCTGCACAGCGCCTACCTGTACGGGTCCGTACCGCGCGGCACGGCCCGCCCGGGGCGCTCGGACCTCGACCTGCTGATCGCCCTGCACCGGGAGCCGACCGACGACGACCGGGACACCGCCGAGGTGCTGGGGCGCGGGCTCGACGAGGAGTTCGGCGAGATCGACGGCGTCGGCATCCTGCTGTTCGGCAAGGACCGCCTGCTGAGCGATCGGGAACGTTACGACCTGGGGTGGTTCCTCGCCTGCCTGTGCACCCCGCTGCTCGGGGCCGACCTGGCCGAGCACCTGCCCCGGTACCGTCCGGACGCCCTGCTGGCCCGCGAGCTGAACGGCGACCTGGCCACCCTGCTCCCCCAATGGCGCAGCCGGGCCGAGGACGCCTCCACGCCCGCCGAGTACCGCAGGATGAATCGTTTCTTCTCCCGGCACCTGGTGCGCACCGCGTTCACCCTGGTGATGCCCCGGTGGGGCGGCTGGAGCAGCGACCTGCGCGAGTCCGCGGAGGTTTTCGGCCACTACTACCCCGAGCGCGCCGCACAGCTGCGGGAGGCCGCGGAGGTGGCCCTGGAGCCCGTCGGGGACCCGGCCGTGGCGCGCCGGTACGTGGAGGACCTGGGCCCGTGGCTCGCGGACGAGTACACGGCCCGGCTCGGCACGAAATCGCCCCGGCCCTGAGGCGTCCCTGAGGCCTCCCTGAGGCGCGGTGGGCGTCGGACCGGCGCGGGGGCATCGGGGCACCCCCGGGCCCGCTGCGCGAGGTGCGGGGGCCTCGGGCGCGCGGCGCCGGCGTGGCGCCGGGGCCCCTCAGGTCCGCTGCGCGAGGTCGAGGGCCTCGACGGCCCTCTTGGCCTCGGCCAGGCCCGAGCCCGTGATGCCGCGGTAGGCCTTGATGGCCGAAACGGTGCGGCCGTCGCGCATCAGGGCGCGCACCTCGTCCAGCCCGGCCGGCTCCGGCTCCTCGATGCCGAGGTGGTCCAGGACCAGCCCGAGCCGGCGCTCCAGCCGGTCGACCTTGTCCTCCAGGGCCCTGGACCGCAGCGTCGCGGTCGAGGTGATCCACCCGGCGGTGGCCAGTACGGCGAGCAGCACGAAGAGCGTGTTCATTCGGGTCCCCCAGGAATCAGGCCGTGATCCTGAAGGTATTCCAGCTGCGCCCGTACGGACCACTCCGCGGCCGGCCAGAGGGACCGGTCCACGTCCGCGTAGACCCGGGCGACGACCGCTTCGGGGGTGACGAAGCCGTCCTCCACGGCCGTCTCGACCTGTGCGAGCCGGTGGGCGCGGTGGGCCAGGTAGTACTCGACGGCGCCCTGCGCGTCCTCCAGGACCGGCCCGTGGCCCGGCAGCACCGTGTGCACGCCGTCGTCGACGGTGAGGGAGCGCAACCGGCGCAGGGAGTCCAGGTAGTCGCCGAGGCGGCCGTCGGGGTGGGCGACGACGGTGGTGCCGCGGCCCAGGATCGTGTCACCGGTCAGGACGGCCCGGTCGGCGGGCAGGTGGAAGCAGAGCGAGTCGGAGGTGTGTCCGGGGGTGGCCACGACCCGCATCTCCAGGCCGCCCGTGCGGATCACGTTCCCCGCGGCCAGTCCCTCGTCACCCAGGCGCAGGGCCGGGTCCAGGGCGCGGACCTTCGTACGGGTGAGCTCGGCGAAGCGGCCCGCGCCCTCGGCATGGTCCGGGTGGCCGTGCGTGAGCAGGGTCAGCGCGATCCGCTTGCCGGCCTGCTCGGCGGCGGCGATGACGGCCTTCAGGTGGGCCTCGTCGAGGGGGCCGGGGTCGATGACGACGGCCAGCTCGGAGTCCGGTTCGCTGACGAGCCAGGTGTTGGTGCCGTCCAGGGTCATCGCGGAGGCGTTGGGGGCCAGGACGTTGACGGCACGGGCGGTCGCCCGCCCCGAGGAGACCACTCCGCGGGGCTGGCCGGGCAGGGCCGCTGCATCGGTCATGCGGGGCCTCCCGGGCGGCCGGAGCGGACGCGCTTGGTGAACTCGTCGTGGCCCGGCCAGCTGAGCACCAGCTCGCCGTCCTCCAGGGTGGCCCTGGCCACGATGGCGGTCAGGTCCTGCGCGGCGGCGCCCGCGAGCGCCTCGGCGGCGCTCCCGTACGGCTCCAGCGACCGCAGCGTGGCGATGGTGGGCGGCATCATCAGCAACTCGCCCTTGTCGTACCCGTCGGCCGCGACGGCGGGAGCGATCCAGACGGTCCGGTCGGCCTCGGTGGAGGCGTTGCGCGTGCGCTGCCCCTCCGGGAGGGCGGCGACGAAGAACCACGTGTCGTAGCGGCGGGGCTCGAACTCCGGGGTGATCCAACGGGCCCAGGCACCGAGCAGGTCGGAGCGCAGCAACAGGCCGCGCCGGTCGAGGAACTCGGCGAAGGACAGCTCCCGGCCCACGAGGGCCTGCCGGTCGGCCTCCCAGTCGTCCCCGGTGGTGTCACCGACGACGGTGTCGGCGGTCCGCCCCGCGAGCAGGACCCCGGCCTCCTCGAAGGTCTCCCGGACGGCTCCACACACGATGGCCTGCGCGGAGGCGGCGTCGGTGCCGAGGCGCGCGGCCCACGCGTCCTGGTCGGGGCCGGCCCAGCCGATGCGGTGGTCCTCGTCGCGGGGGTCGACCCCGCCGCCCGGGTAGGCGTACGCACCGCCGGCGAAGGCCATGGAGGAGCGGCGGCGCAGCATGTGCACGGCGGGTCCGGCGGGGGTGTCGCGCAGCAGCATCACCGTGGCGGCGCGTCTGGGCGCGACCGGGGTGAGCGAACCGTCCGCGAGCGCGCGGATGCGGTCGGGCCACTCCGGGGGGTACCACTGGCCCCCGGCGGGCTGACTGGGCGACGACTGACCGTGCTGACCGTTCGGCATGGCCGGATGCTACGACCATCCGGCCCGATGTTCGAGGGGCACCCGCTGTGACCTGCCCCGACGGCGGGCCCCGACGGGGCGTGCGGTCGGGGCGGTGCTCCGGACCGGTCCGGTCCGGAGCACCGGAAAGCGGAAGGGCCGCTGCCGGGGCAGCGGCCGAAGTCCGCGTCAGGCTCCGGGGACCAGCTCGACCTGGATCTCGATCTCGACGGGGGCGTCGAGCGGGAGGACCGCCACGCCGACCGCGCTGCGGGCGTGGACGCCCTTCTCGCCGAGGACGGCGCCCAGCAGCTCGCTCGCGCCGTTCAGCACGCCCGGCTGGGCGGTGAAGTCCGGTGCGGAGGCGATGAAGCCGACGACCTTGACGACGCGGGCGATCTTGTCGAGGTCACCGACCACCGACTTGACGGCGGCCAGGGCGTTCAGCGCGCAGGTCGCGGCGAGCTCCTTGGCCTGCTCCGCGGACACCTCGGCGCCGACCTTGCCGGTCACCGGCAGGCTGCCCTTGACCATCGGCAGCTGGCCCGCGGTGAACACGTAGGAACCCGAGCGCACGGCCGGCTGGTAGGTGGCCAGCGGAGGGACGACCTCCGGCAGCGTCAGGCCGAGCTCGGCCAGCCTCGCGTCGACGACGCCGCTCATGCCTTCTCCCGCTTGAGGTAGGCGACGAGCTGCTCGGGGTTGTTCGGGCCGGGCACGACCTGGACGAGCTCCCAGCCGTCCTCGCCCCAGGTGTCCAGGATCTGCTTGGTGGCGTGGACCAGCAGGGGGACCGTCGCGTATTCGAACTTCTTGGTCATGGGGGCGAGCGTAATGCCTGTCGTGCGGGCCTCATGCGCGGCCCGTGGACCGAGTCGTTAGGCTCGGACGCTGTGAGCAGGCTCCAGGTGGTCAGCGGCAAGGGCGGCACCGGCAAGACCACGGTCGCCGCGGCACTCGCGCTCGCCCTCGCACGCGAGGGCAGGCGGACACTTCTGGTGGAGGTCGAGGGCAGGCAGGGCATCGCACAGCTTTTCGGCGCGGAAGCGCTCCCCTACGAGGAGCGGAAGATCGCCGTCGCGCCCGGCGGGGGCGGGGGTGAGGTGTACGCGCTCGCCATCGACGCCGAACGGGCGCTGCTGGACTACCTCCAGATGTTCTACAAGCTCGGCTCGGCCGGCCGCGCGCTGAAGAAGCTCGGCGCGATCGACTTCGCGACGACCATCGCGCCCGGTCTGCGTGACGTCCTGCTGACCGGCAAGGCGTGCGAGGCCGTGCGGCGCAAGGACAAGGCCGGCAGATTCGTCTACGACCACGTGATCATGGACGCCCCGCCGACCGGGCGGATCACCCGCTTCCTGAACGTCAACGACGAGGTCGCGGGCCTCGCCCGGTTCGGGCCGATCCACAACCAGGCCCAGGCCGTCATGAAGGTGCTCAAGTCCCCCGAGACCGAGGTGCACCTGGTGACGCTGCTGGAGGAGATGCCCGTCCAGGAGACCGCGGACGGCATCGCGGAACTGCGGGAAGCGGGCCTTCCGGTGGGCCGCGTCGTCGTCAACATGGTGCGCCCGCACCATGTCGACGAGGACACCCTGCGCTCCGCGGCCGGCGAGCACCGGGCCGAGATCGCGCAGGCGCTGTCCCGGGCGGGCCTGGGCGGCGCCCGACGCGGCGGGCTGGCCGAACGGCTGGTGGACCCGCTGCTCGCGCAGGCCGCGGAACACGCGGGCCGGGTGCGCCTGGAGCGGGAGCAACGCGCGACCCTGGCGGGGCTGGACCTGCCGACGTACGAACTCCCCCTGCTCGGCTCGGGGATGGAGCTGGCCGGGTTGTACGAGCTGGCCGCGGAGCTGCGCAAGCAGGCGGACGCCGAATGAGCGAGGGTGTGGACACCATGGGCCTGGACACGCCGCCGAGGCTGGCGGTCGACGCGCTGCTGGACGATCCGAGGATCCGGATCGTGGTGTGCTGCGGCTCGGGCGGCGTCGGCAAGACCACCACGGCCGCGGCGCTCGGCGTACGGGCGGCCGAACGCGGCCGCAAGGCGGTCGTGCTGACCATCGATCCGGCCCGCAGGCTCGCCCAGTCGATGGGGATCGACTCGCTGGACAACACCCCGCGCCGGGTCCCCCTGGAGGGGGGCGGGGGTACGGGCGAACTGCACGCCATGATGCTGGACATGAAGCGGACCTTCGACGAGATCGTCGAGGCGCACGCGGACGGCGAGCGGGCGCGGGCGATCCTGGCGAACCCCTTCTACCAGTCCCTGTCGGCCGGTTTCGCGGGCACGCAGGAGTACATGGCGATGGAGAAGCTGGGCCAACTCCGGGCCCAGGACGACTGGGACCTGATCATCGTCGACACGCCGCCGAGCCGGTCGGCGCTGGACTTCCTCGACGCGCCGAAGCGCCTCGGGTCCTTCCTGGACGGGAAGTTCATCCGGGTGCTGATGGCTCCGGCCAAGGTCGGCGGCCGGGCCGGGATGAAGTTCCTCAATGTCGGCATGTCGATGATGACGGGCACGCTGAGCAAGCTGATGGGCGCCTCGCTGCTGAAGGACGTCCAGACCTTCGTGGCCGCGATGGACACGATGTTCGGCGGGTTCCGCACCCGCGCGGACGCGACGTTCAAGCTGCTCCAGGCGCCCGGTACGGCCTTCCTCGTGGTCGCGGCGCCCGAACCGGACGCCCTGCGCGAGGCGGCGTACTTCGTCGAACGGCTGGCGGCGGAACGGATGCCGCTGGCCGGCCTGGTGCTGAACCGGGTCCACGGGAGCGGAGCCGGCCAACTCTCCGCGGAACGGGCCCTGGCCGCCGCAGAGAATCTTGAAGAGGGTGGCATTGTCGATCAGGAGTCCGGGAAAGCTGGACTTCGTGACGCCGCCGACGACGGCTCCCCCGACGTGGACGAGGTCACCGCAGGACTGCTGCGCCTGCACGCGGAACGGATGCAGGTGATCGCGCGTGAACGGCGCACACGCGATCGCTTCACCTCGCTGCACCCCGAAGTGGCGGTGACGGAAGTGACCGCCCTGCCCGGCGACGTGCACGACCTCGCCGGGCTACGGGCCATCGGAGAGTGCCTCTCGGCCGGGGTACCGGCCGGAGGATAGGCGTTCGCACGGTTCGCGTACGACGTGGTGCCCTGGTGATCTACCCGGCCGCCGCGTACGTCTCGTACGGAACGTCGATCTCCGCTTCGACATCCATGGTGAGGATGCCCGTACTGCGTTCGTACTCGGTGCGGGCGGTTTCGAGCAGCCGTCGCCACGAGGTGACGGTGGGACGCCGGCGCAGCAGCGCGCGTCGTTCCCGCTCGGTCATTCCGCCCCACACTCCGAACTCGACACGATTGTCGAGCGCGTCGGCCAGGCACTCGGTCCGCACCGGACATCCGGTGCACACCGCCTTGGCCCTGTTCTGTGCCGCTCCTTGAACGAACAGTTCATCCGGATCGGTAGTGCGGCAGGCTGCCTGCGCACTCCAGTCGGTAACCCAGCCCATCCCGGCGCCGTCCTCTCCCGAATCGAGGCTCCCCCACGGCGGTAGCGGCATATTCACCGCTGCCAGTTGAGGACGTTACGGAAGGTGGGCACAGTGCAACACCCCCGACGGGCCCAATCTTGAATGGTCCGAACGGACTATGGGTAAGCGGCAGATCACCCGACGGAGTGATCCGGCGACATGCCCGACCATTCCGGCGATTCGGGTGAAATCGGGGGCTGCCGGTAAGCGGCCGACAGAGCGAAGGGCGAGATTCGGACATGTGTCCACCCCATTCGGGAAGGGTGAAAAACAAGCCGAGGGGTTGATGTCGCACCACACTGCTGTGACAGTTGGGGTCAGCTTAGGCCAAGGCATTCGCGTGTGTCCGGTGAATGAGAACGTAGGCTGCCCTCCATGGGTAAGAAGCGCTCGGGCGGCGGGCTCACGGGGCCACAGCAGGCCGCCAAGTTCCTCGGGGTGTCCGTTCTCTCCGGAGTCGTACTGGCCGGCATCGCGATCCCGGGCGCCGGCGCGCTGGGACTCGCGGCCAAGGGCACGGTAGAGGGATTCGACGAGATCCCGGCCAATCTCAAAACGCCTCCGTTGAGTCAGCGCACCACGATTCTGGACGCGGAAGGTGGCCTGATCGCCACCGTCTATTCACGTGACCGGCAGGTCGTCCCCCTGACGGCCATCTCCCCGTACATGCAGAAGGCGATCGTCGCCATCGAGGACTCGCGCTTCTACGAACACGGCGCGGTCGACCTCAAGGGCATCCTGCGCGCGGTGAACCGCAACGCGCAGGAGGGCGGCGCCGCGCAGGGCGCGTCGACGCTGACACAGCAGTACGTGAAGAACGTCTTCGTCGAGGAGGCCGGCGACGACGAGACGAAGGTGCGCGAGGCACAGGAGAAGAGCCTCGGCCGCAAGATCCGCGAGCTCAAGTACTCGATCCAGGTCGAGGAGGAGCTCGGGAAGAAGAAGATCCTCGAGAACTACCTCAACATCACCTACTTCGGCCAGCAGGCCTACGGGATCGAATCGGCGGCGCAGCGCTACTTCAGCAAGCCCGCCAAGGACCTCACCATGGACGAGTCGGCGCTGCTGGCCGGCCTGGTGCAGTCGCCGAGCCGGTACGACCCCGTCAACGACACGCAGGAGGCGATGAAGCGCCGCAACACCGTCCTCCAGCGGATGGCCGACATGAAGGACATCTCGCAGGCGGAGGCGGAGGAGGCGAAGAAGAAGCCGGTCCAACTGAAGGTGACCCGGCCGAAGAACGGCTGCATCACGGCGGTCAAGGGCGCGGGCTTCTTCTGCGACTACGTGCGCAACACCTTCCTGTCGGACCCGGTGTTCGGCAAGACCCGCGAGGACCGGGCCAAGATCTGGAACCAGGGCGGCCTGACCGTCCGCACGACGCTGGACCCGCAGTCCCAGGAGTCGGCGAACGCCTCCATCAAGGACCACGTCAACGAGGACGACTCGATCGCCACGGCCGTGACCATGATCCAGCCGGGCACCGGCCGGGTCCTGGCCATGGGGCAGTCCAAGCCCTACGGCTTCGGGAAGAACGAGACGCAGATCAACTACTCCGTCGACAAGCGGATGGGCGGCTCCAACTTCGGCTTCCAGGTCGGTTCCACGTTCAAGCCGTTCATCGCGGCCGCGGCGATCGAGCAGGGCATGGCGCCGACCAAGGTCTACTCCGCGCCCAACAAGATCGACTATCCGAGCCCGATCCCCAAGTGTGACGGCAGCCAGTGGGTCAACCTGCCGGAGGGCAAGAAGAAGCTCGCGACGGCCGAGAACGAGACCGAGGACGAGGTCGGTCCCTACGCGCTGCGGACGGCGATGGAGAAGTCCATCAACACCTACTTCGTGCAGATGATCGGCGAGATCGGGCTCTGCCCGGTGGCCGAGATGACGCAGAAGCTCGGCGTGATCCCGGCCGACGGCTCCAAGCTGCCCGAGGCCCCCTCCATCGCGCTCGGCTCCGCGGAACTGTCCCCGCTGACGATGGCCAACGCGTACGCGACCTTCGCCAACCGGGGCACCTACTGCACGCCGATCGCCCTTGAGTCGATCACCGACGCCCACGGCAAGGCCCTCGCGGTGCCGAAGACCAAGTGCGAGCGGGCGATGTCCCAGGACACCGCCGACACGATCAACACCCTGCTGCGCGGCGTGGTCGACTCCGGTACGGGTGAGAAGGCCGGCCTGAGCAACCGCGACAACGCGGGCAAGACCGGTACGACGGACTCCCGTTACAACGCCTGGTTCGTCGGCTACACCCCGAACATGTCCGGCGCGGTGTGGGTCGGCTCGGGCGGCGCGAAGAAGATCTCGATGGAGGACATCACCATCGGCGGGCGGTACTACCCGAAGGTCTTCGGTGGTGGCCTGCCCGGCCCGATCTGGCGGGACGCGGTCTCCGGCGCCCTGTCCGGGCGCGAGGCCCCCGACTTCGCCACCGTCAGCATCCCGGAACCGCAGCTCCCGAGCACCGGCAACGGCAACAACGGCGGCCGGGGCAACGGCACCGGGACCGGCAGCCCGACCCCGCCGACCCCGAACAGGCCCGGAAAGCCGAACAAGCCCGGCGGTGACGGCAAGCCCGGCGACAGCCGGCCCGGCGGCGTGACGGCCGCAGGGGCCACCGGCGGCGCGGGCGCCACGGACGGCGGCACCGGCGACTCCCCCAAGCCCCCGTTCGGCGGGATCACCGGGGAGCCCGGCCTGATCGGCGGCCGGGAGGAACAGTAGGACCCGTAGTACGAAGGGGAGGGCCCCGGCCGGATCATCCGGCCGGGGCCCTCCCCTTATTCCCGTTCTGCTCGGTCCCCGGGGTCAGGAAAGCTGACGCTTGACGACGGCGGCGACCCGGCCGCCCTCCGCCAGGCCCGCCACCTTCGGGTTCACGATCTTCATGACGGCGCCCATGGCCCGCGGCCCCTCGGCACCCGCCGCCTTGGCCTCCTCGACCGCCTGCGTCACGATCGCGACGAGCTCGTCGTCGCTCAGCTGCTTGGGCAGGTAGGCATCGAGGAACTCACCCTCCAGGGTCTCCCGCGCGGCCTGCTCGGCGCGGCCGCCCTGGGCGAAGGCCTCCGCGGCCTCGCGGCGCTTCTTCGCCTCCTTCGCGATCACCTTGAGGACTTCGTCGTCGGAGAGCACGCGCGCTTCCTTGCCCGCGACCTCCTGGTTGGTGATGGCGGACAGGGTCAGGCGCAGCGTCGACGAAGCGAGCTCGTCGCGTGCCCTGATGGCGTTGGTGAGGTCTTCCTGGAGCTTGGCCTTGAGCGTGGTCATGCCCATGAGTCTGCCAGGTGAGGGGACGGTGGCGCCCGCCGGTTTTCCGCGTCTGCGACGATAGGGGGCATGCGCGCGCGTTACGGAGTCCCCCTCAAAGTCACTGCCTCGATCGCGGCGGTCGGGGCCGCCGGACTGGCCTATGCCGCCGGATTCGAGGCCCGTTCCTTCCGCCTGCGCCGGGTCACCGTGCCCGTGCTCCCGCACGGGATGCGCCCGTTGCGCGTGCTCCAGGTCTCCGACATCCACATGGTCGGCGGGCAACGCAAGAAGCGTGCCTGGCTGCAGTCCCTGGCCGGGCTGCGCCCCGACTTCGTCGTGAACACCGGCGACAACCTCTCCGACACGGAGGGCGTGCCGGAGGTCCTCGACGCGCTGGGCCCGCTGATGGACTTCCCGGGCGTGTACGTCTTCGGGTCGAACGACTACTACGGGCCGCGGCTGCGCAACCCCGGGCGGTACCTGATCGAGAAGACCCAGGGCCGGCACGGGCTGAACGGCAACAAGCCGGTCGTCGGCGCCGTCCACAACCCGTGGGAGGGGATGCGGGACGCCTTCGACGCGGCGGGCTGGCTCGACCTCACCAACACCCGGGCCCGGCTGAAGCTGGAAGGCCTGGAGCTCGCCTTCACCGGTCTCGACGACCCGCACATCAAGAGGGACCGCTACGAGCGGGTCGCGGGCGGTCCGGAGGCGGACGCCGACTTCTCGATGGCCGTCGTGCACGCCCCGTACCTGCGCGTCCTCGAATCGTTCACCGCCGACCGGTACCCGCTGATCCTCGCCGGGCACACGCACGGCGGGCAGCTGTGCGTCCCCTTCTACGGGGCCCTGGTCACCAACTGCGACCTGGACACGAAGCGGGTGAAGGGCCTCTCGACGTACGAGGCCGGCGGCCACCGCTCGTACCTCCACGTCTCGGCGGGCTGCGGCACCAACCGCTACACCCCGGTCCGCTTCGCCTGCCCGCCGGAAGCGACCCTCCTGACCCTGACCCCGAAGGCCTGACGACCGGGCCGCGCCGCCCCGGCGGCGCCCCGTGAAAACCGGATTTCGTCTCCGGGCGAGGGTCCGCTAAAGTAATCGATGTCGCCACGGCAGCAAGACGCCAAAGCGACGATCGGGGTGTAGCGCAGCTTGGCAGCGCGCTTCGTTCGGGACGAAGAGGTCGTGGGTTCAAATCCCGCCACCCCGACACTGTAGTACCAGGTCAGGTGGCCTACTCATTGAGTAGGCCACCTGACCTGTTTTCATGTCCGGGCGGTCAGTTCGGGGGCGGGGTGATGTCGACGCGGAGGGCGTTCAGGGCCGCGTCCAAGGAGGCGGTCACCGCGGGGGTGTCGGGGCCGGTGGCGATGACGTGGCCCAGGCGGTCGTAGGCGTTCTCGGCCGGGCGGACCGGGGTGCCCGGTGCGGCGGTGACCGTGACGCCGGCCGCGCCGAAGCCTCGGTCGCCGTGGACCTCGTCGCCCGCTTCGGCGACCGGGACATCGGCTACGGATGGGACTTCACCATCGCGCGCACCCACGTCGAGGCCCTCCGTGAGGTGCTCGCCCGGCTGGAGTGCGCGGCCGACATCCACGAACGCGTCGGGAAGGTGTCCCTCGTCGGCGCCGGGCTGCTGAGTCAGCCCAGGACCACGGGCCGCATGCTGGCCGCGTTGGGCAAGGCGGGCATCGAGGCCTACTCGGTGTCGACCTCCCAGGTCCGTACCTCGTTCACGCTGGCCAAGGCGCACTGCGGGCGGGCCGTGGACCTGCTGCACCGCGAGTTCCAGCTGGACCGACCCCTGGAAGCGGTCGAGCACGCCGTAGCCGTGTAGCCCGGGCGGCCGTGGTGACAGCGTCCCCGCACCCCGATCCCGTCGGCTGAAGGCCCAGGTCGTCGACCTGGGCCTTCGCCGTTCAGCGGTCCAGCGGGTTCGACCCGATCCGGGCCGCAGCTCCGCCCGCGACGTAGCCGGCGGCCGCGCACGCCGGCTTGCGCACGGCCTGGTCCTCGACGAGCGCGAGGAAGGCCGCGCCGAAGCCCAACCGCGGGTGCGCGGCCAACAGTCCGGCCGTGAACGACGGGTCGAACTCCGTGACGCGCAGCCCCGAGACGTCCGCGCTCGTGCCCACCTGGAGGAGGTGGCTCTCCGCGTCCTCGGCGGCGCCGACGTCGTCCCGCATGTGCAGGACGATCACCTCCTGAGCGCGGGCCCGGCGGGCGGGCGCCCAGCCCAACCCCGCCGTGAACACCCGGGCCACGTGCCCGCCGGCCTCCTCGAAGGGCAGGGTGTGGCTGTCGAACGGCGCGGCCAGGCCCAGGTCGTGCAGCAGGGCGCTGACGTAGAGGAGTTCCGCGTCGTACGCGATCCCCTGCTCGCGCGCGTACTCGACGGCGAAGGCGTAGGAGCGGACGGAGTGGTTGAGCAGGGCCGCGTCCGCGTACTCGGAGGCGATCTCCAAGGCGGAACGGGCCGCGCGGGAGTCGGGTTCGTACTGGGTCCGTGTCATGGCCGCACCTTAGGTTCCCCGGGTGAAGTCCACCTCCGACGGGGGCTCGCCCGGCCAGTTCAGCAGGGCCGGCTGCGGACGCGTCTGCGCGAGGACGCTGCCCCGGGCGACCACGTACCGGGGCCGGACCTGACGGCGGATCGCCTCCTCCGGAGTGGGGGCGGGCAGCAGCACGAAGGACGCCGGGGCGCCCTCGTGGATCCCGTACTCGGACGCGTCGAGGCCCAGCACCCGGGCCGCGCGGTCCGTCACCATCGAGAAGGCGAGCGGGATCTCGTCCGCTCCGGTGAGTTGGGCGGCGTAGACCCCGACGAGGGCGGTCTGGAGCGGGTTCGCCGTGCCCAGCGCGTTCCACGGGTCCATGACGTCGTCGTGGCCGAAGGCCACGTTGACCCCGGCCGCCAGCATCTCCTTCACCTGGGTGAGGCCGCGCCGCTTGGGATAGGCGTCGAACCGGCCCTGGAGGTTGAGGTTCGCGAAGGGGTTGGAGACGAGGTTGATGCCCGAACGGGACAGCAGTCGCCGGAGCTTGAACGCGTAGGCGCCGTTGTAGGAGCCCATGGCCGTCGTGTGCGAGGCGGTCGCGCGGTCGCGCAGCCCCGATCGCATGGCCAGGGTGGCCAGCGTTTCCACGAAGCGGGACTGTTCGTCGTCGATCTCGTCGCAGTGGGCGTCGACGCGCAGCCCGTGTTCCTCGGCCAGCGCGAAGGCCTTGCCCAGCGAGGCGATCCCGTCCTCGCGGGTGTCCTCGAAGTGCGGGATGGCCCCGACGACGTCCGCCCCGCGGGACACGGCCTCGCGCAGCAGCGCCGCCCCGTCGGGGAAGGACTCGATGCCCTCCTGCGGGAAGGCGACGATCTGGAGGGTCATGACGTCCCGCACCCGGTCGCGGACCTCCAGCAGCGCATCGAGCGCGGTGAGGGAGGGGTCGGTGACGTCGCAGTGGGTGCGGACGTGGAGCACCCCGTTGGCCGCCTGCCAGCGCAGCACCTCGGTCGCCCGGTCGATGACGTCCTCGCGGGTCAGGGTCCGCTTGCGGTCGCTCCAGCAGGCGATGCCCTCCCAGAGCGTCCCGGAGGCGTTGGGGCGCGGCTGCCCGGCCGTGAGGGCCGTGTCCAGGTGGATGTGGGGCTCGACGAAGGGCGCGGTGAGGAGGCCGCCGTGGGCCTCGATCAGCACCCCGGTCGCCGGTGGTTCCTTCTGGTCGTCGTACGGGACCACGCGCGCGATCCGGCCGTCCTCACCGACTTCCACGTCGGAGAGGGCATGCGCTGGTGTGTCGAGCAGCCGGGCACCCCTGACGATCATCCGCATGCGGCCAGCGTACGGACGCGGGTCTTCGTTTCACGTGAAACGCCGCATGCGCGCGGCAGGTCGTTCCACGTGAAACGGGCACACGCGGCCCGCTGTTTCACGTGGAACGGCGGGCCGTGACCGGTGCGGAGACTCGGGGGCGTGGACGTCTCAACCGCGCTTGGCCTGGGCCTTCTGCTGCATGCCTCTCGTCTTCGCGGCGACCGACTGCACGTCTCTGACCGCGGCCTTGGCACGCGCCTCGGCCGCCGTGTTCTTCGCCATCGCACGCTCGGAATCCTGGTGGGCGTGGTGACCGCCGCGCGCCTTCTTGGCCATGATCAACACCCTCTCGTCAGCGATCGCGTACGCCCACCACCATGCGCCCGTTCGGCCCGGTCGGCATCTCGACGCGTCAGCGACGCCGGTGCGGCAAGAATGGAGGGCATGACCAGCGACAGCGATGTGACCCCCGGCGACACCCCCGAGACGCGAGAGATGCCCGACTGGGAGAAGCGCTTCCGGGCTCCACGCGTAGGCCTGCCCGAATGGGCCGAGGACGCCCCGGACCGCTCGCTCTTCGTCTCCAACGCGACCGGCACCTACGAGCTCTACGCCTGGGACCGCGCCACCGGAACCCAGCGCCAGGCCACCGACCGCCCCAACGGCACCACCGACGGCACCCTCTCGCCCGACGGCGAGTGGATCTGGTGGTTCTCCGACACCGACGGCGACGAGTTCGGCACCTGGGTCCGCCAGCCCTTCGCGGGCGGCCCGGACGAACCCGCCACCCCCGGCCTGGAGCCCTCCTACTCGGCAGGCCTCGCCATCGGCCGGGACGGCACGGCGGTCGTCGGCCGGTCCACGGACGAGGACGGATCGACCATCCATGTCGTCCGGCCGAACGGCGGCGCCCCCACCGTCGTCTACCGGCACCGCGAGTCCGCCGGTGTCGGCGACCTCTCCCGCGACGGCACCCTCCTGGCCATCGAGCACACGGAGCACGGCGACGCCATGCACTCGGCGCTGCGCGTCGTCACCCTCGACGGGGCCACCGTCGCCGAGCTCGACGACTCCCGCGGCGGCACGGAGGAGCTCGGCCTGGAGGTGCTCGGTTTCGCGCCCGTCGCCGGGGACACCCGCCTCCTCGTCGGCCACCAGCGGCGCGGCCGTTGGGAGCCGATGGTCTGGGACGTGAGCACCGGCGCCGAGGAGGACCTGGCGATCGACCTGCCCGGAGACGTCAGCGCCGAGTGGTACCCGGACGGGTCCGCCCTGCTGATCGCGCACAGCTTCGAGGCACGCAGCGAGCTGTGGCGCTATGACCTGGCCGCGCGGGAACTCGTACGGGTGGACACGCCCCCGGGGTCGGTGTCGGGCGCGACGGCCCGCCCGGACGGCACCGTCGAGTACCAGTGGTCCTCGGCGGCCGAACCGGCCTCCGTCCGCTCCACCGCCGGCGTCGTCGTACTCGACCCGCCCGGTTTCCGGCCGCCGGGCTCGGTGCCGGTGGAGGACGTGTGGGTGGACGGCCCCGGCGGCCGCATCCACGCCCTCGCCCAGCGTCCGACGGGCCACGGCGAGGGCCCCTTCCCGACGATCTTCGAGATCCACGGCGGGCCCACCTGGCACGACAGCGACTCCTTCCTCGCCACCCCGGCCGCCTGGCTGGACCACGGCTTCGCGGTGGTCCGGGTCAACTACCGCGGATCCACCGGCTACGGCCGGGAGTGGACCGACGCCCTCAAGCACCGCGTCGGCCTGATCGAGTTGGAGGACGTCGCGGCCGTCCGGGAGTGGGCCGTGGCCTCCGGCCTCGCCGACCCGGACCGCCTCGTCCTGTCCGGCGGGTCCTGGGGCGGCTACCTGACCCTGCTCGGCCTCGGCACCCAGCCCGACGCCTGGGCCGTGGGCCTGGCCGGCGTACCCGTCGCGGACTACGTCACGGCGTACCACGACGAGATGGAGGCCCTGAAGTCCCTGGACCGCACGCTGTTCGGCGGAACCCCGGAGGAGGTCCCCGAACGCTTCGAGGCGTCCTCGCCGCTGACGTACGTCGACGCCGTCACGGCTCCCGTGCACATCGCCGCCGGGGTCAACGACCCGCGCTGCCCGATCCGTCAGATCGACAACTACGTCGACCGCCTCGCCGCCCGCGGTGCGGTCCACGAGGTGTACCGCTACGACGCCGGGCACGGCTCTCTGGTCGTCGAGGAACGCATCAAGCAGGTACGGATGGACCTCGAATTCGCCCTCAAGCACCTGAAGCGGTGAGACCGGGGCCCTCCGGGGCGCCGCGGCACCCTCCCCGCCCCGCCGCCCCTGGGCGGCGGGGCGGGTTGCGGGCCCGGCCCCGGGGGCCGGTCGGCCCCGCACCCCCCGTACCGTGGTGGCGTGCACCGGTTTCTCCTGACCCCGCGCTGGTGGGGGATCAACGTCTTCGTCGCGCTCGCCATCCCCTTCTGCCTGTTCATGGGGTCCTGGCAGCTCGGCCGTTTCGAGGATCGCGTCGGCAGCCACCGGGAGGCGACCGCGGAGCGGCCCGCCGACCTGGCGACGGCCCCGCTGGACTCGCTGCTGCCGGTGACCACGGAGACCTCCGGCCGGCTCGCCTCCACCGCCGGGGAGTACGGGCGCCAGCTGCTCGTCCCCGAGCGGCGGCTCGACGGCGAGCAGGGCTTCTACGTCCTGACCCTGCTGCGCACCGACTCGGGCAGGACCGTCCCCGTCGTACGGGGCTGGCTGCCGGGACCGGCCGACGCGGCGAAGGCCCCGGCACCGCCGACCGGCCGGGTCGAGGTCAGCGGAGCCCTGCAGTCCTCGGAGAACTCCGGGACCAAGGGCGTCCACTCCCAGGGCGGCCTGCCGGAGGGGCAGCTCGGGGTGATCGGGTCGGCCACGCTGGTCAACCTGGTGCCCGATCCCCTCTACGACGCCTGGCTGACGGTGCAGACCCCCGTCGACGGGATGACCCCGGTCCCCGCGAAGGCCCCGAACAACACGGGCCTCGACCTGAAGGCCTTCCAGAACCTCGGCTACACCGGTGAGTGGTTCGTCTTCGTCGCCTTCGTCATCTTCATGTGGTTCCGGCTGTACCGCCGCGAGGTGGAGACCCTGCGCGACGCCGAGGCCGGCCTGCTGCCGTCCACCCCGGTCGCCTCCGCGCGGGTCACGACCGGTGAACCCGGCCCCGACGTCCCGGACGCGTCCTCCGCTACGGCGCGGCCGGCGCGATGATGCCCGTCCTGTAGACCGTCCCGCCGCAGGCCGCCGGGATCGTGGTGTGCGTGACCGGGGCCCCCGCCAGCGGCGTGCTGGGCGTGTGGGACACCTCCACGCCGGCCGGGTCGGGCGCCGTGGAACCGCTGAGCGGGTCCGCCTCCGCGGCCGGGCTCGCGCCGGCCTCTCCCGCCGCCGCAGGATCCGTCGAACCGGCCGGACCCTGCGCCGGGCCGCCCTGCTCGACGGGCTTCCCCGAGGGGTTCGGCGTCGCCGCGGGGCAGGACTCGGCGGTCGGCACCCAGGCGAAGCGCACCTCGTAGGCGCTGTTCGGGTCGAGGACCAGCTGGGGCGTCTCGGCCGACGGGGCCGGCAGCAGCCCGCTCGCGGGATCCCCCTCCCGGTGGCCCGTCACCGTCACCGCGGGGCCCTGCGCGGGCGGCGTCGTCGCCAGCGAGGCGGCCGTCACGCGGTCCGGGCCGGTGACCGTGCAGCCGCGTGCCGACACGTTGGTGACCTTGAAGCTGCCGTACACCTTGCCGTCGCTCTCGGGAGCACGGGCGCTGCCCCGCACGCCCAACTGCTCGGAGGTGCAGGCGGGGACCGCTCCGGAGGCCGCCGCCGGGGGCGTCTGCTCGATACCCGGACCGCTGCCGGTCGCCGCGCCGGCCGTGGCCCCGGTGCCGGACGGGCCGGCCGTGACGCCGCCGGACGCGGACCCGCCGGCCGACGGGGACGGTTGTTCGCCGGTGCCGTCCTCCAGTGCCGGGCCGGTGGACCGCGTCGGCCTCGGCTGGTTGCCGGTCCCGGCCCCGTTGTGGCGGGGCTCCGCCGGGTCCTCGGTCTTCCCGCTCTGTGCCTGACCGTGCCCGGCCATCGCCGAGTGGTCCGTGGTGGTTCCCTGCTCGCCCCCCAGGTGCAGGGCCGCCGGAACCGCGGTCGCGGCCAGCAGTACCGCCGCTGCCGCCCCTACGACGGCCTGGCGTTTACGGGCCCGGCGGGCGGGCACCGCCCGGCGCAGCCGCTCCAGCGCGTCCTCGGAGGGCTCCAGGCCCCGGACGGCCCCGGCCAGCAGGCTCCGTAGGGCCTGTTCGTCACCGTCGTGCCCGGCGGTTCCCGCCGGGTCCGTCGGATTCTTGTGGTCGTCCGTCATGACTGCGCAGCCTCCATCGCCACCCTCAGCGCGGCAATGCCCCGCGAACCGTACGCCTTGACCGAGCCGAGCGATATGCCGAGCGTCTCGGCGACCTGGACCTCCGTCATGTCCGCGAAGTAGCGCAGCACCAACACCTCACGCTGTCGGCGCTGGAGTCCCCGCATCGACTTGATCAGGTCGTCGCGTTCCAGCTGGTCGTACGCACCCTCCTCCGCGCTCGCCATGTCCGGCATGGGCTTCGAGAGGAGCTTCAGGCCGAGGATGCGGCGGCGCAGCGCGGAGCGCGAGAGGTTCACCACGGTCTGGCGCAGGTAGGCCAGGGTCTTGTCCCGGTCCCGGACCCTGTTGCGGGCCGAGTGGACGCGGATGAAGGCCTCCTGGACGACGTCCTCGCAGGAGGCGGTGTCGTCGAGGAGGAGCGCGGCCAGGCCGAGGAGCGAGCGGTAGTGGGCCCGGTAGGTCTCGGTGAGGTGATCGACCGTGGTCCCCGCGACGACGGGCTTCTCCGCGGCGGCGGCCTGCTCGGCGGCCGACGCCCCGGCCGCGGACTCCCCGGTGGCGGGCACCCCGGCCGC
>NZ_JANFAK020000077.1 GCF_024721315.2 Streptomyces sp. Isolate_45
GTGGTCCGACCGGGTCAGAGGCCGGCCTGGGCCCGCAGCGCGGCGGCCGTCCTGCGCGCGTCGTAGCCGGCGGGGACGCCCTCGACCAGGAACGCCTCGCCCGCGATGTGGGCGGTGCGCAGCGGCAGGATCTCCTGGTAGGCGGGCGAGGCGTACCAGGCGCGGGCCCGCTCGATGTCCGGGAAGCCGATCATGACGATGGTGCCGGGGAAGGGGCCTTCGAGGACCTCGACCTCCGCGCCGTGGACGAGGAACTGACCGCCGAAGGGCTCCATCGTCGACTGGATCTCCTCGATGTAGCGGAGGATGTCCTCGTTCACGGCCTCGGGACGTATGTGGGCGATGGCGTACGCGGTCATGGCGGTCTCCCCCGTCACGGGCCCGGGGTCCCCCGGGCCGTCGGGTTCCATCGTGCCCGAGGGGGTACCCCCCGGGTCGATGACCCGGCAGGTCATGTCAGGTCGCGGGGACGGCCGCCGCGGGGTGGGGCTCGGCGGGTCCGTGCGGCTGGAAGGTGCGGCGGTAGGCGATCGGGGAGACGCCGAGGGCGGAACGCATGTGCTGGCGCAGGGAGTTGGCGGAGCCGAAGCCGGCGCGGTGGGCGACGAGGTCGACCGGCAGGTCGCTGGACTCCAGCAACTGCCGCGCGATCTCCAGCCGTTGGGTGGTGAGCCACTGCACGGGGGTCATGCCGACCTCGTCGCGAAAGCGCCGGGTGAAGGTGCGCAGGCTCATCCGGGCGTGGGCGGCGAGTTCGGCGAGGGCGATGGGTTCGGCGAGGCGCTCCAGGGCCCACGCGCGGGTGGCCGTGGTGGTGGCGACGGTGGGTTCGGGGACGGGCCGGTCGATGTACTGGGCCTGCCCGCCGTCCCGCCACGGCGGTACGACGCACATCCGGGCGGCCCGGTTGGTGGTGGCGACGCCATGGTCGCGGCGGACCAGGTGCAGGCACAGGTCGACGCCGGCGGAGACCCCGGCGGAGGTCAGGATGTCGCCGTCGTCGACGAAGAGGACCTCCTCGTCGACGAGGACCCGGGGGTAGGCCCTGCGGAATTCGGGGGCGAGGTTCCAGTGGGTCGTCGCGGGGCGGCCGTCGAGGAGCCCGGCTGCGGCGAGGACGTAGGACCCGCTGCAGATGGAGACCAGGCGGGTGCCGGGGCGGATGCCGGCGATCGCCGCGGCCACCTCGGGCGGCAGCGGCCCCCCGAGGGCCAGCTCGGGCATGGCGTGGGTGGGCGGGATGATCACGGTGTCGGCGGCGGCCAGGGCCTCGGGGCCGGCGGCGGGCTGGATGGCGAATCCGGCGTCGCTCGTCACGGGTCCGCCGTCCGCGGTGCAGACGACGACCTCGTACAGGACGGCGCCGTTCTCGTCGACGGCGCTGCCGAAGACCCGGGAGGGGATCCCCAGCTCGAACGGCGGGAAGCCGGGCAGGGCGAGGACGGCGACCAGGTGGCGGTCGTCCGCGCCGCTCCGCCCCGCCGGTATCGCGGGTTCCATCGGGTCCGTACGCACCTCGCTCATGGCCAGATCCTGTCACATAGTGGCCGGACGGCCAATACCGTCGGGCCTCGCGGTGTCCGAATCTGGAACACGTCGCCGGGAAACGGAACGGCCCGGTACGGACACCAATCGGACGGAATGAGGCGGACAGACATGCGCGCGATGGTCGTGAACGAGTGGGGCGGTCCCGAGAACCTGGTCGAGCGGGAGATCGAGCGCCCGGAGCCCGGGCTGGGCGAGATCCTGGTCCGGGTCCACGCGGCCGGCGTGAACCCGGTCGACTGGAAGACCCGCGCGAGCGGCGGCCTGATCAGCTGGGGCGAGACCCCGATCGTGGGCTGGGACGTCTCCGGCACGGTCGAGGCTGCCGGCCCCGGCGTGACCCTCCACGGCGCGGGCGACGAGGTGTTCGGGATGCCGCTCTTCCCGCGGCAGGCCGGCGCGTACGCCGAGTACGTGGTGGCCCCGGCCCGGCACTTCGCCCGCAAGCCCGTCTCCCTGGACCACGTCCAGGCGGCGGCGCTGCCGCTGGCGGCGCTGACCGCCTGGCAGGCGCTGGTGGACACCGCCGGCGTCACGGCCGGGCAGCGGGTCCTGGTGCACGCGGCGGCGGGCGGCGTCGGCCACCTGGCGGTGCAGATCGCCAAGGCGCGCGGCGCGTACGTCATCGGCACGGCGAGCGCGGCCAAGCACGAGCTGCTGCGCGAGCTGGGCGCCGACGAGCTCATCGACTACCGGGAGCAGGACTTCACCGAGGCGGTCTCCGAGGTGGACGTGGTGATCGACGCCCTCGGCGACGGGACCGCGGAGCGCTCCCTGAAGGTCCTGAAGGCAGGCGGCCACCTGATCTCGCTGCCGGGCCCGGACTCCGTCCCGGCGGACGCCGGCGCCGCGCGGGCCGTGTGGATGCTGGTCGAGCCCGACCTGGGGGGCCTGGAGGGCATCGCCGCCCTGGCCGATCAGGGGCTGCTGAAGCCCCTGGTGGACACGGTGCTGCCGCTGGAGCAGGCCGCGAAGGCCCACGAGATCGGCGAACTGGGCCGCACCACCGGCAAGATCGTCCTGACGGTGGCCTGACCCGTGGGGCCCGCTCGGCCCGTGCGGCCCGCTACGGCCCGTACCGCGCCGCGTCAGACCGCGGCTGCGGCCCGGGTCGTGGTGGCGATGGTCGCGGAGCCGACCACGCGGGTGCCGTCGTAGAGCACGATCGCCTGGCCCGGGGCCACACCGCGGACCGGCTCGCTGAAGGCGACGCGCAGCTCGTCGTCCACGAGCTCGGCGAAGACCTCGGTCTCGCCGCCGTGGGCGCGCAGCTGCGCGGTGTAGGTGCCGGGGGCGGCGGCCGTGGAGCCGCACCAGCGGGGCCGGATCGCGGTGAGGGCGCTGACGTCGAGGGCCTCGACGGGGCCGACGGTGACGGTGTTGTTCACCGGCGAGATGTCGAGGACGTAGCGCGGCTTGCCGTCGGCGGCGGGGTGCCCGATGCGCAGGCCCTTGCGCTGGCCGATGGTGAAGCCGAAGGCGCCCTCGTGGGTGCCGACCTTCTCCCCGGTCTCGTCGACGATGTCGCCCTCGGCCTTGCCGAGGCGGTTCGCGAGGAAGCCCTGGGTGTCGCCGTCGGCGATGAAGCAGATGTCGTGGCTGTCGGGCTTCTTCGCGACGGCCAGGCCCCGCTCCTCGGCCTCGGCACGGATCTCTTCCTTGGTGGTGAGGGTGTCACCGAGCGGGAAGAGGGCGTGGGCGAGCTGCTTCTCGTCGAGCACGCCGAGGACGTACGACTGGTCCTTGGCCATGTCGGAGGCGCGGTGCAGCTCGCGGGAGCCGTCCTCGTTGAGGACGACGGTGGCGTAGTGGCCGGTGCAGACGGCGTCGAAGCCGAGGGCGAGGGCCTTGTCGAGCAGCGCCGCGAACTTGATCTTCTCGTTGCAGCGCAGGCAGGGGTTCGGCGTGCGCCCGGCCTCGTACTCGGAGATGAAGTCCTCGACGACGTCCTCGCGGAAGCGCTCGGCGAGGTCCCACACGTAGAACGGGATGCCGATGACGTCGGCGGCGCGACGGGCGTCCCGGGAGTCCTCGATGGTGCAACAGCCGCGGGCCCCGGTCCGGAAGGACTGCGGGTTCGCGGAGAGCGCCAGGTGGACGCCGGTGACGTCGTGCCCGGCTTCGACCGCGCGGGCGGCGGCGACGGCGGAGTCCACGCCGCCGGACATGGCGGCCAGGACGCGAAGGGGACGGGCGGTGCGCGGCAGGTTCTCAGTCATAGCACCGTCCAGAGTACGGGGAACCGAGCGGGGTCACAGCGCGTTATCGGCTGTGGGGGGTGGATCACATGACGGAGCAGGCGGACAAGGGCGGGAAACCACCGCGAAGGACCCGCAGGGCGGTGCTCTTCGGCGGCCTCGGCGTGCTCGCGGCGGCGGCGGTCGTCGGGCGCGAGGAGATCGGCCGGGCCTGGTGGCTGATGCCGGGGGTGTCCAAGCCCCGCAAGGAGGGCGAGCTCGATCACGTCGGCGCGAGCTGGACGGCGGCGTCGCCCGCGAACTGGCGGCTGGCCGACCGGCCGGACGACTACCGGGTGGACCGGATCGTCGTGCATGTCACACAGGGCGGCTTCGCCTCCTCGGTCGACGCGTTCAAGAACCCGTGGCACAAGGCGTCGGCGCACTACATCGTGCGCCAGGACGGGCACATCGAGCAGATGGTGCGCGAGCTGGACGTGGCCTACCACGCGGGCAACCGCTCGATGAACGAGCGCAGCGTCGGCATCGAGCACGTGGGCTTCGTGCACCGGCCGCAGGACTTCACGGACGCCATGTACGCGGCCTCGGCGAAGCTCGCGGCGGACGTCTGTCGTCGCTACGGGATACCCGTCGACCGCGAGCACATCGTGGGCCACTCCGAGGTGCCGGGCGCCGACCACACGGACCCGGGCCGCCACTGGGACTGGGACCGCTACATCCGCATGGTGCGCGAGGCGCTGGGCTCCGAGCCGCCCGGCTGAGTACGCGCACTCATGCGGTTGTCAGTCCGGGGGTGGAGGCTTGGCCTCTCGGACGGCATCTACGCGAGGGGCGCGGGGCAGTGGACTTCGAAGTCGCAGGCATGACGATCGGCACGGTCGGGACGGACGGCGACGACCGGGCGATCGAGTTCGCCGTCAGAGCGCCGGGCGGGCCCGAGCAGGCCCACTTCGCGATCCACCGCGACCACGACCAGGGCTGGGAGACCGCCCGCCTGACCGTCGACCCGCGGTCGGACGGCGTCCCGGTGGCGGCGGTCGAGTGGGCGGTGGAATTCGCCCGCGAGTACCTCTGACCGGAAGGCGGGCTCTCGCCGGCCGGTGCCGGTGGAGCCCGCGCCGGTGGAGCCCGCGCCGACGTGACGGGGTGTCGGTGGGACGGGGTGTCGGTGGGACGAGGTGTCGGTGGGACGCGTTGCCGCCCGCACACCCTCGCCCGCGGCCGTCCGTGGCGTCCGATCCCGCCGCACCGGTTGATCCTCCGGAGGGGACAGGCCCTGGTGCTGTGGCCGGGAAGGTTCGCCGGTTCGCGGTGTCCGGTGCGGTGCATCGCAAGGCGGAGGGCCGCGGCATGTACTGGACGTACTTCCGCGGTCCGACAACGCGGCGAGGTGCCGTGCCGGGCGCCGCGAACCGGTGGACCTTTCCGGTCACGGCACTAGCTGAGGCCCGCCGTGCGGGCCCGGGTCACCGCGGGGCCGATGGCTGCGGCGACCGCGGCGACGTCCTCCTTCGTGGAGGTGTGGCCGAGGGAGAACCGCAGCGTGCCGCGCGCCAGCTGCGGGTCGGTGCCCGTGGCCAGCAGGACGTGGCTGGGCTGGGCGACGCCGGCGGTGCAGGCGGAGCCGGTGGAGCACTCGATGCCCTGCGCGTCCAGGAGGAGCAGCAGGGAGTCCCCCTCGCAGCCGGGGAAGCTGAAGTGGGCGTTGGCCGGGAGCCGGTCCTCGGGGTCGCCGCCGAGGACGGCGTCGGGGACGGCCCGCAGCACGGCGCCGATCAGTTCGTCGCGCAGCGCGCCGACCTCCGCCGCGAACCGTTCCCGCCGCTCGGCGGCGAGTACGGCGGCCACCGCGAAGGCGGCGACGGCCGGTACGTCGAGGGTGCCGGAGCGGACGTGTCGTTCCTGTCCGCCGCCGTGGAGCACGGGGACGGGGCTCTGGTCGCGGCCGAGCAG
Source organism: Streptomyces sp. Isolate_45 (assembly GCF_024721315.2). Taxonomy (GTDB): domain Bacteria; phylum Actinomycetota; class Actinomycetes; order Streptomycetales; family Streptomycetaceae; genus Streptomyces. Next base: position 5,697 of record NZ_JANFAK020000077.1, read on the forward strand.
CAGCGCGCCGATGCCGTACGGCCCGCCGATCTTGTGCGCGCTGACGGTCATGGCGGCGAGGCCGCTGTCACCGAAGCGGACGTCGAGCTGCCCGAAGGCCTGGACGGCGTCGGAGTGCAGGGGGATGCCGTACTCGCGGGCGATGCCGGCCAGTTCGCGGACCGGCATGACGGTGCCGATCTCGTTGTTGGCCCACATGACGGTGGCCAGGGCCACGTCGTCCGGGTCGCGTTCGACGGCTTCCCGGAAGGCCTCCGGCCGCACGCGCCCGTGCCGGTCGACGGGCAGGTACTCGACGCGCGCGCCCTCGTGCTCGGCGAGCCAGTGCACGGCGTCGAGGACGGCGTGGTGCTCGACGGGGCTGGCGAGGACCCGGGTCCGGGCGGGTTCGGCGTCGCGGCGGGCCCAGTACAGGCCCTTGACGGCGAGGTTGTCGGCCTCCGTGCCGCCGGAGGTGAACACCACCTCGCTCGGCCGGGCGCCGAGGGCTTCGGCGAGGGCCTCGCGGGCCTCCTCGACGGTGCGGCGGGCACGGCGGCCGGCGGCGTGGAGGGAGGACGCGTTACCCGTGGCGGCGAACTGCGCGGTCATCGCCGCAGCGGCCTCCGGCAGCATCGGGGTGGTGGCGGCGTGGTCGAGGTAGGCCATGATCCCCCGATTCTACGAGTCCCCCGGGTCCGGGATCCCCAGCGGGCGGGGGCAACCGAACGGCCCCCGCCGGTCCGCGCCGTCGGGACGGCTACCTCGGCGCCCGCGCGAGCTGCCGGGACTGGGCCACGAGCCGGTCCGCGGAGTCCCAGACCTCGGCGTCCTCCTCCAGGAAGCCGCCGGCCATGTTGCGGGTGGTGATGGAGACCCGCAGCGGCCCGGGGGCGGGACGGCAGCGGATGTGGGTGGTCAGTTCGACGGTCGGCGCCCAGCCGACCAGCCCGAGGTCGAAGGCGGTCGGCGGCAGCGCGTCCACCGCGAGGAGCAGCGAGAACGGGTCGGGGTCGCGGCCGTCGGCCAGTTCGAACCAGGCCCGCATCTCGCCCTTGCCGGAGGGTGCGCCGACGGCCCAGCCGGCGGTCGCCGGGTCCAGCCGCAACCGGAGGCGGTCGACGATGGCGGAGCTGCCGGGGATGGGGGCCGGGCCGGCCTCGGCGCCGAGGCAGTCCTCGTAGGCGGGGAAGGCGGGCGGCACGGCGGCGGTGTGCACGGCGTCGGGCAGCGCGGCGAGGTCGCCGTAGGAGGCGAGGACGCGGATGCGCTCGACCTCGGCGCCGTTCTCGTCGAACTGGAACAGGGAGGCCTGGCCGGTGGAGAGGGTGCGGCCGACGCGGACGACCTGGGTGCGGATGACGGCGGGGCCGGGCACCGAGGAGGTCAGGTAGTGCGCGGAGACGGTGAAGGGGTCCGGGTGCGGCAGGGCGGCGGACAGGGCACGGCCGACCAGGGCCAGCAGGTAGCCGCCGTTGACGGCGGTGATGATCGTCCAGCCGGCGGAGAGTTCCGCGTCGTACGCGCCGGGCTCGCCCGCGCGGGGGGAGATGCCGGTGTCGCGGTCGAATTCGCTGTCGCCGATGGAGGCCTGGGCCGCTGCGTATGCCATGGAACGACGGTACACCGGGAAGCTACTAAGCGGTAGCTTTTGATTTCACCCCCCGGCCCGCACGGCCCCACCACCCGCGCTACGGCTCCTCGGCCACCGACGAGCGCCGGTTCCAGGCCAGCGGCGCCCGCCAGTGGTAGCGCATGGCGAGCAGCCGCAGCACGAAGGTGGTGACGATCGCGAGGCCGGTCGTCACGGCGTTCAGCGTCTCGAAGGCGATGAAGAGCGCCACCATGGCCGCGCCCACGACGGCCGGCACCGCGTACATCTCCCGGTCGCGCAGCAGCGACGGCACCTCGTTGGCGAGGACGTCGCGCAGCACGCCACCACCGACCGCCGTGGCCAGGCCCAGGGCGGCGGACGCGGTCAGCCCGAGGCCGTACTCGTAGGCCTTGGTCGTGCCCGTCACGCAGAACAGGCCGAGGCCGGCGGCGTCGAACACGTTGATGGCCCGGTTGATGCGCTGGACCTCGGGATGCAGGAAGTACACGAGCGCGGCGGCGATCAGCGGCGTGACGAAGAAGCTCAGCTCCCCGAAGGCCGCGGGCGGCACGGCGCCGATGCACAGGTCGCGCAGCAGGCCGCCGCCGAGGGCGGTGACGAGGGCGAGCACGGCGATGCCGAAGACGTCGAAGTTCTTGCGCACGGCGAGCAGCGCGCCCGCGGTGGCGAAGACAAAAATGCCCGCGAGGTCCAGGGCGTGCTGGATGCCGGGCGGGAAGAGATCGTGGAGCACCCCGCCATTGTCGCCCGGAAACGGAGCGGGGCCCCCGGGACGTGTCCCGGGGGCCCCGCTCCATCGCTGGTGCCGGTCTCGTCCGCTACTCCGGGACCGACACCACCGCGTCCGCCGCGCCGGGCAGGGCCTTGTCGCCCGGAGCCTGGTCCGGGGCGTTCTCGGGGTGGTGGCAGGCGACCTGGTGGCCGGTGGCCAGTGACAGCATCGGCGGCTCCTGCGTCGTGCAGATCTGCGTGGCCTTCCAGCACCGGGTGTGGAAGCGGCAGCCGCTCGGCGGGGAGATCGGCGAGGGCACGTCGCCCTTGAGCAGGATGCGGCCGCTCTTCGCGCCGCGCCGCCGCGGGTCCGGCACCGGCACGGCCGACAGCAGCGCCTTGGTGTACGGGTGCATCGGGGTCTCGTAGAGCGACTTGCGGTCGGTCAGCTCCACGATCTTGCCGAGGTACATCACCGCGATGCGGTCCGAGACGTGCCGGATGACCGACAGGTCGTGCGCGATGATCACGTACGTGAGGCCGAGCTCCTCCTGGAGGTCGTCCAGCAGGTTGACCACCTGGGCCTGGATCGACACGTCCAGCGCGGACACCGGTTCGTCGGCGACGACCAGCTTCGGGTTCAGGGCCAGGGCCCGGGCGATGCCGATGCGCTGGCGCTGGCCGCCCGAGAACTCGTGCGGGTAGCGGTTGAAGTGCTCGGGGTTGAGGCCCACGAGCGACAGCAGCCGCTGCACCTCGGCCTTGAGCCCGCCCTCCGGGGAAACCCCCTGGAGCTTGAAGGGGGCTCCGACGATGGTGCCGACGGTGTGCCTCGGGTTCAGCGAGCCGTACGGGTCCTGGAAGATCATCTGCACGTCGCGGCGCAGCGGGCGCATCCCGGCGACCCCGAGGTGCGTGATGTCGCGCCCCTCGAACTCGACCGTGCCGCCCGTCGGCTCCAGCAGACGCGTGATCAGCCGGCCCATCGTGGACTTGCCGCAGCCGGACTCACCGACGACGCCGAGCGTCTCGCCGCGGCGGACGTCGAAGTCGATGCCGTCCACGGCCTTGACCGCCCCGGTCTGACGGCGCAGCAGCCCCTTGTTGATGGGGAAGTGCTTGACCAGCCCGGTCACCCTCAGCAGCGGCTCCGCGTCGGATCCCTCGGCGCCCGCCCGCGCGACGCGCCCGGCGGGGTCCTTCGCGGCGTTCGCGGCGCCCTTCGCGGCGTCCTTCTTCATGTCGGTCACAGCTTCGGCGCAATCTCTTCGGTCCAGATCCGGGTCCGCTCGTCCTGCGACATGTGGCAGGCGGACCAGTGCCGGCTGTCGTCCTGGACCAGCTCGGGCCGCTGGGTGCGGGTGATGCCGCCCTTGGGGACGTCGGCGTACGGGCAGCGCGGGTTGAAGGCGCAGCCGCTCGGGATGTTGATCAGGCTGGGGGGCGAACCCTTGACCGGGATGAGGCGCTCGGTCTGGTCGCGGTCGATGCGCGGCATCGAGCCGAGCAGGCCCCAGGTGTAGGGGTGCCGGGGCTCGTAGAAGACCTTCTCGGCGGTGCCGCGCTCGATGCACCGGCCGCCGTACATCACGAGGATCTCGTCGGCCATCTCGGCGACCACGCCCAGGTCGTGCGTGATCATGATGACCGCGGAGCCGAACTCCTTCTGCAGGTCGCGGATCAGGTCCAGGATCTGCGCCTGGACGGTGACGTCCAGGGCGGTGGTCGGCTCGTCCGCGATGAGCAGCTCGGGGTTGTTGACGAGCGCCATGGCGATCATCGCGCGCTGGCGCATGCCGCCGGAGAACTCGTGCGGGTACGCGTCCACGCGCCGGTGGGGCTCGGGGATGCCGACCCGGTCGAGCATCTCGACGGCCCGTTTGCGGGCGGTCTTCTTGTCGACCTTGTGGTGGGTGCGGTACGCCTCGACGATCTGGGCGCCGACCGTGTAGTACGGGTGCATCGCCGAGAGCGGGTCCTGGAAGACCATCGCCATCTTGCGGCCGCGGAGCTTGCGCACGTGGTCGGCGTCGGCGGCGACGAGGTCCTCGCCGTCGAGCCGGACCTCGCCGGAGATGTGCGGGCGGCTGCGGGCGTTGCCGGTGCGGTGCAGGCCCATGATGGCCAGCGAGGTCACCGACTTGCCGGAACCGGACTCGCCCACGATGCCGAGGGTCTTGCCGCGTTCCAGGTCGAAGGAGAGCCCGTCGACGGACTTGACGAGGCCGTCGTCGGTCGGGAAGTGCACCCGCAGGTCGCGTACGGAGAGGTACGCGCCGTCCCGCGGGCCGGCCTGTTCGGGGACGAAGGCGGGCCCGCCGGAGGCGGTGGGGGTGGAGGCGGGGGTCTCGGTCACGTCAGCCTCACGCGCGGGTCGATGACGGCGTACAGCAGGTCCACGATCAGGTTCGCCATGACCACGAAGAGCGCGGCGAGCAGGGTCACTCCCATGATCACGGGGAGGTCGCCGGCGCCGATGGCGGCCACGGCGGCCGTGCCCAGGCCCTGGAAGTTGAAGGTCGTCTCGGTGAGTACCGCGCCGCCGAGGAGTCCGCCGAGGTCGAGGCCGAACATGGTGACGATCGGGGTGAGCGTGGAGCGCAGGGCGTGCTTGCGGATGACCACGCCCTCCTTGAGGCCCTTGGCGCGGGCGGTGCGGATGTAGTCCTCGCCGAGCACTTCGAGCATGGTCGCCCGGGTGATGCGGGCGTAGGTCGCGGCGAAGAGGAAGGCCAGGGTGATCCAGGGCAGGATCAGGCTGTTGAGCCAGGCCAGTGGATCCTCGGTGAGTGGCTGGTAGTTGGAGACGTCCAGCCAGCCGAGGCCGTAGACGAAGATCGCGGGGGCCACCATGCCGGTGAAGAAGATCGGCAGGGAGACGCCGGCGAGGGCGCCGACCATGACGGTCCGGTCGATGGCCGTGCGGCGCTTGAGCGCGGAGACGACGCCCGTGGCCACACCGGCGATCACCCAGATCACGGCCGCCCCGAGGGCGAGCGAGAGGGTGACCGGCATGCGGTCGAGCATGGTCTCCCAGACGGGGGCCTCGGTCTTGAAGGAGTAACCGAAGCAGGGCGCCGCGCAGTGCGTGACATCCGTGCCGCCGTCGTAGTCGCGGCCGACGAAGATGCCCTTGAGGAAGAGCAGGTACTGCTCGGAGATGGGCTTGTCGAAGCCCATCTTCACGCGGATGCCCGCCAGGGCGGTCTCGTTGGTCTCGCGGCCGGCGTACATGAGCGCGGGATCGCTGCCGGTCAGCTTCGGGACCGCGAAGAAGATGCCGAAGGTGACCACGGAGACCACCAGCAGCGTGGCGGCGACGTTGAACAGCCGCCGTATGAGGTAGACGAGCACTGCAGTCGGCCGCCCGGGGCGGGTGGCCGCCGTCCCTCGTGGGGACGGCGGCCACCGCCTGCGGCCTTCACCTGCCCTTCGGACTAGCGCATGTGCGGTGAAGGCACTTACTTGCGTGCTGAGTTGCTTTGAACCTGGCCTGCGACTACTTGGCGGCGATGCCCACCGTGGCAAGGTCGATCTTGCCCATGGAGTCGTTGAAGTAGACGTTCGTCAGGCGCGGGTTGTGGTAGACGAAGGCCTTGTCGAAGTTGATCGGCAGGTAGAGCGCCTTCTCCATGACCTTCTTGTTGATCTCCGTGTAGAACGGAGCGGCGGCCTCGGGCGTGGCCGCGGAGGCGGCCTTGTCGAAGAGACCGTTGACCTCGGGGTCGTTCAGCTCGGTGTAGTTGTTGTTGCCGTTCGGCAGGATGAACGAGCCGTCGACCAGGGGCTGGAGGAAGCCGGCGCCGGAGTTGTAGTCGGCACCCCAACCCATGACGATGATGCCGTAGTTCTTCTTCTTCACGTTCTCGGGCGAACCGATCGTGGAGGAGGAGAGCTTGCCGTCGTACTGGTCGATCGTCGCCTTGATGCCGACCTTGGCGAGGGCCGCCTGCAGGGACTCCGCGCTCTTCACCTCGGGCGCGCGGTTGTTGCGCACGGCGATGGTGGTCTCGAAGCCGTCGGGCTTGCCACAGGCCTTGAGGGCCTCCTTGGCCTTGGCCTCCTGCGGCTCGCCCTTCGTCAGGCCGAACGGGTCGAAGGACTTGTCCGAGCCGGGGATGCCGGGCGGCAGCATGTTGGCGCCGAGGTCACCGCTGGTCGGGCCGCCGCGGGCGGTCTGCAGCGACTTCGGGTCGGCGGCGTAGATGACGGCCTTGCGGCACTCGACGTTGTCGAACGGCGCGACGGACTGCGGGAAGGCGAAGTAGCGGATGTAGCCCGTGAACGGGTTGTCCGCGTTCTTCTTGAGTTTCTCGTCCTTGAGGACCTTGTTCTTGCCGGCCTGCTGCATGCCCGTGCCGTCGACCGCGAGGTCGATGTCACCGGACAGCAGGCGCTGGTCCATGTCGTCCGGGTTCGTCGTCACCGTGAAGGAGACCTTGTCCGGCAGACCCTTGCGGATCGTGTCGGTCTTCGGGTCCCAGTTCTCGTTGCGGACGAAGGTGGCGCCCTTGCCCGCGGTGAAGCTCTCCACCTTGTAAGGGCCGGTGGACAGCGGCTTGTTGGTGTACGTGGCGCCCGTGTCCTTGGCCGCCGGGACCGGCGAGGAGGACGGCATGGCGAGCAGGTAGCTGAAGTCGGAGTTGGCGCTCGCCAGGTTGAAGACGACCGTCTTGTCGTCCGGCGTCTCGACCGACTTCAGACCCATCTTGTTCGGGTCGGTGTCCTTGTACGGGCCGGGGTACTTCTGACCCTGGTCGAGCAGGTCGATCAGGTACGTCGGACCACCGGACAGCACGTCCTGCGCGAAGACGCGCTCGATGCCGTACTTGATGTCCTTCGAGGTGACCGGCGTGCCGTCCTCGAACTTGACGCCGTCCTTGAGCTTGACGGTGTAGGTCTTGCCGTCGTTGCTGAGCACCGGCAGGGCCTCGGCGAGGTCCGGGACCAGCTTGGTGCCCGCCTCGCCCGGCTTGCTGTCGTACGCGAGCAGCTGGCGCACGTAGAGGCGCTGCATGTTCCACACGAAGCCGTAGTAGGCACGCGCCGGGTCGAGGTAGTCGACGTCCTGCGGCGACCAGAGCTTGAGCTCCCCGCCCTTGGCGTCCGACGGGTTCACGAGACCGGTGGTGGCCGCGTTGAACGCCGCTCCGCCGTCACCGCCCTTGCCCTCGGACTTCTTGCCGTCGCCGTCACCGCACGCGGCGGTCAGGGACAGGGCGGCGATCACGGCGGTGATCGCGAGTGCCTGCTTTCTGCGGATCACTATTGTCCAACCTCCATAGGTGGGTGAATCGAGAAGCGGTTCAGCTGCCCTTGGGGTCGAGTGCGTCACGCAGCCCGTCCCCGAAGAGGTTGAACGCCAGGACGGTGATGAAGATCGTGATACCCGGGACCACCATGTACATGGGGTCGTCCTGGTAGATGGGGATGGCGTCGGACAGCATCTTTCCCCAGGAGGCGGTGGGCGGCTTGACGCCGGCGCCGAGGAAGCTGAGGGCCGCTTCCGTCAGGATGTTGGTCGGGATGATCAGCGTCGCGTAGACGAGGATCGGCGCGACCAGGTTCGGCAGCAGCTCCTTGATCAGGATGTAGCCGCGGCCGGCGCCCAGGCTGCGGGCCGCCTCGACGTACTCGCGCTCCCTCAGGGAGATCGTCTGGCCGCGGACGATGCGGCCGATGTACGGCCACCCGAAGAAGCCGATGACGACGATCAGCACGCCCATGCGGACGCCGGAACCCTCGAAGCCCAGAAGGGAGTTGGGGACGACCGAGACCAGGGCGATGGTGAACAGCAGCTGCGGGAAGGCCAGCAGCAGGTCCATCAGGCGGCTGATGACGCCGTCCACCCAGCCGCCGAGGAAGCCCGCCAGCGCGCCGAGGAAGCTGCCGATGACGACCGAAACGAAGGCCGCGAGGAACGCGACGACCAACGAGATGCGGGCGCCGTAGACGATCCGGCTGAACACGTCGCGGCCGTTGGTCGGTTCGACGCCCAGCAGGAACTCGGAGCTCATACCGCCGAAGGAGCCGATCGGCGTGCCCAGGTCCGGGTCGATCATGTCCTCGTGGAACTCGTTGGGCGGGTGGCCCAACAGGCTCACGATCTGCGGTGCGAACACCGCGATCAGGATCAACAGGATCACGACCACGCCGCCGGTCAGCGCGACCTTGTCACGCTTGAGCCGCATCCAGGCGATGCGACCGGGCGAACGGCCTTCGATGGCTTTGGCAGGGACGTCGGCTACGGACACGGGTGCGGGTGTTTCCGCGCTCGTGTCGTGCAGTGGTGCCGTCATCGTGGTGGGGACCCCTCTCGGCCGACGGTAGCCGGCCCATGCCCGCCGCTGTGGCGGCGTTGGTGCGGAGTGGCGCTCGGAGTGCGTGGTACACGCAGAACGCGTGCGGAGTGCAGGGTGCGGAGCAGCTGAAGTGCGGAAAGTGCGGGAAGTGCCGTGCGGAACAACAAGCGAAGTCCACGTGCCGAACCGGGTCCCGCAGGACTGACCGGCTCTTGGGTGGGGAGTCTTCATCGGGCGCTCGACCAGCCGCCAGACCCGCAGATGAATGGATGCGCAACCGTGATCTGACGCATCGGTTCCCGTTATCCGGACTCCGCTGTCGGCTCAGCGGAGCAAGACCGGCCGTTCGGTACCTAACCGGACATCGCGCCCAACTCGCAGGAGGAGTGCGCCTATTGGGCGCCCATCAGGGATGAAATCCGGACAAGACGAAAGCCGCCGGGAACCGTGGTTCCCGGCGGCTCGAAGTCCGTCGAAGGGGTCCGTCCCAGAGTGCGGGCAGCTGCCCGAATCCCCTGTAGGTGACCTGGTGAAAGCCCTCCGGGAGCCTCCCGGCGGCCTCCGGCGCCCGCTAGTGGACCGCCGCCTGACCCTCCCGGTCGTAGAACGGACGGGTCTGCGCGCGCAGCCACATCGCCACCGGGTCGTGCTCGTCGGCCAGTGCGACGGTGCACACCGGCACCCCCTCGGGCACCGCCCCCACCGACTGCCGCATCATCTCCCGTACGGATTCCAGCGCGGGCGCGGAGGCGTCGTAGAGGTCGAGCCCGACCGCCAGGTACGCCGACCCCAGCGAGGGCTGCACCCAGGCGCGGCGCAGCGAACGCACGGCGGGCGTGCGGTGCGCGTGGCGGGTCAGCAGCCCGTAGAACTGCGGCAGCTCCAGGGAGGGCTCGGAGAGCCGCAGCGGGCCCGCCGGCATCCGGTCCAGACCGGTGGCGATCCTGCGCAGGTCGGCCCACGGCACGCCGAGGCCCCCGCCCTGGGCGTGCGGGTTGACCCACAGGCCCCAGCGGTCCGGGTAGAGGGCGCGGGCGATGTCCCGGCCGGTGACCACCTCGTAGCCGCGGTTCCAGCCGCTCGCGGCCAGTTCCTGCGGCGAGGTCACGCAGGGCGCGTAGCCGAGGCCCTCGACCTCCATGCCCCCGTACTGGGCGTCCGGTGAGCCCGGCTGCCCCTGCCACAGCAGCATCCACAGCCGGCCCTCCGCGAGGGCGTGCAGCAATGACTCGTAGCTCTCATAGCGCCCGGGAGTCACCTGGCGCAGCATGTGCTCGACCTGCCCGGCCGCGGCCGTGCCTGACGCACTCACCCGGTACCCCTCTTCGTCCGCCCGTCGTCCACACGTACCAACCAGCTTAAGCGGCGCTACGGGAGGTAGAAGGGGCGTACGCGCTCACGAATCCACTCCGTGACCGGGTCCTCGGCGGCGTCCAGCAGGATCAACTGCACGGTCCAGGGCACCGGTACGCGCGTGAGGGCCCGTCCGAGGGCCTCCAGCGGGGCGTCCCGGAACTCGGGATCCCATCCCACCAGCCGGACACCCACGTACAGCTCGGGGGCCCCGCCCTCCACGCTGGCCAGGCACCGGTGGGCGGCGGCGACCACTCCGGTACCGCGGAACTCCTCGGCGGCGGCGGCCAGGAAGTCGACCGGGTCCTCCTGCCAGTCGGGCTCGAAGAGCCGTACGCGGCCCCCGGTGGCCGGGCCGTCGAGCGGGTCCCGCCCGGCGCGGCACAACTCGGCGACGGCGGGCGGGGGCAGCGGCACCCCGACGGCCCCCTCCGGGTTCACGGCGATGCCGAGCTGCGGGGGCAGGCCGCGGGCGAACTCCACGGCCGGGGCGATCACGAAGTCCATGCCGGGGCCCGCGCAGAACCGGAACTGGGCCTCGGAGCTGTAGACCGGGACGTACGCCTCCCCGCCGATCAGCATGGTCGGCAGGCTGAGGCTGCCCTGCTCGGGGCCGCCGCCCTCGGGCAGCGGTACCCAGACCGGGCTGCGCCCGAGCGCCTCCAGGATCCGCTCCCCGGCGTCCGTCTGCCCGAGCGCCGCCCCGAGCACCTGCTCCAACTCGTTCGCCGGCCAGCCGCTGCCCTGCATGTACCCCTGCCCTCCGTGTGGCGCCGATGTGCTGCCGAGGCTATCGGCTGCGGGCGGGCCGGTCGGAGTCAGCCGTGGAACGCGATGGAGGTCACGGCGGCGGCCGAGCGGCGGTCGAGGAGCGTCGCCGAGGCGCAGCCGGCGGGCGGGCGCCCGGCCTCGGCCTCCCGGAGCAGTCGGCGGACGGCGCCGCGGTGGCGGGCGAAGGCGTACGCGGACACCCGGCGCCCCCGCGCCGCCTGCCCGGACAGGGCCTCCTCCGCGGTGGTGTCGAGCAGCAGCAGGTGCAGGGAGGCGCCCCGGCGGCGGGCCACGGAGGCGAGCAGGCCCCGTACCCAGCTCTGGGTGCCGCAGTCGTGGACCACTACGGAATCGCCGGAGCTGAGCTTGCGCCACAGCCCCAGGTAGTGGGTGGCGCGGACGAGCGGCCGGTACGCGGCGTAGGGCAGCGCGGCCGGCATCCGGCGCTCCCAGCGTTCGCGGGCGTCCTGGGAATCGATGCCGCCGCCCTCGGCGGCGCGCTTGATCAGTGTGCTCTTGCCGCCGCCGGGCAGCCCCGACACCACGACGATGTCCCCCGCCGGCCAGCCGAGCCGCTGCGGCCCGCGCACGGCGGATCCCCGCAGGTCACGGACCCGTCCGACGCCCTCGACGACGACGCGCGGATCCAGGCCCGCGCCCCGCTGGGCCGGCACCCCGTCGACCCCGGCGCCTCCGTCGACGGTTCCCGTCGTGGTGACCACTCCGAACCTCCGCACAGCGTCTCCCCCCGAAACGGGGCCGCATGAGCCCCATGCCCACTGAGTGTAAAGAGACGGTAATCCGGCGCACCCGGTTCCGCTCTCGGCTTTCTTCCGGGCCCCGCGGCCCGGTCCCGGACGTCCCGTGCAATGATGTGCGCCATCTGGACACCAACTGCATACCGGCCGCTTGAATCCGCGCGGGAGAGTCCCGGCAGGGCCGCAAGGCCGTGCCCGGGCGCCGAAGGAGCAAGTACCTCCCTTGAATCTCTCAGGCCCCGTACCGCGTGGATGAGGCAGATCTGAAAAGCGAGCCGCGACACGACCGTCCCCGACGGTCGTCGGAGCGTGCTCCACCCAAGGTGCAAACCGTGGAGTTGACCCGTACGCGCGGGAACTCCCGGCGAACCTCTCAGGTTCCGATGACAGATGGGGAGGATCGTCCTCGTCATGTCATGCCCTGGGACCCGGGAGCCACACCCATGAGCACTGCCCCCCGCCTGACCGCGCTCGACGCGCTGCACCGTTCGCTCGGTGCGACCATGACCGATTTCGCGGGCTGGGACATGCCGCTGCGGTACGCCAGCGAGCGCGACGAGCACAACGCCGTGCGCACCCGCGCCGGCCTGTTCGACCTGTCCCACATGGGCGAGATCACCCTGACCGGCCCCGAGGCCGTCAAGGTGCTGGACTACGCCCTGGTCGGCAACATCTCGACCGTCGGCGTCGGCCGCGCCCGCTACACGCACATCTGTCAGGAGGACGGCGGGATCCTCGACGACCTGATCGTCTACCGCCTGGGCGAGACCGAGTTCATGGTCGTCGCGAACGCCTCCAACGCCCAGGTCGTGCTGGACGCGATCACCGAGCGCGCCGCCGGCTTCGACGCCGAGGTCCGTGACGACCGTGACGCGTACGCGCTGATCGCCGTGCAGGGCCCGGAGTCCCCCGGCATCCTGAAGTCCCTCACGGACGCCGACCTGGACGGTCTGAAGTACTACGCGGGCCTGCCGGGCACCGTCGCGGGCGTGCCCGCGCTGATCGCGCGCACCGGCTACACCGGCGAGGACGGCTTCGAGCTGTTCGTCTCCCCCGAGCACGCCGTGGAGCTGTGGCAGGCGCTGACCGGGGCGGGCGCGGGCGTCGGCCTGGTGCCGGCCGGTCTGTCCTGCCGCGACACCCTGCGCCTGGAGGCGGGCATGCCGCTGTACGGGCACGAGCTGACCACCTCCCTCACCCCGTTCGACGCGGGTCTGGGCCGGGTCGTGAAGTTCGAGAAGGAGGGCGACTTCGTCGGCCGCGCCGCGCTGGAGGCCGCCGCCGAGAAGGCCGCCGCGAACCCGCCGCGCAAGCTGGTCGGCCTGATCGCCGAGGGTCGCCGCGTCCCGCGCGCCGGTTTCCCCGTCGTCGCCGACGGCAAGGTCATCGGCGAGGTCACCTCGGGCGCCCCGTCCCCGACGCTCGGCAAGCCGATCGCGATGGCGTACGTCGACGCGGCGCACGCCGCACCCGGCACCTCCGGCGTGGGCGTCGACATTCGCGGTACGCATGAGCCGTACGAGGTCGTGGCCCTGCCGTTCTACAAGCGGCAGAAGTAGTCCCGCACACGGCATCGCGGCACGGACAGCCGTACGGGCACCCGTACGGCGCCGTCTCGTACCGTCTCAGTAACCAAGACCGCTGTTCGTATCCACTCCCCCGCATCCAGGAGAATCAGGTCATGAGCAACCCCCAGCAGCTGCGTTACACCAAGGAGCACGAGTGGCTGTCGGACGCCGTGGACGGCGTCGCGACGGTCGGCATCACGGAGTTCGCGGCCAACGCGCTCGGTGACGTCGTCTACGCCCAGCTCCCCGCGGTCGGCGACACCGTCACCGAGGGCGAGACCTGTGGCGAGCTGGAGTCGACCAAGTCGGTCAGCGACCTGTACTCCCCCGTCTCCGGCGAGGTCGTCGAGGCCAACCAGGACGTCGTGGACGACCCGGCCCTCGTGAACACGGCCCCGTTCGAGGGTGGCTGGCTGTTCAAGGTGCGCCTCTCGGACGAGCCCAAGGACGTGCTCTCGGCCGAGGAGTACGCCGCGCTCACCCACTCCGACAACTGACACCCCAGGGGATCTCGATGTCCGTACTGAACACGCCCCTCCACGAGCTCGACCCCGACGTCGCCGCAGCCGTCGACGCCGAACTCGTGCGCCAGCAGTCCACCCTGGAAATGATCGCGTCGGAGAACTTCGCTCCCGTCGCGGTCATGGAGGCCCAGGGCTCGGTCCTGACCAACAAGTACGCCGAGGGCTACCCCGGCCGCCGCTACTACGGCGGTTGCGAGCACGTCGACGTCGTCGAGCAGATCGCGATCGACCGGATCAAGGCGCTCTTCGGCGCCGAGGCCGCGAACGTGCAGCCGCACTCCGGTGCGCAGGCGAACGCCGCCGCGATGTTCGCGCTGCTGAAGCCGGGCGACACGATCATGGGCCTGAACCTGGCCCACGGCGGTCACCTGACCCACGGCATGAAGATCAACTTCTCCGGCAAGCTCTACAACGTGGTCCCGTACCACGTGGACGAGACCGGCGAGGTCGACATGGCCGAGGTCGAGCGCCTCGCCAAGGAGTCCAAGCCGCAGCTGATCGTCGCCGGCTGGTCCGCCTACCCGCGCCAGCTGGACTTCGCCGCCTTCCGCCGCATCGCGGACGAGGTCGGCGCGTACCTGATGGTCGACATGGCGCACTTCGCCGGCCTGGTCGCCGCGGGCCTGCACCCGAACCCGGTGCCGCACGCCCACGTCGTCACCACCACCACGCACAAGACCCTCGGCGGTCCCCGCGGCGGTGTCATCCTGTCGACGCAGGAGCTGGCCAAGAAGATCAACTCCGCGGTCTTCCCCGGTCAGCAGGGCGGCCCGCTGGAGCACGTGATCGCGGCCAAGGCCGTCTCCTTCAAGATCGCGGCCTCGGAGGACTTCAAGGAGCGCCAGGTGCGCACCCTGGAGGGCGCGCGGATCCTCGCCGCCCGCCTGGTCCAGGACGACGTCAAGGCCGTGGGCGTGGACGTCCTCACCGGCGGCACCGACGTGCACCTGGTGCTGGTGGACCTGCGCGACTCGGAGCTCGACGGCCAGCAGGCCGAGGACCGCCTCCACGAGGTCGGCATCACGGTCAACCGGAACGCCATCCCGAACGACCCGCGGCCGCCGATGGTGACCTCGGGCCTGCGGATCGGCACGCCGGCCCTCGCCACCCGCGGTTTCGACGCCGAGGCGTTCACCGAGGTCGCCGAGATCATCGCGCAGGCGCTGAAGCCGGAGTACGACGCGGCGGACCTGAAGGCGCGCGTCTCGGCGCTCGCCGCGAAGTTCCCGCTGTACCCGTCGCTGTAGCCGACGGACGGGGGCCCGGCCGTGTTTTCCACAGGGCCGGGCCCTTCTCATGACCAATGTCCTCGGCGGATGCCGCCCATCGCCTCTTAAACGTTCAAAAAGTGGCAAATAGGCTCGCAACAAAGACAGCACGCGGCATCCCCGTCAGGACGGACACCCTCCCCATGGACCAAGCCCGGCCTGCCCCGCCCCTTCCGGCTGCCCGCCGCGAAGGTCCTCTGTCCGCTCACCTTCGTCTTCGCCGCCTGCGCCCTCTACTGGTCGAAGTGGCCGAACACCGGCATCGTCACCGCGCTGACCCTGCCGGCCGCCCCGATCGCCGCCCTCGTCCTCTCCCGCAAGGGCGAACGTAACCTCTCCCGCCAGTTCGCCCCGGCCTGGTGGATCGTCTTCTTCCTCGGAGCCCTGTCCCTGCTGTCCTGGCTCGGCTCCACCGACTTCGGCGGCCGGGGCACCATCCCGGGCGGGCTGGACATCGCCCTCGTCGCGGCCATGGCCCTCGTCACGTACTTCTGGGCCGTGACCGCCGGCGTCAAGGCCCACCGGGCGGGCCTGCCGGGCCCGGACCCGGTGCTGGACGGCTCCGCCGCCCCGGCGCCGGAACCGGAACGCGAGCCGGTGCACGCCTGACCGCCACGTCCGGCAGCCGAGGCGTTCACCTCCACGGGTTACGCTCGTCTGCCGGACAAAATCCGCAGATCCGCCCCTTTGATCACGACACCCCTCCGATCGCCCCACCGCTCCACCTCCTGCCCCCTCCCACCCCACGAGCAGACAAGGGAGTCCGCCAGTGGCCATCTCCGTCTTCGACCTCTTCTCCATCGGTATCGGCCCTTCCTCCTCCCACACGGTCGGCCCGATGCGCGCGGCGCGCATGTTCGTCACGCGGCTGAAGAAGGACGGCGTCCTCGCCCAGACCACCTCCGTCCGCGCGGAGCTCTTCGGGTCCCTCGGCGCCACCGGCCACGGCCACGGCACGCCCAAGGCGGTGCTGCTGGGTCTGGAGGGGCATTCCCCCCGCACGGTGAACGTGGAGACCGCCGACGCCGAGGTCGAGCGCATCCGGCAGAGCGGCCGGCTGCGGCTGCTGGGGGCGGAGATAGGCGATGGGCACGAGATCGCCTTCGACGAGCCCAACCAGCTGATCCTGCACCGCCGCCGCTCGCTCCCGTACCACGCGAACGGCATGACGCTCTTCGCCTACGACGAGGCCGGCAACCCGCTCCTGGAAAAGACGTACTACTCGGTCGGCGGCGGCTTCGTCGTCGACGAGGACGCGGTCGGCGAGGACCGGATCAAGCTCGACGACACCGAGCTGAAGTACCCCTTCCGCTCGGGCGACGAGATGCTCCGCCTCGCCAACGAGACCGGCCTGTCGATCTCCTCCCTGATGATGGAGAACGAGAAGGCCTGGCGCACCGAGGACGAGATCCGCGAGGGCCTCCTGGAGATCTGGCGGGTCATGCAGTCCTGCGTGGCGCGCGGCATGTCCCGCGAGGGCATCCTCCCGGGGGGCCTGCGCGTCAAGCGCCGGGCCGCCTCCACGGCGCGCCAGCTGCGCACCGAGGGCGACCCGATGATGCACCGCAGCGAGTGGACCACCATCTACGCGATGGCGGTCAACGAGGAGAACGCGGCGGGCGGCCGCGTGGTGACCGCCCCGACCAACGGCGCGGCCGGGGTGCTGCCCGCGGTCCTGCACTACTACACGAACTTCGTGCCGGGCGCGGACGAGGACGGAGTGGTGCGCTTCCTCCTCGCGGCGGGCGCGATCGGCATGCTGTTCAAGGAGAACGCCTCGATCTCCGGCGCCGAGGTCGGTTGCCAGGGCGAGGTCGGCTCGGCCTGCTCGATGGCGGCCGGCGCCCTCGCCGAGGTCCTGGGCGGCACCCCGGAGCAGGTCGAGAACGCCGCCGAGATCGGCATGGAGCACAACCTGGGCCTGACCTGCGACCCGGTCGGCGGTCTGGTGCAGATCCCCTGCATCGAGCGCAACGGCATGGCCGCCGTGAAGGCCGTCACCGCCGCGAAGATGGCCATGCGCGGCGACGGCAGCCACAAGGTCTCCCTCGACAAGGTCATCAAGACCATGAAGGAGACCGGCGCCGACATGAAGGTCAAGTACAAGGAGACCGCCCGCGGCGGCCTCGCGGTCAACGTCATCGAGTGCTGACCGGCACCGCCCGGGGCTGACCGGGGCAACGACGACGAAGGGGTCCGGCGCATGCGCGCCGGGCCCCTTCGCGCCATCATCCATCCGGACATTCCCGGTATGCGGAATTGCCACCGGTTCGACGTTTGGATCGAGTTGATCACGCTTGAGGGGGAACAAGCCGTTCTGGGCTGGTTTCTTGATGATCACGTACGCAAGGGTGGTCCCACGACGTCACGTCACACCCGGCGGTCGGCCAACCGCCTTGGAACCATGCCGTTTTGCGTACTGGAGGACTTCACCATGGCAAGCACCCGCAGCATCCGTGTGATGGCGGCGCTCGCATCGCTCCCCCTCGCCGCCGCCTTCTTCACGGGCGTGGCACAGGCCGACAACGGGGCCGGCGCCGCGGGCACCGCCTCGAACGCCGCCCTCGCCGAGATCCTCGGCAGCGGAGTCGGCGGCAGCAACACCGGCAACTCCTCCACCGCACAGCAGGTCGCCTCCGGCTTCGGCGCCTCGAACCAGAACAACGGCGCGCAGGCGAACGGCTCCGGTTTCACCGCCATCGGCCAGTCCAACGCTCACGACTCGCTGGTCTGGAACCCGCTGCCGTAGCGCCCGCGCGGCCCGCCGCCGCGCACCGACGAGCCCGTCCTCCTCCGGAGGGCGGGCTCTTCCGCGTACGGAACCGGGGGCGGGGCAGGGGCGTCGCAGGAGGCGGCTACGATCTCGCGTACCGGCGAGGGGGGAAGCGTGGAAACATCGCACTGGGCTTCAAGTCCGCATGCCTCGGGGTCATTTGAGGGCCACAATCCGATCGCCCTGATCACGGTCGTGCTGGTCGGACTGGTCGCCGCCGCCGGCCTCCTCGCGTACGCGCTCAACGCCCGACCACCCCGCCGCCGGATCGCCGCGGCCTGCACGGCCGGGGCCGTCGGCCTCTACGTGTGGGGAGCCCTGCCGCTGCTGTTCCTCGACGAGAGCGCCACCTTCGACGCCTGCCTGAAGACGGTCGGGCAGGACCGGATGGCCCGCGTCGACGAGTACCGGGCGACCTTCGTGCCACTGGGGCTGGAATGCCACGTCCCCGACGACCCGGGCCGCCACGTCGCCGTCGTCCCCCCGTACGTCAACCCGGGCGCGGCGCTGTTGCTGCTCGGCGCACTGGGCGCCGGGGTCTCCGCCCTGATCGGCGTACGGCTGCCCGCGGGACCCGAAGACGGGTCCAGGGGCCCGTCCGGCTCGGGACCTTCGGCGTCCGGCCGGGCCGAGGGGGTCGGCTAGCGTGCCGGAAGGGACCCGGAAGACCCCGTTCGAGAGGAAGGCTCACCCGTTGACCAGCGCCGTCACCGAGCACCGCGTCCTGCCGCTCCGGCTGGAGGCGGCTCCCGTGTCCGTCCCCCTCCAGGGGGTCTTCGTCTACCGCACGGACCGGCCGTACGAGCTGGCCGTGGACTTCCGCGGCGCGGGGGTCCACCTGGCGCGCTGGGTGTTCTCCCGGGAACTCCTGCTCGACGGGGAGACCACCGCCACGGGTGAGGGCGACATACAGGTGTGGCCCCGCCGGCAGCGTTCGGAGCCGCGGGTCTTCCTCGCCTTCAGCAACGGGCTGCAGAACTGCGTGGTCTCCGCCCGTGCCAAGGACGTCCGCGAGCTCTGCCGCCGGATGAGCACCCTGGTCCCGCGCGGGCAGGAGCGTCGCCACTACGACCTCGACGCCGAGGTGAGCGCCCTGCTGGCGCACTGACCGCCCTCCGGGTGGATCCCGGGGCGCCGGGCGGCCGGAAAATGGGGCCGCGCAGGCGTGCAACCGTAGGCGCCCGGCGGGTGTCCTACCCGGTGACACCCTTGTCCCCGTCTCTGAAGAATCGGGGGGACGTCATGCGTCACCTGCTTCGTCCTCGTCGTCGGCGGATCGTGGCCCTGGCCACGGGTGCGCTGCTCACCGCCGGGCTCGCGCTCGCCGGTCCGGCCACCGCCGCCTCGGCTGCCGCCTCCACCACCAAAACCCAGACTCCGCTCGTCGTGAACGCCCGCTGGGGCGGGCACTGCACCTTCGACCGGATCGTGATCGACCTCCAGGGCTACGTCCCGACGGTCAACGTCAGTCCCGTCCCCAAGCTGGTCTACGACGGGTCGGGCAAGCCCGTGCCGCTGGCCGGGAAGTACTTCCTGGAGATCCGCCTGAACCCCGCAGCGGGACACGACGACGCGGGTCAGAACGTCTACCTGGGCCCCCGGCTGCAGAAGATCTACCTGCCCAAGCTCAAGGGCATCGCCATGACCGGCGACTACGAGGGGTACGTGACCTTCGGCGCCGCCTTCGACACCAAGCCGGCCTACGGCGTCACCGTCCTGCACAACCCGGAGCGGGTCGTGGTGGACGTCTCGCACCCCAACGTGTGCTGAGCTGACGGGACCGCGAGCGGTCGGGGGCCCGGGGTGTCGCACACCCCGGGCCCCCTGTCGTCGCCGACCGCCCCCGCCCCCGGGCGGCGGTCAGCGGTGCTCGGGATTGGGGAAGTCGAAGCGGCAGCCCGCGTCCCACTCGGAGCGCTGGTTGCCGTGCGCGGGGAAGCCGCCGGCGCGCTTGATGAGCGCGGCCAGGTGCATGAGGTTCCAGGACATGAAGGCCGTGTTGCGGTTGGTGAAGTCGTTCTCGGGACCGCCCGAACCGGGGTCGAGGTAGGAGGGGCCCGGTCCGGCCTCGCCGATCCAGCCCGCGTCGGCCTGCGGCGGGACGGCGTAGCCGAGGTGCTGGAGGCTGTAGAGGACGTTCATGGCGCAGTGTTTGACGCCGTCCTCGTTGCCGGTGATCAGCGCTCCGCCGACGCGCCCGTAGTAGGCGTACTGACCCCGTTCGTTGAGGATCGAGGAGCAGGCGTAGAGCCGCTCGATCACCTGCTTCATGACGGAGCTGTTGTCGCCGAGCCAGATCGGACCGCAGAGCACGAGGATGTCGGCGTCCATGATCCGGCTGTACAGCACCGGCCACTGGTCGCTCTCCCAGCCGTGCTCGGTCATGTCCGGCCAGACCCCGGTGGCGATGTCGTGGTCGACCGCCCGGATCAGGGACGTGCGGGCTCCGGCGGCCTCCATGACGGCGCGGCTCCGCGCGATCAGGCCCTCGGTGTTGCTGGGCTCGGGCGAGCGTTTGAGCGTGCAGTTCACGTAGACGGCGGAGAGGTCCGAGTAGTCGAAGAAGTCGTCAGCCACTCCCCCACGCTGGCCCGACCGGTCCCCGCCCGCCATCGGACCGCATCCACCCGGGTCACCCCCGCCGGCGGGGCCGGGTTGTTACCGGTCCGCGCGGCCGACTACTGTCAGCGGGCCTTGGTGTTCGGGAAACCGGTGGGAAACCGGTGCGGCCCTCGCCACTGTGATCGGGAAGTCCGGCTCCATTCCTGCGGGAAGCCACTGGGTTCCGCGCGGGAGACCGCACGGCCCCGGGAAGGCGGAGTCAGGGCATCAGTACCCGTGAGCCAGGAGACCGGCCGAGGCGCGTCGTCCATCCACGAGGTGCTGGAGAGGTCTCTCTACTCATGCATATAGCCGAGGGGTTCCTACCCCCTTTGCACGCGGTCGCCTGGGGCGCCGCGTCCGCTCCGTTCGTCGTCCACGGCGTCCGCGCCCTCACCCGCGAGGTGAAGGCCAATCCCGAGAGCACCCTGCTGCTCGGGGCGTCCGGAGCGTTCACATTCGTCCTTTCCGCCCTGAAGATCCCTTCGGTGACGGGTAGTTGCTCGCACCCCACCGGCACGGGACTCGGAGCCATCCTCTTCAGGCCGCCGATCATGGCGGTGCTCGGCACGATCACCCTGCTGTTCCAGGCCCTGCTACTGGCGCACGGCGGGCTCACCACGCTCGGCGCCAACGTCTTCTCCATGGCCATCGCCGGCCCCTGGGCGGGCTACGGGGTCTACCGGCTGCTGAAGAAGTTCGACGTGCCGCTGATGGTGACCGTCTTCTTCGGCGCCTTCTTCGCCGACCTCGTCACCTACTGCGTGACCTCCGTCCAGCTCGCGCTGGCCTTCCCGGACCCGACCGGCGGTTTCGTCGGCGCCCTGGAGAAGTTCGCGGGCATCTTCGCCCTCACCCAGATCCCGCTCGCGGTCAGCGAGGGCCTGCTGACGGTCCTCGTGGTGCGGCTGCTGATGCAGTCCAGCAAGTCCGACCTGGTGCGCCTGGGCGTCGCCCGGCTGACCGGTACCAAGACGAAGCAGGAGGCGGCGGTCCGATGACCAGGAACGCGAAGATCAACACCCTGTTGCTGCTCGTGGTGGCGGCGCTGGCCGTGCTCCCGCTCGCGCTGGGACTCGGGGACGGCAAGGAGGAGCCGTTCGCGGGCGCCGACGCGCAGGCGGAGGCGGCCATCACCGAGCTGAAGCCGGACTACGAGCCCTGGTTCACCCCGCTGTACGAACCCCCTTCGGGCGAGGTCGAGTCGGCCCTGTTCGCCCTCCAGGCGGCGCTCGGCGCGGGCGTGCTCGCGTACTACTTCGGCGTGCGCAAGGGGCGCCGCCAGGGCGCGGCGCTCGCGGCCGCCGGGACCGGCGACGGAAGCGGTGCGGACGCCGTAACCGGTTCGGCGGCCGCGGCCGGCGCGGAGCGCTAGCGCGGTGCTGCCGATCGACGTGGCGGCGCACAGCAGCCGCTGGCGCCGCCGTCATCCGCTGGAGAAGGCCCTGCTGGGGCTGGGGCTGACGGTCACCGCCGTGTGCCTGCCGCCCTGGCCCGGCGGGCCGCTGGTCGCCGCGGCGACCCTGGTGGTGCTGCTCGGCCCCGCCGGGGTCGCCGGGCGGCAGTTGTGGCGGGCCTTCCGGGTCCCGCTCGGCTTCTGCTGCACGGGGGCGCTGCCGCTGCTGGTGTCCGTGGGCGGACCGGGGGGCTTCGTCTCGCTCGCCCCCGACGGGCCCCGGCACGCCGCCGAGCTGCTGCTTCGCACCTCGGCGGCCTCGCTCGGGGTGCTGCTGTTCGCCTTCACCACCCCGGTGTCGGACGTGCTGCCCCGGTTGGTGCGGGCGGGGGTGCCGGCCCCCGTCGTCGACGTGGCCCTCGTCATGTACCGGATCGGGTTCCTGCTGCTCGACTCGATGGCACAGGTCCGCCGCGCCCAGGCGGCCCGCCTCGGGCACACGAACCGGGCCGCGGTGTGGCGCTCGCTGGCCGGGCTCGCGGCGACCGCGTTCGTACGGGCCTTCGACCGCGCCGGACGGCTCCAGGAGGGGTTGGCCGGGCGCGGCTACGACGGCGCGCTGCGGGTGCTCGTCCCCGAGGCGGCCCTGTCCCGGCGGTTCCTGGCGGCGTCCGCCGCCCTGCTGACCTCCCTGGTCGGCCTGACCCTCGTACTGAAGGAGCTGTATCCGTGACCCCGTTGGTGGAGCTGGTCGGCGCGGGCTACGCCTACGAGGACGGCCCCGCCGTCCTCTCCGGCGTGGACTTCGGCATCGCGCCCGGCCGCGCGCTGGTCCTGCTGGGCCGCAACGGCAGCGGCAAGACCACGCTGATGCGGCTGCTCAGCGGGGGCCTGCGGCCCGGGTCGGGCGGACTGCGCCTCGACGGCGAGGTGGTGGCGTACGACCGGACCGGCCTGACCCGGCTGCGGACCTCGGTGCAGCTCGTGGTCCAGGACCCGGACGACCAGTTGTTCGCGGCATCGGTGGAGCAGGACGTGTCCTTCGGCCCGATGAACCTGGGACTGGCCGCGCCGGAAGTCCGCGAGCGGGTCGACGCGGCGCTGGCCGCCCTGGACATCACCGCGTTGCGGGACCGTCCCACGCACCTCCTCTCGTACGGGCAGCGCAAGCGCGCCGCCATCGCGGGAGCGGTCGCGATGGCCCCGCGCGTGCTGATCCTGGACGAGCCGACGGCCGGCCTGGATCCGGACGGCCAGGAACGGCTGCTGGACGTCCTGGCGGGCCTTCGGCAGGCGGGGACGACGGTGGTGATGGCCACCCACGACGTGGACCTCGCGGTCCGCTGGGCCGACGACGCGGCCGTCCTCACCCCGACGGGCATCCGCACCGGTCCGGCGACGGCCCTGCTCTCGGACCCGGACCTGCTGGCCTCGGCGGGCCTGCGCCAGGCCTGGTCCCCGGCCGTGACGGCCTTCCTGCGCGCCAAGGGTCTGCTCGACGAGGACGCCCCCGGCCCGCGCGTCCCCGAGGCGCTCGCCGCCTGGCGTTGAGCGGCGCCGCGCCTCCCTAGGATGGCGGCATGTCGCTCCCGCACGCCATCCTCACCGCCCTGCTCGAAAGGCCCTCGTCGGGCCTGGAGCTGACCCGGCGGTTCGACCGGTCGATCGGGTACTTCTGGTCCGCGACCCACCAGCAGATCTACCGGGAGCTGGGGCGGTTGGAGGAGGCCGGGCTGATCCGGGCGCTGCCCGGCGAGGTGCCCGTCCGGGGCCGGAAGAAGGAGTACGAGGTGCTGCCCGCCGGCAGCGCGGAGCTGGCCCGGTGGGTCGGCGAGAGTCAGGATCCCAAGCCGATGCGGGATCCGCTGCTGCTGCGCATCCGGGCGGCGGGCGTCGTGGGACCGCAGGGGCTGCTGCCCGAGCTGCGGCGCCACCTGGAGCTGCACCGGGGGCAGTTGGAGACGTACGAGGCCATCGAGACGAAGGACTTCCCGCCGGGCCGCGACGCCGTCGAGGACCGGCTGCGCCGGCTCGTGCTGCACGGGGGCATCGCCCTGGAGACGTTCTGGCTGCGCTGGCTGGAGGAGGCCCTGGCCGAGGTCGACGGCATGACCGCGCCGGACGCCCCGCGGGAGGGCGGCGACAAGGCCTGACGCGCCCCCGCCGGGGCGGGGGCGGTGGGCGGCGTGGGCCGGCTCGGCTCGCGGGCCGGCTCGCCGCGCGTGGGCCTACTTGTTGAGGGAGGCCCAGAACTCGTCGAAGCTGAGCAGCTTGTCGCCGTTCGCGTCCTTGGAGGCGATGACGGCGTCGGCGACGGCGCCGGTGACGAACGCGTCGCCCATGGCCTTCATGGCCGCGCTGTACTCGTCGGCCGTGACGAAGCCGTCGCCGTCCGCGTCGAACCTGCCGAACGTCGCCCGTGCGCTCTCGATGTCCGCCACTGGGTCCACCCCTTCTTGGTGCTTGTTGACCGGCTCAGGGTAGCGGCCGCCGGGCCCGTCTCCTCCCTCGGGTCCCGTTCGGTCGGCAGAAACAAATTCAATTACCCTTCCGTAACGCGGAAGTGATAATTCCGGCCAACAAATCCGGCCCCCACTTGTCACGCTCCGGGATCACGGCATAACGTACAGACATTGCCGCCACACCGGGAGCGCAGGGCTCCCAGGGACAAGCGGCAACAAGGGCGATCACACAGGTGACGATCACAGCTGACGCATCATTCGAAGTTCTGCCCTTCACCCGCACCTGCCGCCATATCTGGGAAGACGGCGACCATGTGCTCATCGGCGTGAGTCCTGGCAACAGCTACTTCAGCGCCGAGCGCGTGTCCAGTCTTGCCCGATGGGCCACGACCCGCTTCGCGCAGGTCGACTTCGTCTACGCAGACCTCCACGTCGACCGGATGTTCGCCGCCTTCGGCTACACCCCGGAGCATGCGGAGAAGCGCGCGACGAAAGAGATAAAGGCGGTCCGGAGGAGGATTCTCAAAGGCGTCGAGGAATCAGGACCTCAACAGGCCGAGATCCGAGTGAGGGCACTTTCGGAGTTCCAGGCGAACCCCGTCTACCAACTTCTGCACCGACGCGTGCTCCATTTTTTGGAGACCGATGACGCATTCCGCAAGGGTTGCGAGGAAATGGCTCTCCATTTCGTCGGATCCAAGTTGCCGGAAGGTGAATCCATCACGGACGCACAGTTGCAGGTCTGTTTCGATTACATGGCGGCCGAGCTGCCCTTCTTCGTGGACACCCCGAGCATTCTCGACGTGCCGTCCTCCGTGGCGGCCTACCACGTCAAGATGCCGATGACGGACCTCCTCTTCGCCCGGGGCGGGGGCCTGCGCGCCACCCGCAACCAGGCGTACGCCGTCGTGCGCCCCGAGGCCGTCGACGCCACGGACAACGGGCCGGCGGACGCCGCGCCCACGACCAACACCGCACCGCAGGGCACGGCACCTCAGAGCACCGTGAACCACGCGACCACCGAGAGGACCGTCGATGAGCGTCGAGCAGCTTGAGGGCCGGGGCGGACGGGAGCAGCAACAGCCGCTCCTCGACTTCCCGCTCTCGCGGCGCGGTGACGTACTGCCGGAGGAGTGCTCCTGGCTCCGCGAGAAGGCGCCGGTCGCCAAGGTCCGTACCCTCACCGGGGATCCGGCCTGGCTGGTCAGCAGCTACGCGCTCGCCAAGCAGGTCCTGGAGGACGAGCGCTTCAGCCTCAAGGACACCGCGAACGCCGGGGTGCCCCGGCAGTACGCCCTGACGATCCCGCCCGAGGTCGTCAACAACATGGGCAACATCAACAGCGCCGGCCTGCGCAACGCGGTCATGAAGGCGCTCAACCCGCGCCAGAAGGGGCTTCAGGAGCACCTGCGCGCCCGGGCCGGTGAACTCATCGACCTGATCATCGCCGAGGGCGGCCCGGCTGACCTCCGGGCGGGGTTCGCCGACCCCTTCTCGGCGGCCCTGCACTGCCAGGTGCTGGGGGTGCCGTTCGAGGACTGGCGTCGCCTGATGTCGGGCCTGGACGTCGCGTTCATGACCGCCCGCGAGCCGTTCGCCGACTCCGCGCTCAACTGGTACAAGGACGTCGGCTACTTCGCCGAGCGGTTGCAGGCGCAGCTCGCGCTGCCGGCCGAGGAGCGTACGGGGCTCCTCGGACGGTTCGCGGACCTGAAGGAGGCCGACCCCGAGTCGGCGCACCTGACGGACGAGATGTTCGCGACGGTCGCGGTGTCCCTGTTCGGCGCGGGCGCGGTGTCCACGTCGGCGTTCCTGGTCCTCGCGGTGCTCGCGCTGCTCCAGAGGCCGGAGCTGATCGGGTACCTGCGCGAGCACCCGGAGCGGATGGGCAAGGCGGTCGACGAGTTGCTGCGCTGGAACCTGTCCGTCGGTGACGGGCTGCCGCGCATCGCGCTGGCGGACGTCCAGGTCGGCGACGTCCTGGTGCGGGAGGGAGAGCTGGTCCTGGTCCTGCTGGAGGGCGCCAACTTCGACCCCGAGGCGTTCGAGAACCCGGACGAACTGGACCTGGAGCGGGAGAGCCCGAACTCCCACCTCGCCTTCGGCGCGGGGCGGCACTTCTGCCCGGCCTCGGCGCTGGGCCGGGCGCACGCCGAGATCGCGCTGGAGGTGCTGGTCGAGCGACTGCCGCAGCTGCGGCTCGCGGTCCCCGCGGAGAACCTCGTCTGGCGGACGGGATTCATCAAGCGGCTGCCCGAGCGGCTGCCCGTGGCCTGGTGACCCCGGGCCGACCATGAGCCGAGGGGCGTCCGGCGGGGCGCCCCTCGTGGATCCGGTGTCCCGGGAGCTGTGCGAGCTCCCGGGGCGCCGTCATGCCCGGCCGCCGGGCCTCCGGCCCTGCCGCCGACTAGCGGAAGATCCCGGTGTGGCCCAGCGAGTAGCGCCCGGGTTGCGGGTACACGGCGAGTCCGTGCGGGCCGTCGCCGACCGGGATGCGGGCCAGTTGCTTGCCCGTCGTGGTGTCGATCGCGTAGACCTCGGAGTTGTAGCGGCCGGACAGCCACAGCACCTTGCCGTCGGCGGAGACCCCGCCCATGTCCGGGCTGCCGCCGTCCGGCAGCTCCCACTTCTTGGTGAGCCGGTTCTGCTTGAAGTCGAAGACGGAGATGCTGCCCTCGCCCCGGTTGGGGACGTACATCTCCTTGGAGTCACGACTGATGTACAGGCCGTGGCAGCCCTTTCCGGTGGGGAGCAGTTTGGGGGTGTCGAACTTGTCCCCGCTGAGCACCCACATGCCGTGCGCCATCATGTCCGCGACGTAGAAGGTCTTCCCGTCGGGGGACACCTTGACGTCCTGCGGCATCGCTCCCTCGAACGGCAGTTTCTGCTGGCCGATGACCTCCATCTTCTCGGTGTCGACCTTGAGGAGTTCGCCGGAGAACTCGCAGCTCACGATGAAGTAGCGACCGTCGGCGGAGAAGTCCGCGTGATTGACGCCGAAACAGGTCACCGGGACCGTCTTCACTCGGTTCATGGTGTGCGGATCGCGGAACACCAACTCGCGGTCCAAGGAGGCCATCACGATGGCGTACTTGCCGTTCGGCGTGAAGTAGAGGTTGTACGGGTCGTGCACCTCGACGTCCTTGCCCGACTCCCCCGTGGCCGGGTTGATCGGGGTGAGCGTGTGACCGCGGTTGTTGTTGACCCACAGGGTCTTCATGTCCCAGGAGGGGACGACGTGCTGGGGCTGGACGCCGACCGGAATGGTGTCGATGACCTTGTAGGTGGCCGGGTCGATCACGGACACCGTGTTGGAGTTGGTGTTCGGCACGTAGACGCGCGGCGGGAAGTCCTTGACCACCGGGGAGAGGTTGTTGGGCCGGTCGGCCGCGTACACGTCGTTGGGGTCGAGCACCGGTGGCATGCCCGGGAGCCCCGGGGGCGCGACCGGTACGACCTTGGCCGGGCGGGCCGGCCCGTTGGAGCCGAGTGCCGCGGGCTCGCCCTTGCCGCCGGATCCTCCGCAGCCGGCCAGGGCGGCGAGGACCAGTCCGGCGAGGAGCGCGGTGGCCTTGCGTGGAAGGCGGTTCGTGGTCATGGGGTCAGCAGCTCCGTGGTGGTCACCGCGCGCAGCTCGCGGCGCGCGAGTTCTTCGAGGAGGGGCGGCATCGCGTCGACCGTGTCCGCGTAGCCGAAGTGCAGGCTCACCACCGATCCGCCTTGGATCGTCCCGGTGACGTTGCGGATGACGGCCGCGGCGCCGGGCGAGGTGAAGTCGAGGGAGTCCACGTCGTACGAGAGGACGTGCGGGTAGCCCGCCCGCTGGGCCAGCGTGCGCACGAGCGCGGTGGCGTACTGGGTCTGCGAGGGGCGGAACCAGGTCCCGATGGAACCGGTGAGGCGCTTGAGGCGCTGGGCGCAGCCGGTGATCTCCGCGTAGGCCTCCGCCTCGGACATGTCGTTGATCGCGAGGTGGCGCTGGGTGTGGTTGCCGAGCTCGTGGCCGCCGTCCAGGACGCGGCGGGCCATGTCGGGGTGGGCGTCGAGCCAGCTCCCGACGGCCAGGACGGTGACCCGGGCTCCGGCCCGCTCGGCCTCGGCGAGGACGGAGCGGGCGATGGCGGGGTCCCCGTTGCCGTGGAAGGTGAGGGCGACCCGGCGCCGGTCGCGCGCGCCGTGCCCGATCTCGACGGGCTGCCCGGCGAACCGGCGGGGGGCCGGTGCGGGGGCGGCCGGTGCGGGCTTGGCCGTCGCCCCGCCGGTGGCCTTCGGCGAGGCGGCGGGAGCGGGTCCCCGGTCGGCGGTCCGCTCCGTCCCGCAGCCGGCGGTGAGACCGGCCAGTGTGGCGAGGCCCGCGCGCAGGGCCGCCCGGCGGCCTGATGGTGAGAACACCTGCCCATTTAAGGGGTGGATGACCCGGAAGGTAATGATTGACCCAATTCGGGACCTTCGCGGGCCGGGTTCTGCGACACCTCCGTCCACTACGTGATCAACGATTCACGCAGAGCAGTCGATACTTATTCATGGATTACGAGGTGAGTGGCCCATCTCACCAAGGATTTAGGTGGAAACTCTTAGGATATGCACACTTATGTCCAACTTGGGACTTTTGGCGTTCGGGCCCTCGTCTGCCATAGTCGCCATCACGGCTTCCCCATTGACCCGAGCGAAGTCGCCCGCCGAGGATCACACCCCCTTCGATCCTCGGCGCACCCATGAAACCCCCGCATCGCCCCACCACGGCGCCAGGGGGTTTCTGGCGTTCCGGGCCCGTTCCCGCGGGGTGCCGGAACGGCCTGCGCGGGCCGGCGATAAACGGTTGCCCCGGCCCCGGGCGGTGGATCCAATGACCGTCATGAGTGCGAACCATCCGCCCCGACCCGTGCCCCCGAAGGGGTCACCCGTCCGTCTGGGCGCCCTCGCCCCACTGACCCGGCCCGGCTGGGTCACGGCGGGCCGCCACCTGCTGGCGGGGCTCGACCTGGCCGTCCGCGAGGTCAACGCCGCCGGTGGGATCGACGGCGACCCGCTGGAGCTGCTGGTCCGCGACACCGCGGCCGATCCGGAGCGGGCCGCGGCGGCCGTGCGGGAACTCGCCGACATGGGCGTGGCCGCCGTGGTCGGCGAGTACCACAGCGTCGTCGCCCGCGCCGCCGCAGCCCGGGCCGACGCCCTCGGCGTACCGTTCCTCTGCTCGTCGGCGGTGCTCGACGCGCTCACCGACGAACCGACGGAGTGGGTCGCACGCCTCGCCCCCGCCCAGTCCCGGGGCTGGCGGACCTACGGGGACTTCCTCCTCGGCACGGGCCGGCGGCGGATCGCCGTGGCGACCCAGCCGAGCGCGTACTGGGCCACCGGCACCCGCGTCCTGCGGGACCACCTCGCTCCGCACGGCGTCGACGTCATCGAACTCGACGCGAACGCGCTGTCCCCCGGGGCCCTGTGCGACGCACTGGTCGACCACGGCGCGACGGCGCTCCTCCTGCTGGCGGGCCATCCGGAGCCGGCGACGGCGATCGTCAGGGCGGTCCGGTCCGACCCGCGCCTAGCGGGCACGCTGATCGGCGCTCCGGCCGGACAGCCGGAGTTCGCCGAATGGGCCGCGCTGCTGGGCGCGGACGGCGCCGGGATCCCGTTCCTGCGCTACGTGCCCGAACACCTCGGTCCGCTCGGCGAACGCGTCGGGGCGGAGCTCCGCGAGCTGCTGGGCGAGGCGCCCTCCTTCGTCGCCTTCGAGGGCTGGGACACCATCGCCGTCCTCGCCGAGGTGCTGCGTTCCCACGGCACGGAACGGGCGGCCGTCGCAGGGGCGTGGCCGCGCGTGGCCGTCGAGGGCACCCGCGGGCCGATCCGGTTCTCCCGCGTGCCGGGCATCGGCGTTCGGCAATGGGCCTGGGCGCCGATCCAGGTCGCCGATCGCGATCCGGCGGAACCGGACCGCTTCCGGACCCTCCACACCGGGTGAGGGGCGGAGGGCCGACCGCCGGGTCAGCGGTCGGCCACGCGCATCTCGAACCAGGTGATCTTGCCGCGCGGCAGCAGGTCGGCGCCCCAGCGGTCGGACAGCTTGTCGACGAGGAAGAGCCCGCGACCCGTGGTGTCCAACTCGTGCACCGGCATCAGACAGGGCAACCCGCGCGAGGGGTCGCGCACCTCGACGCGGATCCAGCCGCGCCGACGGAGCATCCGTAAACCGAAGGAACGGGCCCCGGTGTGGCGCACGGCGTTGCCGACGAGTTCAGAGACCAGCAGGACGGCGTGCTCGGCGATCTGCGGCGAGAGGCCCCAGAAGCGGATCACCACGCTCTGGGTGAGCCGCCGGGCCGTGCTCGCCGATTCGGGCATGGAGGGCAGGATCACCTCCGCCTCGGCCGGGTTCCCGTACAACTCCAGCGCTTTGAGACCCTGTTCGTCCTCAAGCGCCGCCGTGAGCCGTACGGCCGAAGCGCTACTGATGCGCTGCCGCGGCTGCTCAACACCCTCCAGGCCCGCCATGCACCCATCATGGACGGCCGATGCGCCCGTCCGGGCCGTTCCGCAGGAAAACACCCCCCGGAACCTTCGATTCCGGGAGGGTGCATCGGCATATGCACAAGGCAATCAGGGGGCTGTGATACCCATTTGACCTGCGGTGACAACGCGTCGCGCGGCGATCACCGCGAGTGGATCGCCATTTCCCCTTAAGGCTGCCTTAAGGCCTGGCTAATCCACCCCCAGGGAGGAGGCCGCGCTCATACGACCGCGCTCATACGGCCGCGCTCATACGAACTTGGCCTTGCCCGGGCCCTCCTCGACGAAGCTGCGCATGCCGCGCTCGCGGTCCTCGGTGGCGAACAGGCCCGCGAACCAGTTGCGTTCGATGGTCAGGCCGGTGTCGATGTCTGCCTCCAGACCCGCGTCCACGCACTCCTTCGCGGCGCGCAGCGCGAGCGCCGGGCCCTGCGCCAGCTTGGCGGCCCAGGCGTGCGCCTGCTCGTACACCTCGGCGGCGGGCACGATCCGGTCCACCAGGCCGAGGGCGAGGGCCTCTTCGGCCTTCACCATCCGGCCGGTGAAGATCAGGTCCTTGGCCTTGGACGGGCCGATCAGCCGGGACAGCCGCTGGGTGCCGCCCGCGCCCGGGATCAGGCCGAGCAGGATCTCCGGCTGGCCGAGCTTGGCGTTGTCGGCGGCGATCCGGTAGTCGGCGCACAGCGCGAGTTCGCAGCCACCGCCGAGCGCGTAACCGGTGATGGCCGCGACGACGGGCTTGGGAATCCGGGCGACGGCCGTGAAGGCCTCCTGCAGGCCGCGGGACCGGGCGACCATGGCCGCGTGGTCCATGACCTGCATCTCCTTGATGTCCGCGCCGGCCGCGAACACCTTCTCCCCGCCGTAGAGGACGACCGCGCGCACGTCGGCGCGGTCGGTGGCCTCCACCGCGAGCTCGCGGAGCCGGTCCTGGGTGGCGATGTCCAGGGCGTTCATGGGCGGCCGGTCCAGCAGGATGGTGCCGACGCCTTCGGAGACTTCGAGAGAGATGGTCATACGGGTCAGGTTAGCGGCGGTTAACCACAAGTGGCCCGGTGCCGTGGGTCACAGCACCGGGCCACTTCGACTACGTGCGCGAGCGGCTTACTTGATCCACTCCGCCCAGTCCATGTTCCAGCCGTTCAGGCCGTTGTCCGGGGCGATCTGCTTGTCCTTGGAGTTCTTCACGACGACCACGTCGCCGATCAGCGACTCGTTGAAGAACCAGGCGGCCGGGGTGCTGTCGTCACCGGCGCCGCGGACGTCGCGCAGGCCGACGCAGCCGTGGCTGACGTTCTCCGAGCCGAAGGTGCCCGAAGAGGCCCAGTAGTTGCCGTGGACGAAGGTGCCCGACTGCGACAGCCGCATCGCGTGCGGCACGTCGGAGATGTCGTACTCGCCGCCGAAGCCGACCGTGGCGCCGTTCATCCGGGTCACCTTGTACTTCTCGCTGATGACCATCTGCCCGTTGTAGGTGGTCGTCGCCGGGGCACCCGCGGTGATCGGGATGTTCTTGAGCACCTGGCCGTCGCGGACGACCTCCATCTGCTTGGAACTCGCGTCGACCGTGGTCACCTGGGAGCGGCCGACGGTGAAGGTGACCGTACGGGTCTGCTTGCCGTAGACCCCCGGACGGCCCTCGACCCCGTCGAGGGCGAGCTTCACGGTGACCTTCGTGCCGGCGGCCCAGTACTTCTCCGGGCGGAAGTCGAGGCGGTCGTTGCCGAACCAGTGGCCCTCGACGGGGACGGACGGCTCGGCGGTGACCGTGATGGCCTTCTCGACGGCCTCGGGGTTGGTGATCCCACGGGTGAAGTTGATCGACACCGGCATGCCCACGCCGACGGTCGAGCCGTCCTCGGGCGTGTAGTGGCCGACGAAGGTGTTGACGGGGGTCAGGGTGGAGAAAGTGGTGTCCTTGGCGGACTCGCGTCCCGCCTCGTCCTTCGCGACCGCGTGCACCTTGTACTCGGTGGCCGAGGCCAGGTGGCGGTTGGGCTCCCAGCTCGCGCCGTCCGCGGCGAGCTTGCCCTCGACCGCGTTGCCCTTGGTGTCGGCGACGGTCACCGTGGTGAGCTTGCCGCCCGTGCTGGTTATCTTCAGGACGCCGCTCGTGGCGACCTCCTTGGCCCCGTCGTCCGGCTTGACGTTGACCACGGCCTTGGACGCCTCGGTGCCGGTCTTGCCGCCGCCCCCGGATCCGCCGCCCTTCCCGTCGCCGCCCCCGCTGTTGCCCCCGCCGCTGCACGCGCTGGTCAACAGCAGGGCCGCTCCCAGCAGGAGGGCCGGCAGGCCGGTGCGGACGCGGCCGCGTATCGGCTGCAGGTTCACTCGTGTACTCCCCATGTCCCCCGCGCGCGGGCAGTCGCGCGCATGTCGACAGGTAATCACAGGGGAACAACACGAAAAAGCACGGTCTTGTCACCGTTCCGTCCCAAGTGCCCGGCCCGGCGCGGGCCCCCGGACCTCAGTCCTCGGTGCCGGGTTTGACGCCCCATACGTAGACGACGTCGCCCTCCCGCAGCAGGTCCCACAGCCGCTTCGCGTCAGGCACCGTGAGGTTCACGCAGCCGGCCGAGCCGCCGTGCTCGAAGAGCGGGCCGGGGCGGCCGTGCAGGGCCTGGCCCCTGTCGAAGAACTGGGCGTACGGCATGGGGGCGTCGTCGTACAGGGTCGACTTGTGGTCCTTGCTGCGCCAGTAGACCTCGTGCAGTCCGGGGCGGGTCTCCTCCTCGTCGCGGCCGGTGCGGACGGGCACGGGCGGGAACACGACGCGGCGGCCGCTCTGCACCCACAGCAGCTGGCGCGCAAGGTCCACGCACGTCACCCGGTGGCCGCGGACGGGGCACTCCCCGGCGGCGTTCGGGTTCGCGCGGGCGGCGACGGCGACGGCCGTCCGGTGGGTGACGAGGCCCGCGTAGCCGTCGGCCGGGGTGACCCCGTGCTCGTGCTGGAAGGCGCGGACGGCGAGGCAGTCGGCCCGGGACTGGACCCCGTCGACCGGCAGGCGCAGCTGGGCCTCCAGCTCCCGCTGGTAGGGGCCGGTGCCGGCCGTGCAGGCCCGCTCCGGCTCCGGCTCGGCCGCCGCGGCGGCGGGGGCGGCGAGCGCGAGCGCCGCCCACAGGGCCGCGGTTCCGGCCGCCGTGACCGCCGCCTGACGTGTAGCCATCCGGGCCTCCTCCGGCCCGCCGGCCGGGCCACCGCCCTCCACCCAACCGGCGCCGGCGGCGGTGCGCCCGCGCGGGGGGGGGGGGGGGGGGGGGGGGGGGGGGGGGGGGGGGGGGGGGGGGGGGGGGGGGGGGGGGGGGGGGGGGG
>NZ_JANFAK020000078.1 GCF_024721315.2 Streptomyces sp. Isolate_45
GGAACGGATCGACGCCGATGCCGCCATGATGACGGGCATGGACCTCGACCGGTTCACGGGAGCCGCCGGGTCGGCCGGGTCGGCCGGGTCGGGCGACGGGACCGGCCCCCGGGGCGTCCGGTGAGGGCGGCCGCCGCACCCGTCGTCCGCGCGGCCGCCGCCCTGCTGGCCCTGGCCGGACTCGGCCACACCCTGTGGTGGGGCGTCGCCGAACCCGGCGTGGCCCTCGCCTTCGGCACCCTCGTCACGGTCGGCGAGCTCGCCCGCCGCCACCCCGGACCGGCCCCGCGCGGCGAGGGCGCCGGGCCGCCGCCGCCCGAGGACCGGCACCCCGCGCCGCTGGGCTCCGCGGGCGCGCTGGCCTACGCCCTGCTCGGCCAGAACGGCGGACACGCCACCCACCACGGGGTCCTGCAGACCGTCACCGTCGTCGTCGCGGCGGCCCTCGTCGGGATCGTCCCGCACGTCGCCCGTGGCCGCGGGCCCGCTCTCGACCACGTGGCCCGGCGGGTCCTCACGGTCGCCTTCGCCGCCGTCTGCTTCCAGCCGCTCTACAACTCCGGGCGGCTGGGGGAGTGGGTCGGGCAGGGTCCGTACCTCGTCGTGTTCCTGTTGTTCCTGCTCGGCCTCACCGCGCTGTGCGACTCCGTGCTCGCCGCCGCCCTGGCGGGGGCCCGCACCGGTTGGCCGTACGGTCCGCTGCTGCGCGACGAGCTGCGCGCGCAGCTCGGCATCGGCTCGGCGATCTGCGCCTCCGGGGTGGTGATGACCCTCGGGGTGGCCGTGGCGGGCCTGTGGGCCCTGCCCGTCTTCAGCGTGCCGCTGCTGCTGACCCAGATGTCCTTCCGCCGGATCACCGCCGTCCGCACCACCTACCGTCAGACGATCACCTCGTTGGCCCGGGCCACCGAGATCGCCGGCTACACCCCGCCCGGCCACGCCCGCCGGGTCGCCGCGCTGAGCCGCTCGGTCGGCCGGGAGCTCGGGCTCTCGGAGCGGGAGCTCACGGTGCTGGAGTACGCGGCCCTGATGCACGACATCGGTCAGCTGTCCCTCGTCGACCCCGTGCCCTGCGGGGCCACCGCCGAGCTGCCCGCGGCCGAGGCCCGGCGGATCGCCGAGCTCGGGGGCGAGGTGGCCCGCAGGACCGGGGTCCCCGCCGAGGTGGCGGTCATCGTGGAGCGGCAGGCGGATCCGTACCGGGATCAGCCCGTCGCCGCCCGCATCGTGCGCGCGGTGAACGCGTACGACGACCTGGCGGGCGGGGCCCGTCACCCGGGCGGCTCCCTCGCGGCCCTGGAACGGCTGCGGCTGGGCACCGGGCACGACTACGAGCCCGGGGTCGTGGAGTCCTTGGCCAGGGTTCTGGCCAGGGGCGGGCGGAGCCGAGTCGTTCCCGTTCCCCCGGGGTAACCCATGGGTAATGAGCGGGCGTCCGAGCGGGCATGGTTGGATGCAGTAGGAGTGTCCGTGAGGGTGTCCGCAAGGCTGCACCGGGACCGGCAGGCGGGAATCGTGAGGATCTTCGGGAAGGTACGGCATCGGCCCTCCGCCTCGTGGCGGCAGGCCACCGACCGCGCGTTCACGCTGATCGGTGACGGGCGGTACGAGGACGCGGGCGCGCTCCTGACCAGAGCGGCGGACCTGGAGCCCTGGCTTTCGGAGTCCTGGTTCAACCTGGCGCTGCTGCACAAGTTCCGCCACGACTGGGAGCAGGCGCGGGCCGCGGGGCTGCGTGCCGTGGCGCTCCTGGACCGTGAGGCGGGCGCGCCGGACTGGTGGAACGTCGGCATCGCCGCGACCGCGCTCCAGGACTGGCCGCTGGCCCGGAGGGCCTGGCAGGCGTACGGGCTGAAGGTGCCCGGGGACCCCCACAGCAGCGCGGGGACGGGCGAGCCGGTCGGCATGGAGCTGGGCAGCGCCGCGGTGCGGCTGTCGCCCGAGGGCGAGGCCGAGGTGGTGTGGGGCCGGAGGCTCGATCCGGCCCGCATGGAGGTCCTCTCGATCCCGCTGCCCTCCTCGGGGCGGCGTTGGGGCGAGGTCGTCCTGCACGACGGGGTTCCGCACGGCGAGCGGGTGACCTCGGCCGGGCCCTCGTACCCGGTGTTCGACGAGATCGAGCTGTGGGCGCCCTCACCGGTGCCGACCTGGGTGGTGCTGCTCGAAGCGGCCTCCGAGGCGGACCGCAACGCGCTGGAGCAGCTGGCGTCGGACGCGGGCTTCGCCGCCGAGGACTGGTCCTCGTCGGTGCGGCTGCTGTGCCGGACCTGTTCGGAGAGCGCGATGCCGAGCGGCGAGGCCGCCGGTGACCACCTGGACCCGCACGACCACAGCGAGCCCGGTCACCCCGGCCCGTTGGGCCACCGCACGGCGGGCTCCGGCCCGCTGTGGGTGCCCGAGCGCGAATGCGGAATCGCCGCCCCGGTCGGTCTGGTGCGCGGGCTCCTCGACGGCTGGGTGGCCGACAGCCCGGACAGCCGGGACTGGCGGGATCTCGAAGAAGTCTGCTGAATCCGGGCCGTAGGCTGTACCGGTCACATCGGTGGCTCGGGCGAATCTACGGAAGGCGTACGGCGGACATGGCGCAGCAGGAGAACCAGGTGGTCCCGGTCGACGACGAGGGCTGGGTCGTGGACACCGAGGACTGTGAGGCGCGCGAGCTCGCCCACCGCGAGCGGGGCACGTCCCGCCCGATCACGGTGGTCGGCAACCCGGTGCTGCACCGGGAGTGCAAGGACGTCACCGAGTTCGGCGAGGAGCTCGCGCAGCTCATCGACGACATGTTCGCCAGCCAGAAGACCGCCGAGGGCGTGGGCCTGGCCGCGAACCAGATCGGCGTGGACGCGAAGGTCTTCATCTACGACTGCCCGGACGACGACGGCAAGCGCCACACCGGTGTCGTCGTCAACCCGAAGCTCGTCGAGCTGCCGGCCGCGGGCCGCGTGCTGGACGACTCGAACGAGGGCTGCCTCTCCGTCCCGACCGCCTACGCGGCGCTGGCCCGCCCGGACTACGCCGAGGTGACCGGCCAGGACGCCAAGGGCAACCCGATCAAGGTCCGCGGCACCGGCTACTTCGCGCGCTGCCTCCAGCACGAGACGGACCACCTGTACGGGTACCTGTACATCGACCGGCTCTCCAAGCGCGACCGCAAGGACGCCCTGCGTCAGATGGCCGAGAACACCCCCCGCTACGAGGTCGTCCCGAACGACTGACGCGTCCGGGGCGGCCCCCGCTACGCCGCCCTCGGCCCCCGGAAGGCGCGGCGGAAGGCGTTCGGGGT
The DNA here is from genome assembly GCF_024721315.2 of Streptomyces sp. Isolate_45. GTDB lineage: Bacteria > Actinomycetota > Actinomycetes > Streptomycetales > Streptomycetaceae > Streptomyces. The sequence continues at coordinate 3,284 of NZ_JANFAK020000078.1, forward strand.
GGTGCCCAGGGTGCGCAGGAAGTGGTGGCGCAGGGCCGCCGCGTTGCCGAAGCCGCTGCGGGCCGCGATGGAGTCCACCGTCTCGTCGGTGGACTCCAGCAGTTCCTGCGCGAGCAGGACCCGCTGGCGCAGCACCCACTGGTAGGGGGTGGTGCCGGTCTCCTGGAGGAAGCGGCGGGCGAAGGTCCGCGGGGACATGTGGGCCCGCTCCGCGAGCTGCTCGACGGTGATCTCGTCCTCCAGGTGCCGGGCCATCCACCCGATGACCTCGCCCACCGTGTCGCACGCCGTCCGAGGCAGCGGCCGCTGGACGTACTGGGCCTGCCCGCCGTCCCGGTGCGGCGGTACGACCATCCGCCGGGCGATGGCGTTGGCCACCTCGGCGCCGTGTTCCTGGCGGACGAGGTGCAGGCAGGCGTCGATGCCCGAGGCGGTGCCGGCCCCGGTGATCACCGGGCCCTCGTCCACGTACAGCACGTCGGGGTCGACGCGCGCCTTGGGGAAGCGGCGGGCCAGCGCCGGGGCGTGCATCCAGTGCGTGGTGCAGCGCCGGCCGTCGAGCAGTCCGGCCGCGCCGAGCACGAAGGCCCCGCTGCACACGCTGAGCACCCGCGCCCCCCGGTCCACGGCCCGCCGCAGGGCGTCGAGGAACGGCTCGGGGTACTCCCGTACGGGCGCCTGCCGGTCGGCGGGCACGCAGATCAGGTCCGCCTCCTCCAGCCGTTCCAGGCCGTGCGCGGGTGCGATGGCGAAGCCGACGTCGGACATGGTCAGCGGGCCTTCCTCGGCCGCGCACACGGCGAAGTCGTACACCGGCAGCCCCTGCGCGCCGCGGTCGATCCCGAAGACCTCGCAGAAGATCCCGAACTCGAAGGGGGCGACTCCGTCGACGAGGGCCACGGCCACGTTGGTCAGCATGACCTCAGTGTGGCAGTAATTCGCACTTGAGTGACAGTACTGCCACTGTTCGATCATGGCCGATCAGGCGGACAGTGGAGGTATGAGCACCTTCGTGAATTACCTCGTCGTCCTGGCCCTCGCCGCGCTCCTGCTCGGGCCCAGCCTGTACGGGACGTGGCGCGACCGACGGATCGACCGGCAGCTGCGGGCCGTCGAGACCCGGCGGGTGTGGCTGCCGCGCCAGCGGGCGGGCGGTCTCGAACCCACGCCGCGCCGGCGGGGCATCCGCTTCGGCCTCGGGCGCCGGGGACGCATGGCCCACTGAGCCCCGACCCAGCCGACCGCCCGAAACGCGAGGAGCCGGGACGCGGTTCGTTCGCGTTCCGGCTCCCGGCGCACACCTGCGCGGACGGGGGACTAGAAGTCCTCGTCCAGGTCGACCGTGCCCTCGACCGCGACCTGGTAGGCCGACGGACGACGCTCGAAGAAGTTCGTCAGCTCCTGGACGCCCTGGAGCTCCATGAACGAGAACGGGTTCTGCGAGCCGTAGATCGGCGGGAACCCGAGGCGCACCAGACGCTGGTCCGCGACGCACTCCAGGTACTCGCGCATCGACTCGGTGTTCATGCCCGGCAGGCCGTCGCCGCACAGGTCACGGCCGAACTGCAGCTCCGCCTCCACGGCCTCCTTCAGCATGTCGACGACCTGCTGCTGGAGGGCGTCGTCGAAGAGCTCCGGCTCCTCCTTGCGGACGGTGTCCACGACCTCGAAGGCGAAGTTCATGTGCATGGTCTCGTCGCGGAACACCCAGTTGGTGCCCGTCGCCAGACCGTGCAGCAGACCCCGCGAGCGGAACCAGTACACGTACGCGAAGGCGCCGTAGAAGAACAGGCCCTCGATGCACGCCGCGAAGCAGATCAGGTTCAGCAGGAAACGACGGCGGTCGGCCTGCGTCTCCAGCTGGTCGATCTTCTCGACGGAGTCCATCCACTTGAAGCAGAACTGCGCCTTCTCGCGGATCGAGGGGATCTCCTCGACCGCGTCGAACGCGGCGGCGCGGTCGTCCGGGTCGGGCAGGTAGGTGTCGAGCAGCGTCAGGTAGAACTGGACGTGCACGGCCTCCTCGAACAGCTGGCGCGACAGGTACAGGCGCGCCTCCGGGGAGTTGATGTGCTTGTACAGCGTCAGCACGAGGTTGTTCGAGACGATCGAGTCGCCCGTCGCGAAGAACGCGACCAGCCGGCCGATCATGTGCTGCTCACCGGGCGTCAGCTTCGCGAGGTCCGCGACGTCCGAGTGGAGGTCGACCTCCTCGACGGTCCAGGTGTTCTTGATCGCGTCCCGGTAGCGCTCGTAGAAGTCCGGGTAGCGCATCGGGCGGAGCGTCAGCTCGAAGCCCGGGTCCAGCAGGTTCTTGGTCTCGTTGGTGCTCATTACTGGCAGGCCTCGCACGATTCGGGGTTCTCAAGGGAGCAGGCCAGCGCCTCCGCGTCGGTCACGACCTGCGGGAGCGCCGCCGGGGCGGCGGCCTGCGCGGCGCGGGCGATCTTCGTCGCCGGGCGCGAGCGCAGGTAGTACGTGGTCTTCAGGCCCTGCTTCCAGGCGTACGAGTACATCGAGCTGAGCTTGCCGATGGTCGGCGTCTCCAGGAACAGGTTCAGCGACTGGGACTGGTCGAGGAACGGCGTACGGGCCGCCGCCATGTCGATCAGGCCGCGCTGCGGGATCTCCCACGCCGTCCGGTACAGCTCGCGCACCTCGGCCGGGATCCAGCCGAAGCCCTGCACGGAGCCACTGGACTCGCGCAGCGCCTCGCGGGTCTGGGCGTCCCACACGCCGAGCCGCTTCAGCTCCTCCACCAGGTACGCGTTGACCTGGAGGAACTCACCGCTGAGGGTCTCGCGCTTGAACAGGTTGGAGACCTGCGGCTCGATGCACTCGTACACGCCCGCGATCGAGGCGATCGTCGCCGTCGGCGCGATGGCGAGGAGCAGCGAGTTGCGCATGCCGGTCTTCGCGACGCGGGCGCGCAGGGCGTCCCAGCGCTCGGGCCAGTTCAGCTCGACGTCGTAGTGGTCCGGGTGCAGGACACCGCGGGCGGTACGGGTCTTCTCCCAGGCGGGGAGGGGGCCGCTGCGCTCGGCGAGGTCGCAGGAGGCCTCGTACGCGGCCAGCATGATCCGCTCGGAGAGCTTCGTGGACAGCGCCTTCGCCTCGGGGGAGTCGAAGGGCACCTTCAGCTTGAAGAAGACGTCCTGGAGGCCCATCGCGCCCAGACCCACCGGACGCCAGCGGGCGTTGGAACGCCCGGCCTGCTCGGTCGGGTAGAAGTTGATGTCCACCACGCGGTCGAGGAAGGTCACGGCCGTGCGGACGGTCTCGTCCAGGCGCTCCCAGTCGATCTCCCCGTCCACCACGAAGGCGCCCATGTTGACCGAGCCGAGGTTGCAGACGGCCGTCTCGCCGTCGTCGGTGACCTCGATGATCTCGGTGCACAGGTTGGAGGAGTGGACGACCGAGCCCGGCTCGGCGGTCTGGTTCGCCGTGCGGTTGGAGGCGTCCTTGAAGGTCATCCAGCCCTGGCCGGTCTGCGCGAGGGTGCGCATCATCCGGCCGTACAGGTCGCGGGCGGGCATCGTCTTGCGGGCCAGGCCGTCCGCCTCGGCCTTGCGGTAGGCGGCGTCGAACGCGTCGCCCCACAGGTCCACCAGCTCGGGGACGTCGGCCGGGGAGAACAGCGACCACTGGCCGTCGGAGTTCACGCGGCGCATGAACTCGTCCGGCACCCAGTGGGCGAGGTTCAGGTTGTGCGTACGGCGCTGGTCCTCACCGGTGTTGTCGCGGAGCTCCAGGAACTCCTCGATGTCCGCGTGCCAGGTCTCCAGGTAGACGGCGGCGGCGCCCTTGCGGCGGCCGCCCTGGTTGACCGCGGCGACGGAGGCGTCGAGGGTCTTCAGGAACGGGACGATGCCGTTGGAGTGGCCGTTGGTGCCGCGGATCAGGGAACCGCGGGCGCGGATGCGGGAGTACGACAGGCCGATGCCGCCGGCGTGCTTGGACAGGCGCGCGACCTGGTGGTAGCGGTCGTAGATCGAGTCCAGCTCGTCCAGCGGGGAGTCCAGCAGGTAGCAGGACGACATCTGCGGGTGCCGGGTACCGGAGTTGAAGAGCGTGGGGGAGGACGGCAGGTAGTCGAGGCGGCTCATCAGCCGGTAGAGCGAGGCCACTTCCTCGACGGCCTGGACGCTCTCGTCCGCGGCGAGGCCGCAGGCCACGCGCAGCATGAAGTACTGCGGGGTCTCGATGACCTGACGGGTGATCGGGTGGCGCAGCAGGTAACGGCTGTGCAGGGTGCGCAGGCCGAAGAAGCCGAAGCGGTCGTCGGCGCCCTCGGCGAGCGCGTGCTCGACCAGGGAGTTCAGCCGGGCGGCGTGGGTCTCGACGAACTCGGCCGTGCGGTCGGCGATCAGGCCCTCGCGGTGGCCGACGGCGACGGACTCGGCGAAGGAGGTGGACCCCTGGCCCGCGGCCTCGTCGGCGACGGCGAGGGTCAGCAGTCGGGCGGCGAGGCGGGAGTACGCCGGGTCCTCGGAGATCAGACCGGCCGCGGCCTCGGTGGCCAGCCCCCGCAGTTCGGCCTCGTCGGCGACGGAGCTGCGGCCGCGCAGGGCGGCGGCGGCGACCCGGCCGGGGTCCGTGTCGGGCAGGTCGGCCGTGAGTTCGGTGAGGGTGCGCAGCAGTGCGGTCCCCGGGCCCTCGGGCGCGAGCGCGGCCTCGGTGGCGGACTGGGCGGACTCGGCGCGCGGTGCGGCGGGCGCGATGGTCACGGGGGAGCTCTCCCTCACTCGGCCCGGTCTTCGACGGGGCGGGGCGAGCGGGCGCACACGGGAAGGCCACGCACCGGCCCCGACGGGGCGGGCGGTACGTGCACCGCGTGGCGTCCACCGGCCCAACCGCGAGGCCCGGACGTGTCGGCACCCGGTTCGGTCGAGCCGGGAGCGCTGTCGGCAGGTCCTCGGACTTGCGGACGCACCAATGGGTGCACTTCATACCGTTGCGGGACAGTTCCGGATTCGCACCGGATTCCCCTGCGGCGACAGCAGCCATGAGCATACATGTGGGGGCGCCCCGTTGCGGTAGCCCCCACATGTTGTGTCGGGGTGGCTACTGCTCGGGTGCGTACAGCTCCAGGGCGTAGGTGATCAGGGGCACCGTGGGGAGCGGGGACCAGTCCCGTGTGGGGGTGCGGACGAAGCCCAGGCGGCCGTACAGCCGGTGCGCGGCGGGGCTCTGCGGCTGGGTGGAGAGCACCAGTCGGGTCACTCCGGGGAGCGCCCTCGCCCGCTCGGCGCAGGCCCGTACGAGTGCCTCTCCGGCCCCCTTGCCCCGGCCGGCGGCGTCCACCGCGAGCATCCGGAACTCGGCCTCGCCGGGCCCGGCTATGTCGGCGAGCGGGCTGCCCGGAGGGGCGAACGTCACACCGCCGAGCACGCGTCCGTCGAGGACGGCCACGAGCACCTCGCCGGCTCCGGCCCGGCCGGCGACGTCGCGCAGCACGCGCTCGTAGGAGCCGTCGGGATTCCCGTCGAGCAGCCCGTCCCCGAGGTAGGCCCGCGCGGTGACATCGCCCAACTCTTCGTACTCGGCGGGGAGTGCCGCCCTGATCGTCATGTCCATGCGTCGAGTGTGCGGGACGGCCGCGGGGGAGGCCGAGGGCGCAGGCCGCTCCGGAACGTGCGGAAGGGCCCCGTCGCAGGTGCGGCGGGGCCCTTCGCGGGGTGGTCAGCAGCAGCGGAAGCCCTCGCGGGGGTCCGCCTCGCGGGCGTCGGTGCGGGCCCGTTCGAAGGCGCGTCGGGTCATGACCCCGGCCTCGGGGTCGTGGGCCCGGGCGTGCGCGACGTAGCGGTCGTACGCCGCCTCGCCGGAGAACTCCCGTACGTAGTAACGGGCCTTCGCCAGCGCGTTGCGCAGTCCGACCGCCGTGCGCGCGGTGTTCACGCGACGGGCTCCTTGACCTTGCCGCCACCGCTGTCGAGGCCGGCCGCCGCGAGTTCGGCCTTCTCCTCGGCCGTGGCGATGAGCCCGGCCGGGGCGACGATCTTCGACTCGGTCCACGGGACCTCGGAGAGGCGGACCGACTCCGGGTGGGCGATGGCCTTGAAGCAGGTCCGGCCCGCGTCCACCAGCACGATGACGATGAGGACGGCGAACAGCACCGACAGGACCCCGTCGACCGTGGCGTTGGTGACCACGGTGTGCATCTCGCCCATCGTCTTGGCCGGCGGCAGGACCTTGTCCGCGTCGATGCCCGCCTGGTACTTGTCGCGCTGGGCGAAGAAGCCGACCTTCACGTCCTCGGAGAAGATCTTCTGGTAGCTGGCGGTGAGGGTGACCGCCACGTCCCACGCCAGCGGAACCCCGGTGACCCAGGCCCACTTCAGTCGCCCGGACTTCACCAGCAGGGTCGTGCAGACGGCCAGCGCCACCGCCGCGAGCAGCTGGTTCGCGATGCCGAACAGCGGGAACAGCTGGTTGATGCCGCCCAGCGGGTCCTTGACGCCGACCCACAGGAAGTAGCCCCAGCCACCGACGACGATGGCGCTCGCGAGCCACACGCCCGGCTTCCAGCTGACGTCCCTGAAGGACTTGTGCACGTTGCCGAGGGTGTCCTGGAGCATGAACCGGCCCACGCGGGTGCCCGCGTCGACCGTGGTCAGGATGAACAGGGCCTCGAACATGATGGCGAAGTGGTACCAGAACGCCTTCATCCCGGTACCGCCTATGACGGCCGAGAAGATCTCCGACATTCCGAGTGCGAAGGTCGGGGCGCCACCCGTTCGGGAGAGCAGGCTGGCCTCCTCCACGTCCTTCGCGGCCTGCGCGAGGGCGTCCGGGCTGATGGCGAAGCCGAAGTTGGTGACGGCCGCGGAGGCGGTCTCGACCGTGGTGCCGATGACCCCGGGCGGCGAGTTGACGGCGAAGAAGAGGCCGGGCTCGATGATGCACGCGGCGATCACGGCCATGATGGCGACGAACGACTCGGTGAGCATCGCGCCGTAGCCGATGACCCGGACCTGGGTCTCCTTCTGGATCATCTTCGGGGTGGTGCCCGAGGCGACCAGGGAGTGGAAGCCGGACAGGGCCCCGCACGCGATGGTGATGAAGACGAACGGGAACATCGAGCCGGCGAACACCGGGCCGTCGCCGCGCGCCGCGAAGTCGGTGACCGAGGGCATCTGCAGCGTCGGCATCGCGATGACCACGCCCAGCGCCATCAGGGCGATCGTGCCGACCTTCATGAAGGTGGACAGGTAGTCGCGGGGCGCGAGGAGCAGCCACACCGGCAGCACCGAGGCGATGAAGCCGTACACGATCATCCAGACGACCAGCGTCTCCTTCTCCAGGGTGAAGGTGTCGGCCCAGGAGGACTCGGCGACCCAGCCGCCCGCGACGATGGCGAGCAGCAGCAGCGCGACGCCGATGGCGGAGACCTCGGTGACCCGACCCGGCCTCAACACGCGCAGGTAGACGCCCATGAAGAGGGCGATCGGGATGGTCATGCCGATGGAGAAGACGCCCCAGGGCGAGTGCGCCAGGGCGTTGACGATGACGAGGGCCAGCACCGCCAGCAGGATGATCATGATGGCGAACACGGCGACCAGGGCGGCGGCCCCGCCGACGGGCCCTATCTCGTCCCGGGCCATCTGGCCGAGCGAACGGCCGTCGCGCCGGGTGGAGAAGAACAGGGTCACCATGTCCTGGACGGCGCCGGCGAAGATGACGCCCGCGACGATCCAGATGGTGCCCGGCAGGTAGCCCATCTGCGCGGCGAGCACGGGACCGACGAGCGGGCCCGCGCCGGCGACGGCCGCGAAGTGGTGGCCGAAGAGCACCCGACGGTCGGTGGGATGGAAGTCGACACCGTTGTCGAGGCGTTCGGCGGGGGTCGCCCGGGTCTTGTCGACCCGCAGCACGCGCCGCGAGATGAAGCGCGCGTAGAAGCGGTAGCCGATGGCGTACGAGCCCAGCGCGGCGGCGAGCAGCCAGGCGGCCGAGATCTCCTCCCCCCGCGAAAGGGCCAGCACGCCCCAGCCGATGGCGCCGATCAGGGCCACGAGCGCCCACACGGCGATCGATTGCGGGGTGAGGCGGCCCGACGGAGAGGGCGAGTCGGGCCTGCCGCCCGCGCTCGCCGCACCCCCCGGTGGTGGAGTCCGGTCTGTCCCTGTTGCTTCCGGTTCCGGCATGATCCTCGTCCCCTCGTTGATCATCTGCGTAAGCGCAGGGAATCTACGGGGGCTCGACCGCTGGACGTAAGCCCCCGTCCGCATAGCGGTACGAGCGTCCACCGAGGATCGAACGGGAGTCAACCGGTGATCACAAGGCGGGCCTCTGAAGACGGGCAACGAACTTGTAACGGTCGCCGCGATATACCGAACGTACCCATTCGACCGGTTCGCCATCGGCGTCCAGGGAGTGCCGGGAGAGCATCAGCATCGGCAGTCCGACGTCCGTGCCGAGCAGTCCGGCCTCCCTCGGGGTGGCCAGGGAGGTCTCGATGGTCTCCTCCGCCTCCGCGAGACGGACGTCGTACACCTCGGCGAGCGCGGTGTAGAGAGAGGTGTACTTGACCAGCGAACGGCGCAGCGCGGGGAAGCGCTTGGCCGACAGGTGCGTGGTCTCGATGGCCATCGGCTCGCCGCTGGCCAGGCGCAGCCGCTCGATGCGCAGGACCCGTCCGCCGGTGGAGATCTTGAGCAGTCCGGCGAGGGTGTCGTCGGCCGTCACGTACCCGATGTCGAGGAGCTGGGACGTCGGCTCCAGGCCCTGGGCCCTCATGTCCTCGGTGTACGAGGAGAGTTGGAGCGGCTGGGAGACCTTGGGCTTGGCGACGAAGGTGCCCTTGCCCTGGATCCTTTCCAGCCGGCCCTCGACGACGAGTTCCTGCAGGGCCTGCCGGACGGTGGTCCGGGAGGTGTCGAACTCGGCCGCGAGCGTGCGCTCCGGCGGGACCGGCGTGCCGGGTGGGAGCGTTTCGGTCATGTCGAGCAAGTGCCGCTTGAGGCGGTAGTACTTGGGCACGCGCGCCGTCCGGGTGACTGCCCCGCCTTCCGGCTCCGTGGTCGCCCCTTCGGTGGCCATCGCCGCCCGCCTTCCCGACTCCAGTTTCGCTGCCGTCACCGGCTCCTCCGATATGTGCGGTCACATCGTGACACGGGAGGGGGGACAGGCCTCCTCCCTCCCCCAGGTGTCGGTCCGATAACGGACCGAGCACCCGCTCATTAGACCCTTGACACCCCTAAAGGTCTAGGCCAAGCTCCCGGTACTGGTCTAAACCAATCTGGATCGGATCCCGGCCCCACGGGCAGTACTTGGTACGTCACCGCGGTGGGCGAGGGAAGTTGCAGGCAGCATCCCTGAGGAGGGTGGCGTGAAGCGCAAGCTCATCGCGGCGGTCGGAGTCGCGGGCATGGTTATCGGCCTCGCGGCGTGTGGCGACGGTGCCGACGACAAGGCGAAGACCGAAGCATCGGGTGGCGCGGCCAAGGAGATCACCGTCTGGGTGATGGACGGTTCCGCACCGAAGGCCTGGATCGACGAGGTCAACAAGGAGTTCTCGGCCAAGCACCCCGGTGTCACGGTCAAGGTCGAGGAGCAGAAGTGGACCGGCATCCAGGAGAAGGTCACCACGGCCCTCTCCGAGAACACCCCGCCGGACGTCATCGAGCTCGGTAACACCCAGACCGTCGGCTACGCCGTCACCGGTGGCCTCGCGGACCTGTCGGGTGACAAGGCCAAGCTCGGCGCCGACGCCTGGTCGAAGGGCATGACGTCCTCCGCCGAGGTCGACGGCAAGCTCTACGCCGCCCCGTGGTACGCCGCCAACCGCGTCGTCATCTACGACAAGAAGGCCTACGAGAAGGCCGGCATCACCGCCCCCAAGACCCGCGACGAGTGGGTGGCCGGCCTGGAGAAGCTGAAGGCCTCCGACCCGGCCTCGCAGCCGATCTACCTGCCCGGCCAGAGCTGGTACATCCTCGCCGGCTTCGTCTGGGACGAGGGCGCCGACCTCGCCGTCAAGGACGGCGGCAAGTGGAAGGGCCAGCTGGCCACCCCGCAGGCCGCCTCCGCGATGGACTTCTACAAGAAGCTCCAGTCCTTCTCCACGGCCCCCAAGGACAAGGACGAGGCGACCCCGCAGCAGTCCACCGACATCATCCCCAAGGGCGGCGTCTCGTCCTGGATCGGTCTCGGCTGGGAGGCGCAGGGCGCGCTGAAGGCCCTGAAGGAAGCGGGCAAGGAAGGCGACTTCGGTTACTTCCCGATCCCGGGCAAGACCGCCGACAAGCCGGGCTCCGTCTTCCTCGGTGGCTCGAACCTCGCCGTCGCCGAGCGCTCCAAGAACAAGGAGCTCGCCAAGGAGTGGCTGGCCCTCGCCGCAGGCAAGGACCAGATGACCAAGTACGCCACCGCCACCGAGGGCGCCCTGCTCCCGAACCAGACGGCCGCGAACTTCCCGTCCGCCCCGGGCTCCTTCGCCGAGTCGATGGCCAAGGCCGCCGCCTCCGGCAAGATCACCCCGGTCACCGCGGGCTGGGCGAACGTCGAGACCGAGCCGAACCCCATCAAGGAGTTCATGACCAAGGTCCTGAAGGGTGAGGACGCCGCCAAGGCGGGCGCGGACGCGGACAAGGAAATCGCGAGCCGCATCAACAAGTAGTCCCACCCCGCGGCTCCGCACCACCTGACACGCCGCGGTACCCGCATCACCGCATCACCCGAAACACCGCAGCACCCGCAGGAACCAGCAGTGTGAACGCACCGGGGGGTGCGGCAGGCGCCCCGCAGCGCCTGCCGCACCCCCGGTCGCGCATTTGACTCCACAGTCAACCGCGAGGAAGCCCAGACATGACCGTGCACTCCCAGGGAGCGACCACCAGCGCTCCACAGGACGCACCACAGAAGTCCGCCGGACGGCCGAAGGTGCCCGGCACCGGTACCGGCCCCAGCCATCCGTCGCCTCGCGGGGGCAGAAGGTCGCTCCCCTCGGGGTGGGCGCCGTATCTGCTCGTCCTGCCCGCGGTGCTCAGCCTCGCGACACTGCTGCTGTATCCGCTGATCAAGAACGTGATCCTGTCCTTCCAGGACATCAACAAGATCGAGTTCATCCAGCGGAAGTACCCCTTCGCGGGACTGGACAACTACACCCAGCTGCTCGGCGACTCCGACTTCTGGACCGTCGTCCTGCGCAGCTTCGGCTTCACCTTCGCCAACGTCGCGCTCATCATGGCGGTCGGCTGCCTCATCGGCATCCTGCTCAACAGGCTCGGCAAGTGGATGCGCCTGGTCCTGTCGATGGCACTGGTGATGGCCTGGGCCATGCCGATCGTCGCGTCGGTCCAGGTCTTCAAGTGGCTCTTCGACGAGCAGTTCGGCGTCATGAACTGGGTCATGCGTTCCGCCGGCTTCTCCGGGTACGACCAGCACAACTGGTTCGAGACCGGCTTCTCCACCCTGGTGATCATCACGATCCTGGTGGTCTGGGGATCGGTCCCCTTCGTCGCCCTCAACATGTACGCCGGCCTGACGACGGTCGGAGCCGAACTGTACGAGGCCGCGCGCATGGACGGCGCCAACGGCTGGCAGACCTTCTGGAAGGTCGTCTTCCCCCAGCTGAAGCCCTTCTTCCTGATCACCACCTTCCTCGAGGTGATCTGGGTCTTCAAGGCCTTCACCCAGGTCTACGCGATGAACAAGGGCGGCCCCGACCGCGCCTCCGAGATCCTCCCGGTCTTCGCCTACGTCGAGGGCCAGAGCCAGTTCCACTACGGCCTGGCCGCCGCGATCTCCGTCCTGACGATCCTGATCCTCATCATCGTCATGTCCTTCTACTTCCGCCTGATCCTGAAGCAGGAGGAGGAGCAGTGAGCCTCACCACCGCCCCGAAGCCGGCGCCGTCCGCCCCGGCCGAGAAGCGCGCCCAGCGGCTGCGCACCGGCCGGCCGCTGCGCCCCGGAACCGTCGCCAAGAACGTGGGCGCCCTCCTGCTGGCCCTCGTCTTCGTCTTCCCGGTCTACTGGATGTTCTCCTCGGCGCTCAAGCCGCAGAGCGAGATGCTCAGCAAGGACCCCGTCTTCGTCTTCACGCCGACGCTGAAGAACTTCGACAAGGCCACCGGCGTCGACAACTTCTGGTCGTACGTCACCAACAGTCTCGTCGTCACCGTCTGCGCGGTGCTGCTGGCCCTGCTCGTCGCCCTCGCCGCGAGCTTCGCCATCGCCCGCATGAGGTTCAAGGGCCGCAAGGGCCTCGTCCTCGCCGTGATGATGGCGCAGATGGCCCCCTGGGAGGTCATGGTCATCGCGATGTACATGATCGTCCGCGATGCCGAGATGCTGAACAGCATCGGCGTGCTGACCGCCATCTACTTCGTGATGGTCCTCCCCTTCACCATCTGGACCCTGCGCGGCTTCATCGCCGCCGTCCCGGTGACCCTGGAGGAGGCGGCCCAGATCGACGGCTGCACCCGCGGCCAGGCCTTCCGCAAGGTGATCTTCCCGCTGCTCGCCCCCGGTCTGATGTCCACCTCGCTCTTCGGCTTCATCACCGCCTGGAACGAGTTCGCGATGGTCCTGATCCTCAACAAGGACAAGACCGCCCAGACCCTCCCGCTGTGGCTGACCGAGTTCCAGACCGCCTTCGGCAGCGACTGGGGCGCCACCATGGCGGCGTCCTCGCTCTTCGCGGTCCCGGTCCTGCTGATCTTCATCTTCCTCCAGCGCAAGGCCGTCGGCGGCATGACCGCCGGCGCCGTGAAGGGATAACGGCCGACATGACTGTCCTTGCGCACCGCACGGATACGGTGACCCGCGACGCCCTCGCGGTCCTCCAGCCCGGCTTCGAGGGCACCACCGCCCCCGCCTGGCTGCTGCGCCAGGTCGCCGAAGGCCTCACCGCCGTAGGGCTCTTCGGCCGCAACATCACCTCCGCCGGGCAACTTTCCGCCCTCACCGCACAGCTGCGCGCCGAACGCGACGACGTGCTCGTCGCCATCGACGAGGAGGGCGGCGACGTCACCCGCCTGGAGGTCCGGGGCGGCTCGTCCTTCCCCGGAAACCTCGCGCTGGGCGCCGTCGACGACACCGGCCTCACCCGCGACGTGGCCCGCGAGCTGGGCCGCCGCCTCGCCGAGTGCGGGGTCAACCTCAACTGGGCGCCGTCCGCGGACGTCAACTCCAACCCGGACAACCCCGTCATCGGTGTCCGCTCCTTCGGCGCCGACACCGCCCTCGCCGCCCGGCACACCGCCGCGTACGTCGAGGGCCTCCAGGCCGCCGGCGTCGCCGCCTGCACCAAGCACTTCCCCGGCCACGGCGACACCAACGTCGACTCGCACCACGCGCTGCCCCGCATCGACGTCGACCTGGACACCCTCCAGGCCCGCGAGCTGATCCCCTTCAAGGCGGCCATCGAGGCCGGCACCAAGGCGGTCATGAGCGCGCACATCCTCGTGCCCGCCCTCGACCCCACCCGCCCGGCCACGCTCAGCCCGCAGATCCTGACCGGCCTGCTGCGCAAGGAACTCGGCTACGAGGGCCTCATCGTCACCGACGGCATGGAGATGAACGCCATCGCCGGGACGTACGGCATCGAACGCGGCTCGGTCCTGGCCATCGCGGCCGGCGCCGATGCCATCTGCGTCGGCGGCGGGCTCGCCGACGAGGCCACCGTGCTGCGCCTGCGTGACGCGCTCGTGGCCGCCGTCCGCGAGGGCTCGCTGCCGGAGGAGCGGCTCGCCGACGCCGCCGCCCGGGTGCGCGCCCTCGCGGACTGGACCCGTCGGGCCCGGTCGGACGCGCGGCCGGAGGGGAGCGGCGCGTCCGGCATCGGCCTGACGGCGGCCCGCCGGGCCGTGGTCGTGTCCGGCACCGCGACCCCGGTCGCCGATCCGTACGTCGCCACGCTCACCCCCGTCCCGAACATCGCCGTGGGGGACGAGACCCCGTGGGGGGTGGCCGCCGAGCTGGCCGCGCTGGTCCCGGGCACCGGGGCGGGCGTCTACCCGAAGGGCTCCGCCGCCGGGGACGTGCTCGCGGACGCGGGCGACCGTACCGTCGTCGCGGTGGTTCGCGACGCGCACCGGCACCCGTGGATGACCGAGGTCCTGGACGCGCTCGTCGCGGCCCGCCCGGACACCGTGGTCGTCGAGATGGGCGTACCGCGCGCCACGCCGCGCGGGGCCCTGTACCTCGCCACGCACGGCGCCTCCCGCGTCTGCGGCCGGGCGGCCGCCGAGGTCATCGCGGGCGCGTAGCCCTCGTCGGCCCCGCGCGGGCCGACGCCGGACGGCGAAAGGGCCGGGCCCCCGAGGAGGGGGGCCCGGCCCTTTCGCCGGTCCGGTGGCCGTGCCCGGCCGTGCTGCGGCTAAAGACCCTGCCAGGCGGGCTTGTCGGCGTAGGTCTGGCGGAAGTAGTCGGCCAGCTTCAGCTTCGAGGCGGCGGCCTCGTCGACGACGACGGTGGCGTGCCGGTGCAGCTGGAGCGCGGAGGCCGGGACGAGGGCGGAGAGCGGCCCCTCGACGGTCTGGGCGACGGCCTCGGCCTTGCCCTCGCCGGTGGCCAGCAGGACCAGGTGGCGGGCGTCGAGGATGGTGCCGATGCCCTGGGTGATGACGTGGTGCGGCACCTGGTCGATGTCGTCGTCGAAGAAGCGCGCGTTGTCGACGCGGGTCTGCTGCGTCAGCGTCTTGATCCGGGTCCGGGAGGCCAGCGAGGAGCAGGGCTCGTTGAAGCCGATGTGGCCGTCGGTCCCGATGCCCAGCAGCTGGAGGTCCACGCCGCCGGCCGCGGCGAGGGCGTGGTCGTAGGCGTCGCAGGCGCCGACGATGTCCTCGGCGGAGCCGTCGGGGCCCATGAAGGACGCCTCGGACAGGCCGAGGGGCTCCACGACCTCGCGCAGGACGACGGCGCGGTAGGACTCGGGGTGCCCGGCCGGCAGGCCGACGTACTCGTCGAGCTGGCAGACGCGGGCCTTGGAGGCGTCGACCTCGCCCGCCTTGACCTTCGCGGCGAGCGCCTCGTAGATGGGCAGCGGGGTAGAGCCGGTCGCCACGCCGAGCAGGGCGTCGGGCTTGCGACGGACCAGGGCGGCCATGGCCTCCGCGATGAGCTCGCCGCCTGCCTTGGCGTCCGGGACGATGACAACTTCCACGCGGGGCCTGCCGATCTGAGAGAGGTGCGGTCGTCTTGTGGTATAGACCAATCTAGCAGAGCGGGGCCGTCCGTGGCGGGCCTTCGCCCCCGATCCATGGTGGTCCCGATCGCCCGCCCCGGCCTCCCGATCGCCCGCCCCGGCCTCCCGTGCGCCGGCCCCGCACGCGGGCCGGGCCGGCGGTGACCGCCGGCCCGGCCGCCCTCAGAGCAGCGAGAGCTGGAGCCCGCCCGTGGCGTCCAGGTGCTGCCCGGTGACCCATCGGGAGTCCGGCGAGGCGAGGAAGGCGACCACGTCCGCCACCTCGCCGGCGGTGCCCACCCGGCGGAACACGGACCGGGCGGCCAGGTGCTCCCGGGTGCCGGGATCGGAGAGCAGCGCGGCGTTCAGGTCGGTCTCTGTGATGCCGGGGCCCACCGAGTTCACGGTGATCCCGCGCGGGGCGAGTTCGGCTGCCAGGGACACGGTCAGGGCGTTCACCGCGCCCTTGGCCATCACGGTGGCGAGGATCGCGGGCAGCGCGAGGTGGGGGGTGCCGGTGACGTTCACGATCCGACCCCCGTCCCGCAGTCGCGCCAGCCCGTGCTTGATCACGAAGAAGGGTGCCTGGGCGTTGAGGGCCTGGACCTGCCGGAAGGTCTCCTCGTCCGTGTCCGCGATGCCGGCGAAGGCCGCCGCGCCCGCGTTGTTCACCAGTACGTCCACGTGCTCCGTGGCCAGCGGATGGGCCTCGTACGCCGCCCACAGCGCCTGCGCGTCGCCCGGCACCCCGAGCTCCGCGCGGATCGGGAAGGCCGTTCCCCCTTCGGCCCCGATCGCGGCGACGGTCTCCGCCGCCGCCGCCCCGTCGCGTCCGTAGTGCACCGCGACCAGGGCTCCGTCGCGGGCCAGTCGCTGCGCGACCGCCCGTCCGATCCCCCTGCTGCCGCCCGTGACCAGTGCCGTCTTCCCCTTGAGCACGCCCATGACGCGCCCCCCTTCAGCATTCGCTAGTGGTCGCTACAGAAAGGGACCGTACCAGATTCGCTAGCGACCGCTATAGAATCCGGGCATGGTGACCGGACAGCGCGGCAGGCCCCGCTCCTTCGACCGCGACGCCGCCCTCGACAAGGCCATGCTCGCCTTCTGGGAGCGCGGGTACGAGGCGACGTCCATCTCCGACCTGACCGCCTCCCTGGGCATCAGCGCGCCCAGCCTGTACGCGGCCTTCGGCGACAAGCGCAAGCTCTTCGACGAGGTCGTCGTGGTCTACGGGGGCCGCTACGGCGACTTCGCGAGCGTGGCCATGGCCGAGGAGCCCACCGCCCGGGACGCCGTGCGGCGCATCCTGTTCGAGGCCGCCGAGGTCTACACGGACCCGGCCCATCCGCCGGGCTGCATGGTGATCAGCGCGGCGGTGAACACGACCAGCGAAGAGGTGGCGGAGGCCCTGCGACAGCGGCGCAACGCCAACCTGCTGATGTTCGAGAGCCGGATCCGCGCGGACGTCGCCGCCGGGGTGCTTCCCGCCGACACCGACGCCGGGGCGCTGGCCCGCTACGCCGGAGCCGTGATCCAGGGAATGTCCGTGCAGTCGCGCGACGGGGCGAGCCGGGAGGAACTCGAAGCGGTCGCGGCACGGGCGATGCTGGCCTGGCCGGCGTGACCCGATCCGCGTGAACCGATCCGCCGGGAAAGATCCACTGCGGTAATTCCTGAAATGGGGCCCGGAATTCGGCCCTGAAATTCCTCTGGGCCACGGTGCGGGGAGGGACCCTCGACCCGCCCGGCACCGTAGCCCGGAGTACTTACGGCCGTCGGGTGTGCGGTTCCCGGCGGCCGGTTGGGAGGTGCCTGCGCGGTCAGGGCAGAGCGCGCGGTTACCTCTATCCGTCCTCCTGTGCGGGGAGGGCGGAAGCCTGACTCAATTGTGGACTAGACCATTCTGCTCTGTCCATCCAATGACGGGTGTCTTCATCCCGTCACTTCCTCCAACAGTACGCGGAGCGGGCCCTTCGTGGGTACTCCTGGGTATTCGCGTGGGGAAAGTCATGGCCGTACCCGGGGTACGCTCGCCAGGTGCCCTCCATGAACGACCTCGTACGCCAGCACACCGCTCTCAGTGAAGCCGAACTGGAGTGGCTCCATCTGCTGGTCTCGGAGTGGCAGCTGCTCTCCGACCTGTCCTTCGCCGACCTCGTGCTGTGGGTGCCCACCCTCGACGGCACCCGGTACGTGTCGGTCGCGCAGATGCGCCCGAACACCGGCCCCACCTCGTACCAGGACGACATGGTCGGCCACCTGGTGCCGCGGGGCCGCCGCCCGCTCCTCGACGCCGCCCTCGACGAGGGCCGGATCGTGCGCGAGGGGGACCCGGAGTGGCGCGAGGAGGTGCCCGTCCGCGTCGAGTCGATCCCCGTGCGCCGCGAGGGCCGGGTCCTGGGCGTCATCGCCCGCAACACCAACCTGCTCACTGTGCGTACACCGAGCCGGCTGGAGCTCACCTACCTCCAGTCCGCCTCCGACCTGGCCCAGATGATCGCGGCGGGCTCGTTCCCGTACCCCGGGCAGCAGGTCGACATGGACGCCTCCCCGCGCGTCGGTGACGGCCTCATCCGGCTCGACGCCGAGGGCGTGGTGACGTACGCGTCCCCGAACGCCCTCTCCGCCTACCACCGGCTCGGCCTCGCCGCCGACCTGGTCGGCCAGCACCTGGGCACCACCACCGCCGAACTGGCCCCCTCCCGCGGCCCGGTGGACGAGGCGCTGGTGAAGCTGGCCAGCGGCTGGGCCCCCCGGGAGACCGAGGTCGAGGGCACCAGCGGGGTCATCCAGCTGCGCGCCATCCCCCTCAAGCCCAAGGGGACCCGCATCGGTTCCCTCGTGCTGTGCCGCGACGTCACCGAACTGCGCCGTCGCGAACGCGAACTGATCACCAAGGACGCGACCATCCGGGAGATCCACCACCGGGTGAAGAACAATCTCCAGACGGTGGCCGCGCTGCTGCGGCTGCAGGCCCGACGGATGGATTCGGAGAACGGTCGCGAGGCGCTGAACGAGGCCGTGCGCCGGGTCGGTTCGATCGCGATCGTGCACGAGACGCTCTCTCAGAACCTGGACGAGCGGGTGGAGTTCGACGAGATCGCCGACCGCGTGATCGCGATGGTCGCCGAGATCTCCCCGGGCAAGGTGGCCTGCCGGCGCACCGGCCGCTTCGGGATCCTGGACGCGGAGGTCGCCACTCCGCTGTCGATGGTGCTGACGGAGGTGCTCCAGAACGCCCTGGAACACGCCTTCACCCAGGGGGAGGGCGGCACGGTCGAGGTCGCCGCGATCCGTTCGGGCAGCGGCCGGGCCGACGCGCGGCTCCTGATCACCGTGCTGGACGACGGCTGCGGACTGCCCGAGGGGTTCGACCCCCAGCGCGCCGGCAACCTCGGGCTGCAGATCGTGCGGACCCTCGTGGAGGGGGAGCTCGGCGGCACCTTCGACATGCTGCGCGTCGAACCGCGCGGCACCAAGGTGGTCCTCGACATCCCGGCCAGCCCCCAGAAATAACCCTTCCGGTCCGTCACTCAACGTGACGGACCGGAGCCGGGTCGCCGGAGGGGTACCGGGAAAAGCACTGAGCCCCGGACCGGGGGGCACCCCCAGCGGTAGCTGGGAGGAGTCCCGGTCCGGGGCTCAAGAGCACGTTGCTGAGCGCTGCTATGGGTACTACGCGCTGCGGCTCGAGGCTCGAAAGTCGATGTCAGGCGGTGGCGTTGCGCGCCCGATTGCGAGCGGCGCGGCGCTTCATCGCGCGGCGCTCGTCCTCGCTGAGACCGCCCCAGACGCCGGAGTCCTGACCGGACTCGAGCGCCCACTGCAGGCACTGCTCCATGACGGGGCAGCGGCGGCAGACGGCCTTGGCTTCCTCGATCTGCAGCAGCGCAGGACCGGTGTTGCCGATGGGGAAGAAGAGTTCCGGGTCTTCCTCACGACAAACGGCGTTGTGACGCCAGTCCATGGCTGCTCCATCTCCTTGTATTGCGGGCAGGTTGCTTGTGAATGTGAACGCTTTCACGAATCCCCCCGTGAGGGAAGGGCCGACGCCCAGTTGCCTGGTGCGGTCCGAGATACGTGGAGGGGTTCTGGCGCTCTGTGTGGGTGCCGGGTGCTGCGGGCTGTCCCGATCGCCATGTAGAGATTCGCAAACCTCGGACGGGGATACAACCCCTTCCGGAAAGTTTTTTTGGATTCGTCGGTGTCTACTAGGTCACAGCCCTAGTTCCTAGGGGTGGACCGGCGTGTAAACGTTCGAGTGAAAGGACTTTGGGCCCTTCCACTCACACAATCACACGCAGTGCCCGGCGTACGCCTGTGAACCGAACGCTGGTGCGCAGTCCGAGGTGATCGCCGTCCATCTGGAAGGGCAGCGGAACCTTCGAATGCAAGGTGAAGTCGGTCAGATCATGCAGAGACACCGCATGCTTGCCGTGCGGACCGCGCTCAGGAGTCGAGGTCAGGAGCTGCGTGGCGTACCGGGCGACCGCCGGAGTTGACAAACGATTGAGCGCCAATACGTCAAGCGCGGTATCGAACGAGGCCTCCGGGGAGGCGTAGAGGGGCCGGTTCCCCAGGTACGTCCAGGGGGAGGTGTTGCAGACTATCGAGAGCACCAGGTCCGTCACCGGATCCTGGCCGGGACGCTCCAGCGTGACCGTGCCGTTCCTGCGGTTCGGCTCCTCCCAGAACTGACGCATGAGCTGCCGCACGTACAGGGCGTGCGTCGAACGCTTGCCGCGTTCGCGCTGCTGCTCGACCCGCCCCACCACACCCGCGTCGAAGCCGAAGCCCGCGCAGAACGTGAACCAGCGGGCCGGGACCGACTCGTCCTCGGTCCCCGGGGAGCCGGCGGCCAGACCCAGGCCCACCGTCCGCTCGCGCTCCTCGCGCAGGGCGTCCAACAGCGCGCCGGTCGCCTCGACCGCGTCGTTCGGCAGCCCCAGCGCCCGGGCGAAGACGTTCGTCGATCCGCCGGGCACCACCGCCAGCCTCGGCAGCCGGTCCGGATCGGGCCCGTCGTGCAGGAGCCCGTTGACCACCTCGTTGACCGTGCCGTCGCCGCCGAGGGCCACCACCAGGTCGAGACCCTCGTGCGCGGCCTTGCGGCCCAGGTCACGGGCGTGGCCCCGGTACTCGGTCGTCACCGCTTCCAGCTTCATCTCGCTGGCCAGGGCATGGGTCAGGACGTCGCGCGTGCGCGCACTGGTCGTCGTCGCTGCTGGGTTGGCCACGAGGAGTGCACGCATGACCGCCAGAGTACCCACCCCTCCTCGGGCATTCCCTACCGACCGTCCCGTACCGCGCCGGCGGCGCGCGGATACCCTGCTGGGGTGAGTAAGAAGCAGAGCCGCCGACAGAGCCGCCGGCAGACCCCGAACGCCCCCGCCGCCGCGGTCGCCGCTCCCGCGGCGCTGCCCCGTCGGCTCACCGCCGCCGCGGTGCTCACCGCCCTTGAAGGTCTGGCCCTGGCCGGGCTCGGCGTCTACATGTTGTTCGTCGGCATCGCCGGCGACCCCGACTCCCCGCAGCAGGCCGAGACCGGCGGGGTGACCCTGCTCGCGCTCGCCGCGCTCCCGCTCGTCGCCGCCCGGGGCCTGCGCCTGGGCCGCCGCTGGAGCCGCGGCCCGGCGCTGATCACGCAGCTCATGGCGATGCCGGTGGCGTGGACGTTGTGGACCACCGGCGGCGCGATGACGGCCGCCGCCGTGGCACTCGCCCTGGCCGCCGTCGCCGTGACCGCCCTGCTGGTGAACCCGACGGCCACCGAGGCGCTCGGCATCGGGCCCGGCGAACAGGCCCGATAACCCCGCTCCTCCCCGCTCCTCCCGTACCGGCGGCTACTCCTCCACGAGGAGCTTCTCCCGGAGCTGGGCCAGGGTGCGGGCCAGCAGCCGGGACACGTGCATCTGGGAGATGCCCACCTCCTGCGCGATCTGCGACTGGGTCATGTTGCCGAAGAACCGCAGCAACAGGATCCGCTTCTCCCGCGGCGGCAGTCCCTCCAGGAGCGGCTTGAGGGACTCCCGGTACTCGACGCCCTCCAGCGCCTCGTCCTCCGAGCCCAGGGTGTCCGCGACGGCCGGGGACTCGTCGTCCGTGTCCGGCACGTCCAGGGAGAGCGTGCTGTAGGCATTGGCCGATTCCAGCCCCTCCAGCACCTCCTCCTCGGAGATCCCGAGCCGTTCGGCCAGTTCGTGCACCGTCGGCGAGCGGCCGTGCTGCTGCGACAGCTCGGCCGTGGCCGTGGTCAGCGACAGCCGCAGCTCCTGCAGGCGGCGGGGGACCCGTACCGCCCAGCCCTTGTCGCGGAAGTGCCGCTTGATCTCGCCGACCACGGTGGGTGTGGCGTACGTCGAGAACTCGACCCCGCGGTCCGGGTCGAACCGGTCCACCGACTTGATCAGGCCGATCGTCGCGACCTGTGTCAGGTCGTCCAGCGGTTCGCCGCGGTTGCGGAACCGCCGCGCCAGGTGTTCGACGAGCGGCAGGTGCATCCGGACCAGCCGGTTGCGCAGTTCCGCGCGTTCCGGTGAGCCCTCGGGCAGCTCGCGCAGCTCGAAGAACAGGGCCCGCGCACCGCTGCGGTCCCGCGGATCCGGCAGCGCCACGGGCGCGGCCGGCACCGCCGGGGCCGTGGCAGCGGCCTCCGGTGGCTGTGGTTGGTCGTGCTGGTTCTCGCTCATAGGGCCCGCCCGTCGCTCCGCCGAGTCCAAAAAGCCGTCTTCCGCATCCGCGTCAGCCGGGTGCGGCCGGGCGTGCTGCTGTTCCGGAATGCCGCCGTCGACCTCGTGCCGTACCCGGGGCCGATCCCCGCCCCGCACCGGGATCTCCCCGCCGCTCACACCGGGCCTGGCCCCGCGCCGCGCTGTTTGTAGAGACTGATGCTCACCGTCCGGTTCTCCTCGACCGTCGCCTCGACCTTGCCGGCCAGCGCCGACAGGACCGTCCACGCGAACGTGTCGCGTTCCGGTGCGCGGCCGTCGGTGGTCGGCGCCGAGACGGTCACCTCCAGCGAATCGTCCACCAGCCGGAAGACGCAACTGAGGACGGAGCCGGGCACGGCCTGCTGGAGCAGGATCGCGCAGGCCTCGTCCACCGCGATGCGGAGGTCCTCGATCTCGTCGAGAGTGAAGTCCAAACGGGCTGCGAGGCCGGCCGTGGCCGTTCGCAACACGGACAGGTAGGCACCCGCAGCGGGCAGCCGGACTTCCACGAAGTCCTGGGTCCCGGGCTCGCCTGCGATCTGGGACACCCTCACCTCCAAGGTGGTACGAGCTCTGTTCGCCGGTGACGCTATCGCGATCCGGGTGATCGTGTCGCGGCACCCCTCACAGCGCCCCTTTCGGGGCGCCCGGGCCGGCCGGCCGTGCGTCCAGTGACTGATGGTAAGCCCATGGGTACACACAGTGGCTAGAGGTCTGCGGGCCCAATTCGGGGGAACCGGCGGAGGGTTGACCTACCCCGGTTCAGACGATCGAACCGTCGACAAAGCACCATCGCCAGGTCTCCCCCGGCTCGAAGCTCCGCATCACCGGATGGCCGGTCTCCTGGTGGTGCGCGGTCGCGTGCCGGTGGGGGGAGGAGTCGCAGCAGGCCACGTATCCGCACCCGAGACACATCCGCAACTGCACCGGATGGCTCCCGAGCGCCTGACATTCCGGGCAGGTCATCGCATGAGGGACAGGCTCGGGGCGCGGCAGTTCTGCAACGTGGGTGCACTCGCTCATGATGGCCAGCGTACGACCAGGGTGCGTGTGCGCGACGCGATGAGGGTGGATCGTCATGGAGGTATTGCCGCTGGTGGCGCTGGTGGCGGGCAGCGCCGCGGTGGCGGGTCTGGCCCGCCGGACGCCAGTGCCCGCGCCGCTGCTGCTCGTCGCGGTCGGGCTGATCGCCGCGTACGTCCCGGGCGTGCCGCCGTACGTCCTCGACCCGCACATCGTGCTGCCGCTGCTGCTTCCGCCGCTGCTGCACACGGCCGCGGTGGACAGCTCGTACCTCGACCTGCGGGCCAACGTCCGGCCGATCGCGCTGCTGTCGGTCGGGTACGTGCTCTTCGCGACGCTGGCCGTGGGCTACGCGGCCTACCTGCTCGTGCCGGGGCTGTCGCTGCCGGTGGCGCTGGTGCTGGGCGCGGTGATCGCCCCGCCGGACGCGGTGGCGGCGACCGCGATCGCCCGCAAACTGGGGCTGCCGAACCGGATCACGACCATCCTGCAGGGCGAGTCCCTGGTCAACGACGCCACGGCCATCACCGCCTACAAGGTGGCGCTCGCGGCGGCCGTCGGGGTCGGCGCGGGCTGGGCCGGCGGGATCGCGGAGTTCCTGCTGGCCTCCGTGGGCGGGGTCGGGGTGGGCCTGCTGCTGATGGTGCCGATCCACCAGCTGCGCAAGCGGCTGAAGGAACCCCTGCTCCAGAACACCCTGTCGCTGCTGATCCCGTTCGTGGCGTACGCGGCGGCCGAACGGGTGCACGCCTCGGGGGTGCTGGCGGTCGTCGTCGTCGCCCTCTACCTCGGGCACCGGAACTGGCAGGTCGACTTCGCCACCCGGCTCCAGGAGGAGGCGGTGTGGAAGGTGGTCTCCTTCGTCCTGGAGTCGGTGGTCTTCGCGCTGATCGGACTCCAGCTGCCGGTGGTCCTCAAGGGCCTGGGGGAGTACGAGCCCTCCTCCGTGGTCTGGTACGCGGTCGCGGTGTTCGTCGCCGTGGTGGTGGCCCGGTTCCTGTGGGTGTTCCCCGCGACGTTCCTCCCCCGGTGGCTCTCCGAACGGATCCGGGAACGGGAACCGGAGACCAACTGGAAGGCCCCGGTGATCGTGGGCTGGGCCGGCATGCGGGGCGTGGTGTCGCTGGCGATCGCGTTCTCGGTGCCGATGGACGTCCCGCACCGCAACCTGATCCTCTTCCTCACCTTCACGACCGTCATCGGGACCCTCGTCGTCCAGGGCCTGACGCTGCCGCCGCTGATCAAGCTGTTGAAACTGCCGCCCCGCGACGTCCGGGCCGAGACGCTCGCCGAGGCGCAGGCGCAGAGCGAGGCCTCGCGGGCGGCCGAGGACCGGCTGGCGGAGCTGCTGGAGGACTCCGAGCACAACGCGCTGCCGCCGCCCCTCGTGGAACGGCTGCGCACGGTGCTGGAGCGCCGCCGCAACGCGGTGTGGGAGCGGCTGGGCGAGGTCAACGCGCGGACGGGGGAGTCGGCCGACGACGTCTACCGCAGGTTGGCGCGGGAGATGATCGCGTCCGAGCGGGAGGTGTTCGTGGCCCTGCGCGACGCCCGCCGGATCGACGACGAGATGCTGCGCGCACTGCTGCGCCGGCTGGACCTGGAGGAGGCGGCGGCCTACCGGGAGGAGTCCGCCTGACCCCCGGCCGGGCCGGGCCCGGCCCGACGGCGCGCGCGGCCGTGGGCCGGTGCCCGGCCGCCCGTACGGGTCCTACCGGCCGCGGGCCCGGCGGATCACGGCCGGCCCGTGATGACGGCGGCCAGGGTGGTGCCCCGGGGGAAGGCGCCCGACTCGACGAGGGCGACCAGCGCCCACAGCAGCTTGGCCACGTAGATCCGCTCGACGGGGAATCCGTGGCGGTCCCCGAAGTCGGCGGCGAAGGCTTCCAGGGCGGCCGGGACGCGGGCGTAGCCGCCGTGGTCGAACCCCTCGGCCAGGCTCCAGTCGCCGGCCGGCCCGCCGAAGGCAGCCTCCTGGAGGGAACGTATCTCCGCCCCCAGGAAGCCGCCCGCGAGGACCGGCACGCCGAGGGCCCGCGCGTCGGGACCGAGGCCGGACGCCAGGCCGGCGAGGGTGCCTCCCGTACCGCAGGCCACCGCCACCACGTCGGCCGCGCCGCGCAGCTCGCGGCCGAGCCCGGCGCAGCCCCGCAGGGCGAGGGCGTTGCTGCCGCCCTCGGGGACGACGTACGCGCCCGGGGCGCCGGCCTCGGCCAGCAGCCGGTCCCGCGTCCCGGGCTCGGCCTTGCGGCGGTAGTCCGACCGGGTCACGAAGCACAGCCGCATGCCGTCCGCCGCGCACCGGGCGAGGGAGTCGTTGAGGGGCCGACCGGCGAGTTCGTCCCCGCGCACGATGCCGGTGGTGCGCAGGCCGAGCAGCCGGCCGGCCGCGGCGGTGGCCCGCAGGTGGTTGGAGTAGGCGCCGCCGAAGGTGACGAGCTCCTCGTGGCCCGCCTCCAGAGCGGCCCGCAGGTTGGGCGCGAGCTTGCGCCACTTGTTGCCGGGCAGCTCCGGGTGCACGAGGTCGTCCCGCTTGAGCAGCAGCCGGACCCCGTGCGCGGCGAAGCGCTCGTCGACCGCCTCGACCAGCGGGGACGGCGGACGGGGGCGCAGTTCGGGGTGGCTCACCCCTTCATTGTCGGTCCGGGCGGGGCGGGCGGGGCGATGGGCGGCAGGTCACTTGAGGCGTTCGGTCACGCGGGCCCGCATCGAGGCCATCGTGAAGCCCCTGGGGTCGACCTTGCCGGGCTGCCATTCGAGGTGGCCGATGACCGACGGGGCGGTCCAGCCGTGGACCCGACAGACGGCGGCCGCCGCGCGGGCGATGGCGTCGAGCTGGACAGCGGGCCAGGGGTCCTTGCCGTTGCCGAGGTTCTCGCACTCGAACCCGTAGAAGTGGCGGTTGCCGTCGGTGTTCGCGGTGTGGTCGACGGGCAGTCGCTTCTCGGCGATGACCGCCGCGAGGACGTCGGAGTCGCCGGAGCCCGCGTGGTTGGTCCGGCCGTGGCCGACCAGGTGGACCCGCCCGTCCTTGGCGATCACCCCGTGGCAGAGCGGGCCGGGGAGGTCCGGGTGTCCGTCGCGGCAGAGGGCGACGGTGTACGGGGTGCCGTGCGTGACGGTGTGGTGGATCATCACGCCGTGCACGGGCCCCCAGGGGCCCTTGTGGTTGCGGTTGTGGGTGCGCCAGGAGCCGACCTCGACGACGGTCAGGCCCTCGCTCCGGAGTGCGGTGATGAAACGGTTCGCGGACATGGGTGCGGCCATGGCCGCCTCCTTTGCGATGCGTGACGGACACCCTCTGTGCGCGTCTCGTTACGTTCCGGTGTAGTGGAGGCGGCTCTTCCGGGCTAGGGCATTCGTACGGCGAGCGAGCCGATCCGGCCGGCCGTCAGGCCGATGCCAGCCACAGGTCCGGGCCGAACACCTCGTAGTGGATGTCCGACGCCGGCACGCCCTTGGCGATCAGTTGCCCGCGCACCGCCCGCATGAAGGGCAGCGGCCCGCACAGGTAGGCCGTGGTGCCGGGGGCGACCGGGACGTCCGTCAGGTCGACGAGGCCGGTGGCGTCGCCCGGCTCGGCCGCCTCCTCGTACCAGAAGCGGGCCGAGGCGTCGGCGAGCTTGTGGGTGAGGGCCCGGTGGTCGGCGCCCAGGGCGTGATCGGCGGGGGAGCGGTCGGCGTGCACCACGGTGACGGGGGCGGGGTACCCGGTCTCGGCCAGGTGCTCCAGCATCGACAGCATCGGCGTGCAGCCGATGCCGGCCGAGGCGAGCAGCACCGGCGCGGAGCCGTCCCGCAGGACCAGGTCCCCGTACGGGGCGGAGACGCGGAGCCGGTCGCCCGTGCGGACCCGGGCGTGCAGGTGGTTCGAGACCTCGCCGTCGGGGCCGCCGGCGGCCGGGCCGTGGACGCGCTTGACGGTGATCGCGCGGACCGGCGAGCCGGGGGCCCGGGAGAGGCTGTACTGGCGGATCTGGCGTGCCCCGTCGGGGAGTTCGACCTGGACGGAGACGTACTGGCCCGGTCGGAAGTCGGGCGCGGGGGCGTCGTCGGCCGGGGTCAGGTGGAAGGTGGCGCAGTCCACCGTCTCCTCGACCCGCGCGGCCACGGTCCACTCCCGCCACACGTCCCCGGCGAGGACCCGCTGCTCGGCGTAGAGGCGCTCCTCGATGGCGACGAGCGCGTTCGCCATGAGCCAGTAGACCTCGTCCCAGGCCTCGGCGACCTCGGGCGTGACGGCCTCGCCGAGGATCTCGACGATCGCCGCGAAGAGGTGGGTGTGGACGACCGGGTACTGCTCGCGGGTGACGCCCAGGGAGGCGTGCTTGTGCGCGATGCGGCCGAGCATCACGTCGGGGCGGGTGCCGGGGTTCTCGACCAGGTGGGTCGCGAAGGCGGCGATCGAGCCGGCCAGGGCCTGCTTCTGGAGGCCCGCGTTCTGGTTGCCGCGGTTGAACAGGTCGCGGAGCAGCTCCGGGTGGGCCGCGAACAGCTCGCTGTAGAAGAGCTCCGTGATGTCGCCGATCGCCGCCCCTACGGCGGGCAGGGTGGCGCGTACGGTCGCGGTCGACTTCTCGGACAGCATGGGAGCTCCTCGTATAATTGGTATCTGACATGCATATTCAAGGGCCGAAAAAAGGGCCCGTCGCGATGCGGACATTCGTTCGAGGGCCCCTCGGTGTCCAGCGTAGGCGGGCTGAACGGTGGACCGAACCGGCCATCCGGCCCTTGGTGGCGGGCCTTTCGGCCCCGCCTCAGCCCGGGCCGGAGGGCCCGGCGCCGGATCCGCCCGAGAGGCTCAGTAGCAGGGGCCCCGTCGGGCTCGCCACCAGGTCGTTCACCGTGAGCGGGTCCAGTGCGGCGAAGAAGGCCTCCTGGGCCCGGCGCAGCGCGCCCCGCAGGACGCAGGCGCCGCGCAGCGGGCAGGGGGTGGCGCCGTCGCAGTCCACGACGTCGCCGGCGCCCTCCAGTTCGCGCACCACGCCGCCGATCGAGGCGGCCCGTCCGGAGGCGGTGAGCGCGAGCCCGCCGCCCCGGCCGCGGCGCGCCTCGACCAGTCCCAGGTGCTGGAGCCGGGCGACCACCTTGGCGGTGTGGGTGTAGGGAACCTCCATGGTCGCCGCCACTTCCCGGGTGGTCGGGAGGTCCGTCTCCTCGACGGCCAGGCGCATGAGCACGCGCAGCGCCAGGTCGGTGAATCGCGTCAGCCGCATGCCCACAGCCTAGAAACCTTGCATCCCAGATGCAAGTTAAAGGGGGAGTCCGTGACCGACGAGGCGGGCGGCGTGCGCGGTATGGCTGGAAATGGCGGTCGGAGGCGGCCGCTCCGGCCGCGTCGGACCGCAGAGCATGCCCACACCCACACGGAGTAGTCCCACCCTTTTGTGTAATGGTCCGGTCGCGTTGCGTACTGGAAGGCTTTCGTACCGCATATCCATGGAGTGATCGAAGGGGAAAGACATGTCGGTCCAGGCAGGTTCCGAAACCGAAGCCCAGACACCGCAACGCAGTCTCGGCACCTCGGCCGCACGGAACTTGGCAACCACGACCAAGTCCGCGCCGCAGATGCAGGAGATCACCTCGCGGTGGCTCCTGAAGATGCTCCCGTGGGTCCCCGTGCAGGGCGGTACGTACCGCGTCAACCGCCGGCTGAGCTACTCGGTCGGCGACGGACGCGTGGAGTTCATCAAGACCGGGACCCAGGTCCAGGTCATCCCCGCCGAACTCGGCGAACTGCCGCTGCTGCGCGACTACGACGACGAGGGCGTCCTCACCGAACTCGCCAACCGGTGCCAGCAGATCGACTTCGAGGCCGGACAGGAACTCACCTCCTTCGGCAACACCTCCGACCGGGTCTTCCTCCTCGCCCACGGCCGCATCGACCACGTCGGCCCCGGCCCCTACGGCGAGGACGCCGTCCTGCGGACCGTCGCCGACGGCGCCTACTTCGGCGAGGACGCCCTCACCGACGACGAGGCCATCTGGGAGTACACGGCCCGCGCCGCCACCCCCGGTACCGCCCTCGTCCTCTCCCGCCAGGACTTCCTGCTCCTCGCCGACCGGGTCGACTCCCTGCGCGAGCACGTCGAGAGCGTCCGGACCCAGCCCGCCCAGCGCACCAACAAGTACGGCGAGGCCGCGATCGACCTCTCCGCCGGCCACCAGGGCGAGGCCGTGCTGCCGGGCACCTTCGTCGACTACGAGGGTCGGCCGCGCGAATACGAGCTCTCCATTGCACAAACGGTCCTGCGCGTGCACACCCGCGTCGCCGACCTGTACAACCAGCCGATGAACCAGACCGAGCAGCAGTTGCGGCTCACGGTCGAGGCGCTGCGCGAGCGCCAGGAGCACGAGATGCTCAACAACCGCGACTTCGGTCTGCTCCACAACGCCGAATACGACCAGCGCATCCAGCCCCACGACGGCGCGCCCACGCCCGACGACATGGACCAGCTGCTGAGCATGCGGCGCGGCTCCAAGATGTTCCTCGCGCACCCCAAGGCCATCGCCGCCTTCGGCCGCGAGTGCAACAAGCGCGGCCTGTACCCGGAGGCCATCGACATCGGCGGTAACCGGGTGCCCTCCTGGCGCGGGGTGCCGATCTTCCCGTCCAACAAGATCCCGATCAGCGACGCCCGTACGACCTCCATCCTGTGCATGCGCACCGGCGAGGAGGAGCAGGGCGTGATCGGCCTGCACCAGCCGGGGATCCCCGACGAGATCGAGCCGAGCCTGTCGGTGCGCTTCATGGGCATCAGCGAGCAGGCGATCATCTCGTACCTGGTCACCGCCTACTTCTCCGCCGCGGTGCTGGTCCCGGACGCGCTCGGCGTCCTGGAGAACGTCGAGATCGGCCGCTGGCGCTGATGACCCCCAACGCCCTCGCCGCGGGCGAGGGGCAGGAAGCGGCGGTCCTGCTGGAGCGCACGAGGGAAACGGTCAATCCGCGGCTGCGCCGTACCGTCGAGAGCCTGCCGGGCTCCATGCGGGACGTGGCGATGTACCACTTCGGCTGGCAGGAGGCGGACGGCACTCCGGCGGCGGGCAACGCGGGCAAGGCCATCCGGCCCGCGCTCGTGCTGGCCTCGGCGCAGGCCCTGGGCGGTCCGCCCGGAGTCGCCGAGGACGCCGTACGGGCCGCGGTCGCCGTGGAGTTGGCACACAACTTCACGCTGCTGCACGACGACGTCATCGACAAGGACGTCCGGCGGCGGGGCCGGGCCACGGCCTGGACCGTCTTCGGCATCCCGGACGCGGTCATCACGGGCGACGCCATGATGGCGCTCGCGCTGCGGCAGCTCGCGGAGGACCCGCACCCGGCGTCGGCGGCGGCCTCGGCCCGGCTCGCGTCCTGCGTCATCGAGCTCTGCGCGGGGCAGCAGGCGGACTGCGCCTTCGAGCGGCGGCCCGACGTCTCCCTCGACGAGTGCCTGACGATGGCGACGGCCAAGACCGGCGCCCTGCTCGGCTGCGCGTGCGCCCTCGGCGCGCTGTACGCCGGCGCCGGGCCGGAGGAGGTCGACGCGATGGACGCCTTCGGTCGGGAGGCCGGGCTGGCCTTCCAGCTGATCGACGACCTGATCGGCATCTGGGGCGACCCGGGCCACACCGGCAAACCGGCCGGGGCCGACCTGGTCGCCCGCAAGAAGTCCCTCCCCGTCGTGGCCGCCCTCACCTCGGGCACCGAGGCGGGGGCGGACCTCGCGGCCCTGTACGCGGGGCCGATGACCGCCGACGACGTACGGGAGGCGGCGCGGGCCGTGGACCGGGCCGGTGGCCGCGACTGGGCGCAGGCCCACGCCGCCGACCGGATGGGCCGGGCGGTGCAGGAGCTGTCCCGCGCCGTCCCGGACCTCGCGGCGGCGGGCGGGCTGCTGGCGCTGGCGGAATTCGTCACGCGGCGGACCAAATGAACGCGTAGGGCGAGAAGGCCTGTTCCGGCACCGCGGTGGTGCCGGAACAGGCCTTTCTGTGGTGCTGGGTCAACTCTAGGATCGTTCACGGTTGTTGACACGTGAGTGAAGGGTGTGACCTGTGGTGCTGGAGATACGCCGGGCGGATCATTCCGAGCGGGACGCGGTGGCGCGGCTGCTCGACGAGGCCTTCCGGGACGACCCGGTCAGCACCTGGGTCTTCCCCGATCCGGAACACCGGGCCGCCGTGCACGGCAAGTTCCTCGGCGTCTTCGTGGACGTGGCCCTGGAGGAGGGGCGGATCGACCGCACCGCCGACGGCGCGGCGGCCGCGCTGTGGCTGCGGGTCCCGGCGGGCGAGCCGGAGGGCGAGGACGAGGTCCCGGCCCGGATGCGTGCGGTGGCCGACCCGGACAACGAGCGCTGCGAGCTGGTCGGCCGGCTGACCGGGGAGGTCCATCCGACCGCCGAGGAGCACGAGTACCTGCTGATGATCGCCGTCTCGCCGGACCGGCAGGGCGAGGGGCTGGGTACCGAGCTGATCCGGCCGGTGCTGGAGCGCTGCGACCGGGACGGGGTGGCCGCGTACCTGGAGGCGAGCAGCGAGCGCAGCATGCGCCTGTACGAACGGCTGGGTTGGGAGTTCACGGGCCGGACGGTGCGGCTGCCCGGCGGGCCGCAGATGTGGCCGATGTGGCGCAAGCCGCAGGGCTGAGGCGAGTCAGTCCCGGATTTCCCGAAAAAGGAGCTAGGCAAAGTACTTCATGTGAAGTACTTTGCTTGACGTGCCCCGGAGCGGTGGCACCGTCCAGCGGAAGAGAATCGCTTGCGCAAGCTCACGTACTTCATCGCCACCACGGTCGACGGCTTCATCGGGGCCCCGGACGGCGATGCCGATTTCATCCACACCTTCCTCGACCCCGAGTTCATCGGCCACCTGGTGGCCGAGTACCCGGAGACGATCTCCGCGACGGGCCGGGCCCAGCTCGGCATCGAGGACGTCGCCCCCAAGCGGTTCGACGCGGTCCTCATGGGCCGCCGCACCTACGAGCCGGGCCTCAAGGCGGGCATGACCAGCCCCTACGGCCACATGCGCGAGCAGTACGTCGTCTCGCGCACCCTCGCCGCGACCCCCGACCCGCAGGTGACCCTGATCGGCGGGGACGTGGTCGAGAAGGTCCGCGAACTCAAGGCGCGGGACGGGCTCGGCATCTGGCTGTGCGGCGGAGCCGACCTCGCCGGGCAGCTCGCCGACGAGATCGACGAGTACGTCGTCAAGACCTATCCGGTCGTCGTGGGGACCGGCATGCCGATGTCCCGGGCCGGCTTCGGCGTGCGCCCGCTGGAGCTGACCGGCTGCACCGTACTCGGCGGCGGCCAGACCATCACCTGCTACGCCGCCAAGCGCTGACCCGCCGCGCACGCGGGAACCGGCCCACCGCCGACGGGTGACCGATGGACCGCGGCGGCGCGTGCGGGGAGCGTCGCCCCGCGGCCCGGGCACGAGCAGCAGACGTGCCCGGGCCTGTCGGCCGGGGACCTCCGGAGGCCCGGCGGGGCACCTCCGGAGGGACCGCGGGGAGCCGCGCGGCGGTCGGTCAGCCCTTCGAGCCGAGGCCCGAAGCGGCCAGACCGTTCGCCCAGAGCTGGTTCACGCGCGAGCGCTCCGCGCTGTTCGGGGTGGCGTTCTGGCAAGAGGTGCCCGGTCCGCCGCCCGACATCAGCTCGCTGCACGGACCCGAATAGTGGTCCGGCAGACCCAGCACGTGGCCGGTCTCGTGCGAGGTCACGCGGG
This sequence comes from Streptomyces sp. Isolate_45, assembly GCF_024721315.2. GTDB lineage: Bacteria > Actinomycetota > Actinomycetes > Streptomycetales > Streptomycetaceae > Streptomyces. Next base: position 35,860 of record NZ_JANFAK020000078.1, read on the forward strand.
TGGAGTTGTACTGCTGGTTCTGCCGGTAGTCCAGGAAGATGTAGCCCCGGCCGTGCCCGTCCGTGCTCGCGTACGAGCCGCGGGAGTCGTTGCCCTCGCGGTAGGAGAAGTTCCCGCCGGAAGACACCTCCTGCAGCTTCACGTTGGTCACCGAGCTGTTCCAGATCCGGGTGGAGCTGGCTATCTGGGTGCGGAAGCTGGGCGCGCTGCGGGTGTTGTAGGTGACGGTCACCGCGAGGGCGCCCGGGTTCGCCGCGCGCTGCTCGGCGACCGAGCGCCGCACGGCGTCGAAGAATGCGCGGTTGGCGCTCTCGTTCTCCTGCGAGCGCTCGTACGCCGCGTAGGAGGCCGGGGTGCCGGCGGGGGTGGCGGCGGTCGCGGTGGGGACGATGCCGCCGAGCGCGGCGGCGACGCCGAGACCGACGGCGGAGGCCAGCGTGGCCTTGCGGGAGTGGCGCATGTGGGGGAGCTCCTACTCATCCGGTGTGGGGGTGGTGGTTCGGTACCGGAGTCTGCGGGAGCGGAAGGGGCCGGCGGATGATGTCAGAGCCCGATAACACGGGCCTATCGGGAAGTTTTCGGTAGGTCAACTGGCGTGAGAATGGCGGGATTCGGGGGGCTATCGGCGGCTGGTGCGGTTCACCGGCGCCGCCCTACTCTCGGGTCATGGAGCTTGAGGTGAGGCACCTGCGCGCGCTGTGCGCCATCGCCGACGCCGGCAGTCTGCACAAGGCCGCGCGGCAGCTCGGCGTGAGCCAGCCCTCGCTGACGACCCAACTGCGGAGGATCGAACGGGCCCTGGACGGGGAGCTGTTCCTGCGCGAGCGGACCGGCTGTCGACCAACGCCGTTCGGGCGCACGGTACTCGGGCGGGCGCGGCCGTTATTGGCCGAGATGGCCGCCCTGGTCGCGGAGGCGCGGGAGGCCGCGCACGGACCCCGGCTGCGGATCGGCTCGACCGCGAGCCGGGCCCTGCCGGGGTGGCTGCGCAGGCTCCACCGAAGACACCCGGACGCGGAGACCTCGCTGGTCGTCGACGTCTCGGCCAACGCCCTGCTGCGGATGGTGGACGCCGGCCAACTGGACGTGGCGTTCGTCCACGAGGTGGAGGGCAGCCCGCTACGGGTGCCGGCCGGGCTGCAACTGCACGTACTGATGGAACGCGAGCCGCAGTTCGTCTCCATGTCCCGGGACCATCCGGCGGCGAGCTCGCCCATCGTGAAGCTGGCGGACCTGGCGCGCGACCGGTGGACGGTCGACCCCTCCGTCGACGGCGAGTGGGACGGGCTGCGGAGGGTGTTCGCCGGGGCCGGCCTCGACCCGCCCGTCCTGCACGCCGACTACCACACGGCGACCTCGCTGATCATCTCCGGCGAGGCGGTGGCGCCCTGTCAGCCCACCTCCGGGCCGCGGGAGGACATGGCCATCCGGCCGCTGTCGGGGGACCCCCTCGCCGTGCGACTGCTGCTCGCGACACGGCCGGGCGCCCACGCGGAGGTCTTCGAGGACCTCCGCGCGGCCTACCGCGAGGTGGCCCTGAGCACCCCGCCGTACCGGGCGTGGCTCCGGCACCACGGGAACCGACTGCTGGTGGCCTGAGTCCACCGGCCGAGCCCCCGGTACCGCTCCGCCCGCCCCGGCTCCCGAGCCCGGCTCCCGAGTCCGGCCCCGGCGGTCACCGGCCGCGCGACCCGGGTTCCGTTGTATCGCGACATGCTGCTTGACTTCCCCCGGCCGCGATATATCGTGTTCTTACGAGACGCGATATGTTGCGTGCGTCGTCCACGAGGAGGAGCAGCACCATGACAGAGCAGATGACGTGGTCCGTCGCCGCACCCCAGAAGCTCGACTTCGAGCAGCCGGTGACGGAGCTGCGCGTCCGCGTCGTCGGCGGCACGGTCAATGTGGTCGCCGCCGACGAGGGGCCGGCCCGGCTGGAGGTCGCCGAGGTGGACGGGCCGCCGCTGCAGGTGGTGCAGGAGGGCGGCGCGCTCACCCTGTCCTACGAGGACCTCCCCTGGAACGGTGCGCAGGGCTTCAAGAAGTGGTTCGAGGGCAAGCCGTGGAAGGCCTGGTCCGGGGCTTCCGAGGACGGCCGCAAGGCCTGGGAGCGCAGCGTCACCGTGACCGTCGCCGTGCCCGCCGGTACCCGCGTCCAGGTGGCCGCCGTGAGCGCCGCGACCTTCGTCTCCGGCATCGGGGGCCCGGTCGACGTCAACGGGGTCTCGGGCGACACGACGCTCGTCGGGCTCTCCGGCCGGGTCAAGGCGCACACGGTCTCGGGCAGTGTCGAGGCGCAGTCCGTCACCGGCGAACTGGGCTTCCACTCGGTCTCCGGCGGGCTGACGGTGGTCGACGGTGTCGGCGGCAGCGTACGGGCCGACTCGGTCAGCGGGGACATGCTCATCGACCTCGCCCCGGACGCGGCCGCGCCGAAGCCGGTGGACATCGTCCTGAACTCGGTCTCCGGCGAGGTCGCCATCCGTCTCCCGCACCCCGCCGACGCCAAGGTGGAGGCCAACACCGCCACCGGCGGCGTCTCCAACGCCTTCGAGGACCTGCGGGTCTCCGGGCAGTTCGGCGCCAAGCGGATCACCGGCACCCTGGGCACGGGCGCGGGCACCCTGCGGGCCACCACGGTCTCCGGTGCCATCGCGCTCCTGCGCCGCCCCCAGGCCGAGGCCGACGCCCCCCTCCAGCTCGACAAGAAGGTTCTCTGACATGCCCCCCGTCTTCGCCCACGGCCGCCTCCGCCTCTACCTGCTCAAGCTGCTCGACGAGGCCCCGCGCCACGGGTACGAGGTGATCCGGCTGCTGGAGGAGCGCTTCCAGGGCCTGTACGCGCCGTCGGCGGGCACCGTCTACCCGCGGCTCGCCAAACTGGAGGCCGAGGGACTCGTCACCCACGCCACCGAGGGCGGGCGCAAGGTGTACTCGATCACCGAGGCGGGCCGCGCCGAGCTCGCCGACCGGGTCGGCGAACTGGCCGACCTGGAGCTGGAGATCCGCGACTCCGTGTCCGAGCTCGCCGCCGAGATCCGCGACGACGTCCGGGGCGCCGCCGGTGACCTGCGGCGCGAGATGCGGGCGGCGGCCGCGGCCTCCGCGACGGCGACCCAGGTCGAGGACGAGTCCTGGAAGGCGGCCAAGGAGGAGCTCCGCAAGGCCAAGGCCGAGTGGAAGGAACAGGCGCGCCGGGCGAAGGACGAGAGCCGTCGGGCCCGCGAGGAGGCCCAGCAGGCCCGCCGCCAGGCCAAGGAGGCCCAGGACCGGGCCCGCGAGGAGGTCCAGCGGATCGCGGCGCAGCTCCAGGAGCAGTTCACGAAGCCGGGCGGGGTCCTGGGCAACCTGGCCGGAGCCTGGCTGGGCGGCGGCGGCAACGGCGGCCACGGAAGCCACGGGGGCGACACCGGCAACGGCGGTGCGGCCCGGGCCGCCGGGGCGACGACGACCCCGGACCACGGATGGGCCGAGGACCTGACGGCCGGCGCCGACCCGGCGCGGGACCTGGACCGACTGCTGGACCGCTTCCGCGACGACGTGCGCGACGCGGCCCGCGACCACGGCGTGACCCCGGCCCAGCTGGCCGAGGCCCGCGCCCACCTCGCGGCGGCCGCCACCCGCATCGCG
>NZ_JANFAK020000079.1 GCF_024721315.2 Streptomyces sp. Isolate_45
GGTGGTAATGCATATACCCCCACCCGGCCCGGGGGGGGGGGGGGCCCGGGGGGGGGGGGGGGGGGGCCCCGGGGGGGGGGGCGGGGCCCCCCCCTCCTCGCTGTCGGGGGACGTCGGCTCGCGCCGATCCGTCCGTCAGACGGTCACCGGGATGCCGAGCATCGCGGAAGCCTGCTGGAGCGGGCTGAGGACACGCGTCGGCACGGCGGCCCGGGGGAGGCCGCGGCAGGTGAACCCGAGCTGGGTCATGGCCCGGAGGACTTCACCGGCGCTGAAGTCACGGCGGTCCTGGCGGGTGATGACCTGACCGACCTGCTTGACGGGGTAAGTACGGCGGCCGATGATCACGGACTCGCCGATGACCTGCTCGGGCTTGACGCCCTTCATCGATTCCAGGACACCGCTCTTGGTCAGGTCGAACGGGAAACGGGCGATGACGCAGCGCATGTTGCCTCACAGGAAGTAGACAGGAAGTAGGAGGGGGCGGTCGTTCCTCGGTGAGGCGGTTCAGCGGGCAAGGGCGAGGACGCCCAGAGCGCTGCCCTGGTCATCGACGACCGGCAGGGCATCGAGCCGGCGGTAGCGCATCGCGTGTTCGGCTTCGGCCATCGTGGTCACGGGCGAGGTGACCGGCCCGCGGTCGCCCAGAAAGTCGCGGAGACGGACCTGGTCCGTGTACGCCGCGCTGTCGCGGACGGTGGTGAGCCTGGCCCGGGTGACCAGCCCGGTGCACAGGCCGTCCTCGTCGCAGACGAGCAGATGACCCGCGCGGGCACTGGCCATGACAGCCAGGGCCACCTCGACCGTCATGTCGTCACAGACCTGCGGACCGGTCGCCTCCATCGCGTCGCCCACCGTCCGGTGTGCAGGGTTGGCGTTCGCCGAGCGGGGCTGCATCTGGACCAGCGTCAAAACGTGCCTCCTGCAGAGATGGGTCAGTTTCCTGATCACGTGGTTCTCAGGCCGCCGCATCGAAGGCGGACTGCCGCACGCTCACACGCCGGACCGTCGAAGCGGGCCGTCGCCTGCCACGGGAGGCCGTGCTGCGCTTGGCGCGTTCGACGACCGGTGCGGTGATGACGACGGGGATTCCGGAGGGAGCCTGGGCACCGGTGATCCGGTTCAGGGCCTCTTCGCCCGAGCGGACCTGGGTGGTCTGCGGGGTGATGCCCGCGGCCTGCATGAGGCGGGTCATGTCGCGGCGCTGGTTGGGGGTGACCAGGGTGACGACGCTGCCGGACTCGCCGGCGCGGGCGGTGCGGCCGCCCCGGTGCAGGTAGTCCTTGGGGTCGGTGGGCGGGTCGACGTTCACGACGAGGTCGAGGTTGTCGACGTGGATGCCGCGCGCCGCCACGTTCGTCGCGACCAGCACGGTCACGTGGCCCGTCTTGAACTGGGCGAGGGTGCGCGTGCGCTGCGGCTGCGACTTCCCGCCGTGCAGGGCGGCGGCCCGGACACCGCTGTTCAGCAGGTCCTGGGTCAGCCGGTCGACGGCGTGCTTGGTGTCCAGGAACATGATCACCCGGCCCTCGCGCGCCGCGATCTCCGTCGTGGTCCGGTGCTTGTCGGCGCCGTGGACGTGCAGTACGTGGTGTTCCATCGTGGTCACCGCACCGGCCGAGGGATCCACCGAGTGCACGACGGGGTCGGTCAGGTAGCGACGGACCAGCAGGTCGACGTTGCGGTCGAGGGTGGCTGAGAACAGCATCCGCTGCCCCTCGGGGCGCACCTGGTCGAGCAGCGCGGTGACCTGCGGCATGAAGCCCATGTCGGCCATCTGGTCGGCTTCGTCCAGGACGGTGATCGCGACCTGGTTCAGCCGGCAGTCGCCGCGGTCGATGAGGTCCTTCAACCGGCCGGGCGTGGCTACGACGACCTCCGCGCCTCCGCGCAGCGCTCCGGCCTGCTTGCCGATCGACATGCCGCCGACGACCGTGGTCAGGCGCAGCTTCACGGCGCGGGCGTACGGCGTGAGGGCGTCGGTCACCTGCTGGGCCAGCTCGCGGGTGGGGACGAGGACCAGGGCGAGCGGCCGGTGGGGCTCGGCGCGCTGTCCGGCGGTGCGGGCCAGCAGGGCGAGACCGAAGGCGAGGGTCTTGCCGGAGCCGGTGCGCCCGCGGCCGAGCACGTCACGGCCCGCAAGGGTGTTGGGCAGGGTGGCGCCCTGGATCGGGAAGGGCACGGTCACACCCTGCGCGCCGAGAGCGGCCAACAGCTCGGCCGGCATGTCGAGATCGGCGAAGGCCTCGACGGCGGGCAGCGCGGGAGTGACGGTCTTCGGCAGGGCGAACTCGCCCTGGACCGCGGCGGGCCGGCGCCCGTAGCCGCCGGAGCGGCTCGGACCCCCCGAACGGCTGGGGGAGGACGATCCGAAGCGGCTGCCCCGCTCCGAACCGGCGGTAGCGCCGAAAGCGGGGCCGCCGGTGCGGCTGCGGGTGCGAGAGGAACGGTCATTCGTACGTGTGCGGTTCATTCAGAACCTTCCTTGATGCCGGCACGTATCAAGGAATTCCCGCAGCGTAATAGCAGCGCGGGGAATCACAGGAACGGGCCGAATGGAATGCGAAAGCGGCTCTGACCTACAGGGATTCTGTATGGGCGCAGGCGCTGAGAGGGGGCGTCGTGTGGACGCGGAATCCAGAAAAATCGAGTGGGGTGAAGATCCGAGGAGGCTGTAACCCGGATGTCTCGTCCCGCAGGCGGCACCACTGCGGGGAATGTGTGCAGCTGGGGCCCGCACCCCGAGGGATGCGGGCCCCAGCTACGAAATGCGCGTCAGCGTCAGGCGGGAACGATGTTCTCGGCCGTCGGGCCCTTCTGGCCCTGCGCGATGTCGAAGTTCACCTTCTGGCCTTCCAGCAGCTCGCGGAAGCCCTGGGCGGCGATGTTCGAGAAGTGGGCGAAGACGTCGTCGCCGCCACCGTCCTGCTCGATGAAGCCGAAACCCTTGGCCGCGTTGAACCACTTCACGGTGCCAGATGCCATGTCATATCTCCTTTGGGGCAGTACACCGGCGTCCGCACTGTACGGACACCGTGTCGCCGCGATGATGCCCCGCCGGAAAACTGCCCGGAAATATGAAGTGCTCGAATGTGGCGCGAAGGCCGACTGGAGCACTTGAAGTTTTTGGGTACCAAAACTGCAACCGAGATCGACAGTAGCACGCCGCAACGGTTTGTGTGCGTGAAATATCTCCATCGTGCGCGGCGCGGAAAAACTCTCCATGCGGGGTCCATTAAACTCTCTGACCGCGGGGACAGATATTGATTCCCCCTGAGTGCAGCGTTTCGAGGGCAAGGGTGTCCGCCAGATGGGGGTCGCTGGGGCGCCCACGGCAGGGCGGCGCGGCCGGCCCCGCACTCGCTGCACGGCTGTTCACGGCGGCTGACCGTCACCGCGGTCGTTCGCGAGCCGCTCTCGCAGGTGGAGGAGAACCTCGGTGTCGGCGACGTCGACCAAGGCTGCCAACAGGATTCGGATACGAGCATCATCGCCGTGGTGCACAGCCCGCACGATGGCCTCGACGGTGGCGGCCGCCTCGGCGGGAAGGCATGGTGGGCCGGCCGTGGCCCACACGTGAACGGCAGGACCATCCGTGCCCGGCCGCTCTGCCGGGGTGTCCTGTTCGGGGTCACTGTCTTCATCCATCGGCACCCGCGGGAACCTCCTGGCGAGACGGTCGGCTGAACGGTGATCTCAGGGGCCCGCCGGGAGGCGTGGCACTCTCATCGCGAGCACCGTTGGGCAGGAAGGCGGTGTTGGCGGGGAGAGAGGACCGGGTGGTCCCGTCGCGGGTCTGCCCCCGGACCCTTCCGGCCAACCGCCTCTTTGGGAAAGCGAATTCGCGCGGCAGGGGCAGTGCTGTGACGCGGGCCATCGCGAACGCGTCTCGCGATCCGAGATCGGCGGCGCCCGTGTGGTGCAAGTGGCGCGCGAAAGGCCCTCCGAGCAGGGCATTCCCGCCAGTTGGGGCACGTGGAGGGCACGGGAGGGTCTAACAGGTCTGGACAACGAAAAAGCCCCAGGTCGCTGACCTGGGGCTTCTTGCGAGAGCGGATGACGGGAATCGAACCCGCGCTATAAGCTTGGGAAGCTCATGTTCTACCATTAAACTACATCCGCAATATGGACCAGTTGCCTGGTTCCGTACCGTTGCACACTGTACCCCATGATCGACCCGCGGTGAATTCCCCCGCGTGGGCGGTGTCGTGCCGTCGGTGACATCGGGGCGCGTGGGTGCGGGAGTTGGGGCGTAGCCTAGGGCGAGGTGCGGCGGCTGGAGTGGCGGCTGGAGCGAGTCCCGAACATCCCCTAATGTGGCGATTCATCGCAGTACGGCTCGTTGGGGAAAGGGACTCGATGGAGCACACCGTCGTCCGTTGTGCCGAAGGGCACGTTTTCAGTACCGCCTCGTTCCCGCTCCAGCACCTCGGTGCCGGGCGGATCGGGCCCGGGCGGCTGCTGAGGTGCCCGCGGTGCGCGCGGCTGAGGCACGCCGTGCCCGTGGGCGGCGCCAAGCGCTAGCCGGGGAGCCCGGGCGGGGCGCGCGGGTCCGCTCTCGATTGGGGGTGGCCCCGGCGCTCTGCGTATCCTCGGGACGTGCTTCTCTCCGACAAAGACATCCGGGCCGAGATCGACAGCGGACGGGTTCGCATTGACCCCTTCGACGAGTCGATGGTGCAGCCCTCCAGCATCGATGTGCGTCTCGACCGGTTCTTCCGGGTCTTCGAGAACCACCGTTACGCCCACATCGACCCCGCCGTCGAGCAGCCCGACCTGACCCGCATGGTCGAGCCGGAGGGGGACGAGGCGTTCATCCTCCACCCGGGCGAGTTCGTGCTCGCGTCGACGTACGAGGTCATCTCGCTCCCCGAGGACATCGCCTCCCGACTGGAGGGGAAGTCCAGCCTCGGCCGGCTGGGCCTGGTGACGCATTCGACCGCCGGGTTCATCGACCCCGGGTTCTCGGGTCACGTCACCCTCGAACTGTCGAACCTCGCCACCCTGCCGATCAAGCTGTGGCCGGGCATGAAGATCGGGCAGCTCTGCCTGTTCCGTCTCAGCTCGCCGGCGGAGTTCCCGTACGGCAGTGAGCGGTACGGGTCCCGGTACCAGGGGCAGCGCGGGCCGACCGCCTCGCGCTCCTTCCAGAACTTCCACCGCACCCAGGTGAGGCACGAGGCATGACTGACGGAGTACGCGAGAACCTCGACTACGAGGGGTTCGGACGCGCCGTGCGCGAGCTCGCGCAGACCATCGCCGACGACGGCTACGAGCCCGACATCATCCTGAGCATCGCCCGTGGCGGGGTCTTCGTCGCGGGTGGGCTGGCGTACGCGCTCGACTGCAAGAACATCCACCTCGTGAACGTGGAGTTCTACACCGGCGTCGGCACCACGCTGGAGATGCCGGTCATGCTGGCGCCGGTGCCCGAGGCGATCGACTTCACGAACAAGAAGGTCCTGATCGCCGACGACGTCGCCGACACCGGCAAGACGCTGAAGCTGGTCCACGACTTCTGCCTCGGGCACGTCGCCGAGGTCCGTTCTGCCGTGATCTACGAGAAGTCCCACTCCCTCGTGAAGTGCGAGTACGTGTGGAAGAAGACCGACGAGTGGATCAACTTCCCCTGGTCGGTCGAACCGCCCGTGGTCAAGCGCGAGGGCCAGGTCCTCGACGCCTGAGGCGAGACGTACGGAGGGGCCCGCGGCGCGGTCGGCGCGGCGGGCCCCTCCTGTGCGTACGGGGTCGGAGACCGGTCAGAGCGTGCCCAGCTTGATGATCGACAGCAGGGCGACCAGCTGGATGGCGGAGGCGCCGAGCGCCTTCTGCCACGGCAGGTCGTGCGACTTGCTGATCAGCGACGTGAAGAGCGCGCCGGCCGCGAGCCAGGTGATCCACCCGAGCACCTGGACGAACATGTTGTCGCCGCCCAGGAACACCGCGACCAGCAGGCGCGGGGCGTCCGTGATCGTCATGACCAGCATCGACAGCCCGACCGTCGGCTGCCAGGCCCCGTCGCCGCCCAGCTGGCGCGCCAGCGTGTGGGTGACCGCGCCGAGGATGAGGCCGCAGATGATGAACGCCAGCCCGGTGGTGAGGACGATCGGGATCGCCTGGGTGAGGGTCGCCTTGATGGCGTCCTCGCGGGCCTTGTCGAAGCCGAAGACCGCCAGCATTCCGTAGAGGAACGTGACGACCAGCGCGGGCCCCCAGACGGCGTGGTCGCGCATCTGGAGGAAGGTCGGCCCCGGGCGCATGACGATGCCGCGCAGGAGCTCCTTCCAGTGCAGCCTGGGCCCCACGGGAGCGGCCGCCGCCGCACCCGCCTGGTAGGTCGGGCCCTGGTTGTACGGGTCCTCGCCGAACACGAAGGCCTGGGTGTGTCCCGGGTTGTTCGCGTACGAGGGCTCGTGCGGCGCCGCGTACGGGGCCTGCGGCTGCTGCTGCTGGCCGTACGGGTCGAAGTACTCGGGCTCGCCGTGATGACCCCCGGCGGCACCCTGCTGGGGCCATTGCTGCTGCGGGGGTGGACCGGCGGGAGGGTAGGGCTGCTGACCGTACGGTGCCTGCGGCGCTTGGCGCTGCTGACCGTACGGCTGCTGCCGCGGGGGTTGCGGGGGTTGTTGCGGGGTGCGGTTGTTGTCCCGGCCGCGTCCGATCCTGAATCCAGCCACGTGATCGAAAGTACCTGCTCGGCGGGCCGTCGGTGGCCGGGCCGCCGGAACACGTGGCCTTTGCGGCTGAGCTGTGACATCCCCTAGGGGATGCCCGGGTGGGTGATTTACTCGGCTGCGCGCCAGTCTGCGGGGGTTCGTTACGTTCCCGACGGAATGCCTACGTATCGGGCCCGTAGCTTCGTCGGTGTCGTCGCCACGGAGTCACGAACGAGCAGGAAAGAGCCCGCACCATGCGCAGCACCCGCCGCAGCACCCTTCGTACCGCCGCCGTTCTCACGGGAGCCGCCGCCGTGCTGGCGCTGCCCGTCGGATCCGCCTTCGCGGACTCCCCGACGGCTCCGGAGCCCGAGGTGCTGCCCGGGATCGAGCAGCCGGCCGTGGACCCGACGGTGCCCCCGACTGTGCCCCCGACCACCCCGCCGACGACTCCGACCGCCCCGCCCGTCGCGAAGCCGACCGCGCCGCCGGTCGAGGCGCGCGGCTACGTCACCACGGTGAGGCTGGCCGACGGTTCCGTCGCGAAGGTCTACCGGGTCGGCGACCAGCGCTTCGAGGCCGACATATTCGCCGGTGACCGCAAGATCGGCACCCTGGTCGGCGGCAACGGCCGGTCGACGAACGGCACGCACAACGGCCTCCACGTCACCCTGCACGGGAACGGGACGGTCACCTCGTGGGTCGAGGGCGGCAAGCCGGTCGGCAAGCCGGTCGAGAAGCCGGTCGCGAAGCCGAAGCCGAAGCCGGAGGTCAGGAAGGAGACCTGGGTCCGCGTCACCCTGCCCGACGGGCGGATCGCGAAGCTCGTCGACGGCCACCACGGCAAGCGCGTCGAGCTCTCCATGCCGAACGGGCTCCCGCCCGTCACGATCGACCTGAAGCACCCGGACGTGTTGCAGGACGGCTGGATGTACAAGCTGGTCCAGGACGGCCGGCGGATCAAGTTCGTCGCCATCGACGGTAGGAGCGGCGGCAACAGCTGGGTCTACGACTTCACCACCGGCAAGCTGATCGAAACGTACACGGTGGAGAAGGCGAAGCCGGCCACGGTCCCGGCCCCGGCCCCGCCGGTGAGGCCCGCCGGGACGACGCCGTCCGAGCGGATCGTGCCGAAGGGTGGCGTGCGGGCCGGTGCGGAAGGGGTCGCGCACCAGGGCGACACCCCGGCGCTGGTGGCCGCCGGCGGCGGCATGGCCGCGATGGGCGCGGCCGGCCTGGGCTTCGCGATGCTGCGCCGCGGTCGCGGCTGACCAGTCCGTCACGCCCCGTCCCGCCAACGGAAACGGGAACGGGAACGGCCGGCCCCCGATGGGGACCGGCCGTTCCTGCGCCCGCGCTGCCGCGCGGTGGGACGGGGCTACTTGCCGCCCTTGGCCCCCGCCTCGTCCTTGGCCGCGTCGCCGCTCTTGTCTTCGGCCCCGTCGTCCTCGGCCTCGGCGGTGGCTGCCTGGTCCTCGTCCTTGGCCTCCGCGGCAGGCTCGGCCTCGTCCTCGGCGGTGGTTTCCGCTTCGGCGGCGGCCTCGTCCTCGGCCTTCACCTCGGCCGGGGCCTCGGCCTCGGCGGTGGGCGCGTCGTCAGCCTTGGCCTCCTCGACCTCGGAGTCGGCCTTCGCCTCGCCCTCGGCCTCCATCCCGGCGGCGGGGGCCTCCACAGCGGCCTCGGCCTCCGCCTCGGCAGCGGGAGCCTTCGCCTCGTCCTTGGCCTGCGCCTCAACGGCGGGGGCCTCCGTAGCGGCCTCCGCCTCGGCAGCGGGAGCCTTCGCCTCGTCCTCGGCCTCGGCCTTTGCCGCGGCGTCGTCGGCCTCGGCCTCGGCCTTCGCCTCGTCCTTGACCCGCGCCTCGGCGGCCGGGGCCTCCGCAGCCGCCTCGGCGGCAGCCTTCGCGGCGGCCTCGGCCTCGGCCTTCGCCTTCGTCGCGGCCTCCGCCTCAGCGGCGGCCTTCGCCTTCGCCTCGGCCTCGGCCTTCTCGGCAGCGGCAGCGGCAGCCGCAGCCGCAGCCGCCGCTTCCTCCGCCTCCTGCGCGGCCAGCGCCTCGGCGAGTTCCTCCGCCGTCGGCTCCGGGGCCTTCACCGATTCCAGCAGCAGCTGCGCCACGTCGACGACCTGCACGGACTCCTTGGCCTGGCCGTCGTTCTTCTTGCCGTTGACCGAGTCGGTCAGCATGACCAGGCAGAACGGGCAGGCGGTGGAGACGATGTCCGGGTTCAGGGACAGGGCCTCGTCGACGCGCTCGTTGTTGATGCGCTTGCCGATCCGCTCCTCCATCCACATGCGCGCGCCACCGGCGCCACAGCAGAAGCCCCGCTCCTTGTGGCGGTGCATCTCCTGCTGCCGCAGGCCCGGCACCGACGACATGATCTCGCGCGGCGGCGTGTAGACCTTGTTGTGGCGGCCCAGGTAGCAGGGGTCGTGGTACGTGACCAGTCCGTCGACCGGGGTCACCGGCAGCAGCCGGCCCTCGTCGATGAGGTGCTGGAGCAGCTGCGTGTGGTGGATGACCTCGTACTCGCCGCCGAGCTGCGGGTACTCGTTCGCGATGGTGTTGAAGCAGTGCGGGCAGGTGGAGACGATCCGCTTCGCCGACTTCGGCTTCCTCGTCGACGGGTCGTCGTCGTCCTCGCCGAACGCCATGTTCAGCATCGCGACGTTCTCCTGGCCGAGCTGCTGGAACAGCGGCTCGTTGCCCAGGCGGCGGGGCGAGTCACCGGTGCACTTCTCGTCGCCGCCCATGATCGCGAACTTGACGCCCGCGATGTTCAGGAGCTCCGCGAAGGCCTTCGTGGTCTTCTTCGCCCGGTCCTCCAGGGCGCCCGCGCAGCCGACCCAGTACAGGTAGTCGAACTCGGAGAGGTCCTCCGCGTCCTTCCCGATGATCGGGACCTCGAAGTCGACCTCCTTCGTCCACTCGACGCGCTGCTTCTTGGCCAGGCCCCAGGGGTTGCCCTTCTTCTCCAGGTTCTTGAGCATCGTGCCCGCCTCGGACGGGAACGCGCTCTCGATCATCACCTGGTAGCGGCGCATGTCGACGATGTGGTCGATGTGCTCGATGTCGACGGGGCACTGCTCGACGCACGCGCCGCAGGTCGTGCAGGACCACAGCACGTCCGGGTCGATGACGCCGTTCTCCTCGGCGGTGCCGATCAGCGGGCGCTCGGCCTCCGCCAGCGCGGCCGCCGGGACGTCCTTCAGCTGCTCGGCGGTGGCCTTCTCGTTGCCCTCCATGTCCTTGCCGCCGCCCGCGAGGAGGTACGGGGCCTTGGCGTGCGCGTGGTCGCGCAGCGACATGATCAGGAGCTTCGGGGAGAGCGGCTTGCCGGTGTTCCACGCGGGGCACTGCGACTGGCAGCGGCCGCACTCGGTGCAGGTGGAGAAGTCGAGGATGCCCTTCCAGGAGAACTGCTCGACCTGGGAGACGCCGAAGGAGTCGTCCTCGCCCGGGTCCTCGAAGTCGATCTCCTTGCCACCGCTGGTCATCGGCTGGAGCGCGCCCAGCGCGACGGAACCGTCGGCGTTCCGCTTGAACCAGATGTTCGGGAAGCCGAGGAAGCGGTGCCAGGCGACACCCATGTTGGTGTTGAGCGAGACGACGATCATCCAGATCAGCGAGGTGCCGATCTTGATCATCGCGGTGAAGTAGATGGCGTTCTGCAGCGCGCCGAGCGAGAGCCCCTTGAAGGCCAGCACCAGCGGGTACGAGACGAAGTACGCCGGGTCGTACGAGTCCACGTGGTGGATCGCGCCCTCAAGACCGCGCAGCGCGAGGATCGCGAGGCCGATCGTGAGGATGATGTACTCGACGAAGTACGCCTGCCAGGCCTTCGAGCCGGTGAAACGCGACTTGCGGCCGGCCCGCGAGGGAAGGCTGAGCAGTCGGATCACGATCAGCACGAGGATGCCGACGACGGTCATCAGGCCGATGAACTCGATGTACATCTCGAACGGCAGGAAGCCGCCGATGATCGGCAGCGTCCAGTCGGCCTGGAAGAGCTGGCCGTACGCCTGGGCGAGTGTCGGCGGCAGCGTCAGGAAGCCGATCGCGACGAACCAGTGCGCGAAGCCGACGATGCCCCAGCGGTTCATCCGGCTGTGGCCGAGGAACTCCCTGACCAGGGTGAGCGTTCGATCCTTCGGGCGGTCCGTGCGGCTGCCCGCCGGCACGGGCTGGCCGAGCTTCACGAAGCGGTAGATCTGCGCCACGGCTCGGGCGAGCAGCGCGACGCCGACCACGGTCAGAACCAGCGACACGATGATCGCGGCGAGTTGCATGGGAGGGCTCCTCGGGCGGGACTTACTAAGCGGTAACTTATTGAGTCAAGGCTTGAGGTTACCCATTCCCCGCGCCGCAATGTAGGTGAGCGTGCGGTGATCTGTGTCGCTCAGGCATGCCTCTGTCGGTAGGCCGCCCGAGGGGTCTGCGCGAGGATCGCGAGATCCATCCCCAGCCAATGGCTCTCCACATAGTGCCGGTCGAGCAGGGTCATCTCCTCCCAGGGGAGGTCGGACCGCGCGCTGACCTGCCACAATCCGGTCATACCCGGGCGTACCAGGAGCCGCTCCGGTCGACCCGTATCGCATTGCGGACGTGGTCCGACCAAGGACATCTCGCCCCGCACCACGTTGAGCAGCTGCGGCAGCCCGTCCAGGGCGCACCGCCGGACCGCCGCGCCGATCCGCCCGGAGTCCTCGGTGCGCAGCCGCCAGGTGCGGAACGACCGGCCCCCGAGCCCGACGGCCGGAGCGCGTACGAGGACGCCCGCGCGGCCGGCCGCGTACAGCAGGGCGGCGGTCAGCAGCAGCGGGACCGCGGCCAGGCCCAGCAGGACCAGTGCGCCGGCGAGGTCGAGCACCCGCTTGGCGGGCGGCCTCGCGGGCAGGGTCCACCGGGTCGGGAGCGTCAGCAGCAGAGGCATGCCAGCACGGTGCCGGACGGCCCCCGCGCGCCCGGCGCGCCGCGCGGCGCCGTTCCCCCGCTCGGCCCTGTGTCCTCCGGGTTGCGCGTAAGGAAGGCCTAAAGGTTGAGCCCCCTCGGCTCAGCTCTGTTGACGGACGGACGAAGGTGGGGCATTCTTGAGCCTGTTCCACTCAAGTCAGCTGGAGGAATCAAAATGGCACGTGCGGTCGGCATCGACCTGGGCACCACTAACTCCGTCGTCAGCGTTCTCGAAGGCGGCGAGCCCACCGTCATCACCAACGCCGAGGGCGCCAGGACCACGCCGTCCGTCGTCGCCTTCGCCAAGAACGGCGAGGTCCTCGTCGGCGAGGTCGCCAAGCGCCAGGCGGTCACGAACGTGGACCGGACCATCCGTTCCGTCAAGCGCCACATGGGCACTGACTGGAAGATCAACCTGGATGGCAAGGACTTCAACCCGCAGCAGATGAGCGCCTTCATCCTGCAGAAGCTGAAGCGCGACGCCGAGGCCTACCTGGGTGAGAAGGTCACGGACGCGGTCATCACCGTCCCGGCCTACTTCAACGACTCCGAGCGTCAGGCGACGAAGGAGGCCGGTGAGATCGCGGGTCTGAACGTCCTGCGCATCGTCAACGAGCCGACCGCCGCCGCCCTGGCCTACGGTCTCGACAAGGACGACCAGACCATTCTCGTCTTCGACCTCGGTGGCGGCACCTTCGACGTGTCGCTCCTCGAGATCGGTGACGGCGTCGTCGAGGTGAAGGCCACCAACGGTGACAACCACCTCGGTGGTGACGACTGGGACCAGCGCGTCGTCGACTACCTGGTGAAGCAGTTCGCCAACGGTCACGGCGTCGACCTGTCCAAGGACAAGATGGCGCTCCAGCGTCTGCGCGAGGCCGCCGAGAAGGCGAAGATCGAGCTGTCCTCCTCCACGGAGACCTCGATCAACCTGCCCTACATCACGGCTTCCGCCGAGGGCCCGCTGCACCTGGACGAGAAGCTCACGCGCGCCCAGTTCCAGCAGCTCACCGCGGACCTCCTGGACCGCTGCAAGACCCCGTTCCACAACGTCATCAAGGACGCCGGCATCGCGCTGTCCGAGATCGACCACGTGGTCCTGGTCGGCGGCTCCACCCGCATGCCGGCCGTCGCCGAGCTCGTCAAGGAGCTCACCGGCGGTCAGGACGCCAACAAGGGCGTCAACCCGGACGAGGTCGTCGCCATCGGCGCGACCCTCCAGGCCGGCGTGCTCAAGGGTGAGGTCAAGGACGTCCTGCTCCTCGACGTGACCCCGCTGTCCCTCGGTATCGAAACCAAGGGCGGCATCATGACCAAGCTCATCGAGCGCAACACCACGATCCCGACCAAGCGGTCCGAGATCTTCACGACGGCCGAGGACAACCAGCCGTCGGTGCAGATCCAGGTCTACCAGGGCGAGCGCGAGATCGCGGCGTACAACAAGAAGCTCGGCATGTTCGAGCTGACCGGCCTGCCGCCGGCCCCGCGTGGCGTCCCGCAGATCGAGGTCTCCTTCGACATCGACGCGAACGGCATCATGCACGTCACGGCCAAGGACCTCGGCACGGGCAAGGAGCAGAAGATGACCGTCACCGGCGGCTCTTCGCTCGGCAAGGACGAGGTCGACCGCATGCGCCAGGAGGCGGAGCAGTACGCGGACGAGGACCTGCGTCGCAAGGAGGCGGCCGAGTCCCGCAACCAGGGCGAGCAGCTCGTCTACCAGACCGAGAAGTTCCTCGCGGACAACGCGGAGAAGGTCCCGGCCGACGTCAAGACCGAGGTCGAGACGGCCGTCACCGAGCTGAAGGACAAGCTCAAGGGTGACGACGCCGCCGAGATCCGCACCGCGACCGAGAAGCTCGCCGCGGTCAGCCAGAAGCTCGGCCAGGCCATCTACGCCGACGCCCAGGCCTCCCAGGCCGCCGGTGGCGCCGCCGCCGGTGACGCCGGCCAGGCCAAGGCCGACGACGACGTCGTCGACGCCGAGATCGTCGACGACGAGAAGCCGAAGGGTGGCGCTGCCTGATGTCGGAGGAGACCCCGGGATTCGACGAGAAGCCCGAAGTCCCCGCCGACGGCACGCCTGACGACGCCGCCGAGCCGAAGGCCGCCGCTTCCTCCGAGGAGGAGGCCGCGGCCCCGGCCGGGGACTCCGCAGCAGCGGACGTCGCTCTGCTGGCGCAGCTGGACCAGGCCCGTACGGCGCTCTCCGAGCGCACCGCGGACCTCCAGCGGCTCCAGGCGGAGTACCAGAACTACCGCCGTCGCGTGGAGCGGGACCGGATCGCCGTCAAGGAGATCGCGGTCGCGTCCCTCCTGACGGAACTCCTCCCGACCCTGGACGACATCGGCCGGGCGCGGGAGCATGGCGAACTGGTCGGCGGCTTCAAGTCGGTGTCCGAATCGCTGGAGAGCGCGGCCGCCAAGATGGGGCTTCAGCAGTTCGGCAAGGAGGGCGAGCCCTTCGACCCGACGATCCACGAGGCCCTGATGCACTCGTACGCGCCGGACGTCACCGAGACGACCTGCGTGGCGATCCTGCAGCCGGGCTACCGGATCGGCGAGCGCACGATCCGCCCCGCGCGGGTCGCGGTGGCCGAGCCCCAGCCGGGCGCGGCACCCGCAGCCAAGTCCGAGTCCGCAGACGGCGACACGCCGTCCGACAAGGACACGGATGCCCCCGACAAGGGCTGACGTCGAACATGTAGGGAACCGAGAGGAGGGCCACCGGGGATGAGCACGAAGGACTTCGTCGAGAAGGACTACTACAAGGTCCTCGGTGTCCCGAAGGACGCGACCGAGGCCGAGATCAAGAAGGCGTACCGGAAGCTCGCACGCGAGTTCCACCCGGACGCCAACAAGGGCGACGCCTCGGCCGAGGAGCGCTTCAAGGAGATCTCCGAGGCGAACGACATCCTCGGGGACCCCAAGAAGCGCAAGGAGTACGACGAGGCCCGCGCGCTGTTCGGGAACGGTGGCTTCCGCCCCGGCCCCGGCGGCGCCGGCGGCTCGTTCAACTTCGACCTCGGTGACCTCTTCGGAGGTCAGCAACAGCAGGGCGGTCCGGGCGGCGGCTTCGGCGGTGGCCTGGGCGACGTCTTCGGCGGCCTGTTCAACCGCGGCACCGGCCCGGGTCCGGGTACCCGTACCCAGCCGCGCCGCGGTCAGGACATCGAGTCCGAGGTCACGCTCTCCTTCACGGAGGCCGTGGACGGCGCGACCGTCCCGCTGCGGATGTCCTCGCAGGCACCCTGCAAGGCCTGTTCCGGCACCGGCGACAAGAACGGCACCCCCCGGGTGTGCCCGACCTGCGTCGGCACCGGCCAGGTCTCGCGGGGCAGCGGCGGCGGTTTCTCGCTGACCGACCCCTGCGCCGACTGCAAGGGCCGCGGCCTCATCGCGGAGACCCCCTGCGACGTCTGCAAGGGCAGCGGGCGCGCCCGCAGCTCGCGGACGATGCAGGTCCGGATCCCGGCGGGCGTCTTCGACGGCCAGCGGATCCGGCTGCGCGGCAAGGGCGCGCCGGGCGAGCGCGGCGGCCCGGCGGGCGACCTCTACGTGGTGGTCCACGTGGACGGCCACCCGGTGTTCGGCCGCAAGGACGACAACCTGACGGTCACCGTCCCGGTGACCTTCGCGGAGGCCGCCCTCGGCGCCGAGATCAAGGTGCCGACCCTGAACGGCCCGGCGGTCACCCTGAAGCTCCCCCCGGGCACGCCCGGCGGTCGTACGATGCGGGCCCGCGGCAAGGGCGCGGTCCGCAAGGACGGCACCCGCGGCGACCTCCTCGTCACGGTGGAGGTCACGGTTCCGACGGAGCTGTCCGACAAGGCCCGCGAGGCCCTTGAGATGTACCGCGACGCCACGGATCCCCAGGACCCGCGCGCAGCGTTGTTCGAGTCGGTGAAGGGAGCATGAGATGGACGGCCGCCGCAGGAGCCACTATCAGCTGACCGACGACACCCCGGTCTACGTGATCTCGGTGGCCGCCCAGCTCTCGGGGCTGCATCCGCAGACCCTCCGCCAGTACGACCGCCTCGGCCTGGTCTCCCCGGACCGCACGGCCGGCCGCGGCCGGCGCTACTCCGCCCGGGACATCGAGCTCCTGCGCACGGTCCAGGCGCTGTCCCAGGACGAGGGCATCAACCTGGCGGGGATCAAGCGGATCATCGAACTGGAGAACCAGGTGGCCGCGCTCCAGCAGCGCGTCGCCGAACTGTCCACGGCCGTGGACGGGGCGGCCGCCGCCCTCCAGGCCCGCGAGGCCCAGGTGCACGCGTCGTACCGGCGCGACCTGGTTCCGTACCAGCCGCCGCAGCCCGGCAGTGCCCTGGTCGTGTGGCGGCCCGGCCCGAAGCGCCCGCAGGTCTGAACGGCCGGCGGGCGCCGGAGGCGCCCCCCTGCACCCCGTAAGTACGCGAGGCCCCGCCCGGAACGCTCCGGGCGGGGCCTTCCGTACGTCGGGGGCATATGCCGTCCCGGAGGCCCCTGGTGGGCCCCTCAGGGCTCCGGGAGCGGCGGCGGGCCCGCGGAGTCGCGCAGGATGCCCGACCGGGCGATGAGGAAGCCCAGCTGGGCACGGCTGCCGCTGCCCAGGGCGGTGGCCAGCTTGGCGATGTGCGCGCGGCAGGTCCGTACGTTCATCCCCAGGCGTCGGGCGATCGCCTCGTCCACGTGCCCCTCGACCAGCAGTTGGGCGATGGAGCGCTGCACGCCCGAGATGCCGTCGGGCCGGTGGGTGTATGTAACTTCCTGGCTGAGCGGCACCGCGCGGCGCCACAACTGCTCGAAGACCTTGATGAGGTAGTCGACCAGCCCGGGGTGGCGCAGCTCCAGGGCGACCCGGCGGTCGTCGCTGACGGGGATGAACGCCACGGTGCGGTCGAACACGATCAGCCGCTCGATGAGTTCCTCGAGGGTGCGGATCTCGACCTTGCCCGTGGAGATGCGGTCCACGTAGGCGAGCGTGCCCTGGCTGTGGCGCGCGGTGTGCTGGTAGAGGGTCCGGATGCTGACGCCCCGGTCGATGAGCGGCGCGTCCCGCTCCAGGGCCTCGGTGAGGGCGTAGGACGGCCGGGCACCGCCGGGTTGGACCGTCAGCATCTCCGTGTGGCACTCGGCCGTGGCCAGGTCGAGGGCGGCGTTGATCTGGTCGAAGCCCTCCAGCACGGTGATGGCGTGCGTGTTGGCGGGGTTCTGCGCACTGATGGTCAGGAACGGCTCGAATGCATCGGTGAGGTCGATCGCGCTGCGCCGACGGTCCTGGATCTCCCGTTCGAGGGGATGCAGGCGTTGGGCGAGGGCGACCGCCGGGGGAACCGCGCGAAGCTGGTTCGCGTCATCCGGGTCGGGACGCAGCAGAGCGAATTCGAGCAGGCAGGGGATGTTTTCCACCTCGCTACGAGGTACCCGGCCGGTGCTCAGTGCCGCCGCGTAAAGTCGTGCCCCCTCGTCGCACATGGATGTGACGGGGTGGGGATGTGTCGGGTTTGTATCGTTTATGGGCAAATCTCCACCCCCCAGGGTCCTGAACATGCAAGAACATGATGCATCGTCCCTGTGGCCGTAACGTGCCTGAATGAGCCATGGTCTGACGTGCGGGGGAGAGGATTCCATCAAGTGAGGACGAAGCCGACCATGTACAAGAGAATGCTTCGCTCGGCGCTTGCCGTTGTTTTCTCCGCTGTTGCGGTATTTGGGGCAGTCAGCGCCGTCAATGGCGATGCGGGGAGCGCACTGGCCAGTGACAGCGGCTGGAATATCGTGCCGAAGGGTAAGTCGGACAGCGGTTGGAACGTCGCGCCGGTCGACAGCGGCTGGAACGCCGCTCCCGCCGGTGAACCCGACAGCGGCTGGAACGACACACCCGCCGGTGAACCCGACAGCGGCTGGAACACCCGGCCCGCCGGAGAGCCGGACAGTGGCTGGAACGTCGCGCCCGAGAAGGCCCTCTGATGACCCCCGACGACCGCGACTTCCGCCGCGAGATGGCCTCGGCCTACCGGTCCGGGTGGCAGTTCATCGATCTCGCCACCGCCATTCCCCACACCGGCGATTCGTTGATGGTCACCCTGTTCGGCCAGCCGATCGTCGTCGTGCGCGAGGAGGACGAGGACGTCCGTGCCTACCGCTGCCTGCGCCGCCCCCGGGGCGCACCGCAGCCCGTCCGCTGCGAAGTGCGGTACGGCATGGTCTTCGTCAATCTCGATCAGCGCGACCACCAGCTCTTCGAACCCGACATCACCGCCGCCACCCCCCGCAGTGCCTGACGCGATCCCCCCGTCGTTGCAGATCGCCCAGGCGCTTCCCCCACACAACGGCGCCATCGTGGACCTGACCACGATGGCGCCGTTGTGATGTCCGCGTCCAGTGGTTGAACCGGACAATCACTTCGCTCCGGCGCGGCTTTCGCAGGCCTGATCCGTCTCAGGCCCGGCCCATGGCCCGGTCGAGGGTGATCTCCATGACGACCCGGTCGGGGTTGGGCGAAGGCGTCCTCCCGTAGCGCTCCGCGTAGCGCGCCACGGCGTCGGCGACCGACGCCCCGTCGGCGCGGATCACCGCCCGGCCCTCCAGGGTGGCCCAGCGCCGCCCCTCCATCTGGCACACCGCCACCCTCGCGGACCCGTCGGGCGACGCCAGGATGTTGCGCACCTTCTTGCTGTGCCTGTTGCTGATCACCCGGGCCAGGCCCGCCACCGGGTCGTACGTCACGCCCACCGGCACCACGTGCGGGGTGCCGTCGGGGCGCGGGGTGGTCAGGGTGCAGACGTGCCGCTCCCGCCAGAAGGCGAGGTACTCGGGCGTCGGGTTGAGTACGTCATGGGACATGGGCCGAGAGTACGTCCGAAGCGTGCCCTGCTCAGCCTTGAGTGGAATAGACTCAACTTTGCAGACGCTGAATCTGTCAGAGTTACGCGCCCCGTCATCCCCGTCGGAGAGGAGAAGCCGAAAGTGGACGCCGAGCTGACCAACAAGAGCCGTGCCGCCCTGAACGCAGCCACCAGCAGGGCCGTCAAGGACGGCCACGCCGACCTGACCCCCGCCCACCTGCTGCTGGCGCTGCTCGCCGGCGAGGACAACGAGAACGTCACCGACCTGCTCGCCGCGACCGAGGCCGACCAGGCCGCCGTCCGCGCGGGCGCCGAACGCCTGCTCGCCGCCCTGCCCAGCGTCACGGGTTCCACCGTCGCGCCCCCGCAGCCCAGCCGCGACCTGCTCGCCGTACTCGCCGAGGCCGACGCCGAGGCCGGCCGGCTCGGCGACGAGTACCTCTCCACCGAACACCTCCTCATCGCCGTCGCCGCCAAGGGCGGACCGGCCGGTGAGGTCCTTTCCGCCCAGGGCGCGACCGCGAAGAAGCTGCTGTCCGCCTTCGAGAACGCACGAGGAGGACGGCGGGTGACCAGCCCCGACCCCGAGGGCCAGTACAAGGCCCTGGAGAAGTTCGGCACGGACTTCACGGCAGCCGCACGCGAGGGCAAGCTCGACCCGGTCATCGGCCGCGACCACGAGATCCGGCGCGTCGTCCAGGTCCTGTCGCGCCGCACGAAGAACAACCCGGTGCTCATCGGCGAGCCCGGCGTCGGCAAGACCGCCGTCGTCGAGGGCCTCGCCCAGCGCATCGTCAAGGGAGACGTCCCCGAGTCCCTGAAGAACAAGCGCCTCGTCTCCCTCGACCTGGGCGCCATGGTCGCCGGCGCCAAGTACCGCGGCGAGTTCGAGGAGCGCCTCAAGACCGTGCTCGCCGAGATCAAGTCGAGCGACGGCCAGATCATCACGTTCATCGACGAGCTGCACACCGTCGTCGGCGCGGGCGCCGGCGGCGACTCCGCCATGGACGCCGGCAACATGCTCAAGCCGATGCTGGCCCGCGGCGAACTGCGCATGGTCGGCGCGACCACGCTGGACGAGTACCGCGAGCGCATCGAGAAGGACCCGGCCCTGGAGCGCCGCTTCCAGCAGGTGCTGGTCGCCGAGCCCAGCGTCGAGGACACCATCGCGATCCTGCGCGGGCTCAAGGGCCGCTACGAGGCCCACCACAAGGTCGTCATCAACGACAGCGCCCTCGTCGCCGCGGCCACCCTCTCCGACCGGTACATCACCTCCCGCTTCCTCCCCGACAAGGCCATCGACCTCGTCGACGAGGCCGCGTCCCGGCTCCGCATGGAGATCGACTCCTCGCCCGTCGAGATCGACGAGCTCCAGCGCTCCGTGGACCGGCTGCGCATGGAGGAGCTGGCGCTGAAGAACGAGTCCGACCCGGCCTCCCGCGAACGGCTGGAGCGCCTGCGCAAGGACCTGGCGGACAAGGAGGAGGACCTGCGGGGCCTCACCGTCCGCTGGGAGAAGGAGAAGCGGTCCCTCAACCAGGTCGGCGAGCTCAAGGAACGCCTGGACGACCTGCGCGGCCAGGCCGAGCGCGCCCAGCGCGACGGGGACTTCGACTCCGCCTCCAAGCTGCTCTACGGGGAGATCCCCGCGCTGGAGCGCGAGCTGGCCGAGGCCACCGAGGAGGAGGCCGCGTCCAAGGGTGGCGGCGCCAAGGACAGCATGGTCAAGGACGAGGTCGGCCCCGACGACATCGCCGACGTGGTCGGCGCCTGGACCGGCATCCCCGCCGGCCGCCTGCTGGAGGGCGAGACCCAGAAGCTGCTCCGCATGGAGGACGAGCTGGGCCGCCGCCTGATCGGCCAGCAGGAGGCCGTACGGGCCGTCTCCGACGCCGTCCGCCGCACCCGCGCCGGCATCGCCGACCCGGACCGCCCGACCGGCTCGTTCCTCTTCCTCGGCCCGACCGGCGTCGGCAAGACGGAGCTGGCCAAGGCCCTCGCGGACTTCCTCTTCGACGACGAGCGGGCCATGATCCGCATCGACATGTCGGAGTACGGCGAGAAGCACAGCGTGGCCCGCCTCGTCGGCGCCCCGCCCGGGTACGTCGGCTACGAGGAGGGCGGCCAGCTCACGGAGGCCGTCCGCCGCCGCCCGTACAGCGTGGTCCTGCTCGACGAGGTCGAGAAGGCGCACCCGGAGGTGTTCGACGTCCTGCTCCAGGTGCTGGACGACGGCCGACTCACGGACGGCCAGGGCCGCACCGTGGACTTCCGCAACACCATCCTGATCCTGACCTCGAACCTGGGCAGCCAGTTCCTGACGGACCCGGCGACCTCGGCGGAGGACAAGAAGGCCCGCGTCCTGGACGTGGTCCGCGCCTCCTTCAAGCCGGAGTTCCTGAACCGGCTCGACGACCTGGTGGTCTTCTCCGCCCTCGGCATGGACGAGCTGGCCCACATCGCCGAGCTCCAGATCGGCCGCCTCGCCCGGCGGCTCGCCGACCGCCGCCTGACCCTCGACATCACGCCCGCGGCCCTGGCCTGGCTCGCGGACAAGGGCAACGACCCCGCGTACGGCGCGCGGCCGCTGCGACGCCTGATCCAGACCGCGATCGGGGACCGGCTGGCCAAGGAGATCCTGTCCGGCGAGGTCCGGGAAGGGGACACCGTACGCGTCGACGTCGCCGGCGAAGACCTGCTGGTCGGAAGGGCCCTGTAAGGGGCACTGCCGCTTACCCCGGTCCTACTCCTGTCCGCCCGGAGCGGATCGCGCGTGCAGGGGTGGACACGGGGTGGGCGCGATGGGGGAGGATGGCTGTATCCGCACGAAGGGAAGTACACGGTGAGCATCGACCCGGCCTCGATTCCGAACTTCGGAGGGCAGCAGCCCGATCCGCAGGCCACAGGACCGGCGGGCCCCGTCGTCCCCGACCAGGACCTGGTCAAGCAGCTCCTGGAGCAGATGGAGCTCAAGTACGTCGTCGACGACGAGGGTGACCTCGCGGCGCCGTGGGAGGACTTCCGGACGTACTTCATGTTCCGCGGCGAGGACGAGCAGCAGGTCTTCTCCGTGCGGACCTTCTACGACCGCCCCCACGCGATCGAGGACAAGCCGCAGCTGCTGGAGTCCATCGACGACTGGAACCGCCGCACCCTGTGGCCGAAGGTCTACAGCCACACCCACGACGACGGCTCGGTCCGCCTGATCGGTGAGGCGCAGATGCTGATCGGCACCGGCGTCAACCTGGAGCACTTCGTGTCCTCCACGGTCAGCTGGGTCCGCGCCTCCATCGAGTTCGACAAGTGGCTCCTGGAGCAGCTCGGCCTGGAGAAGGAAGTCGACTCCGCCGAGGGCGACGAGAAGAAGGACGACGGCGACAGCGACTAGTCGGCCGCGGCCTCCACGGCGCAACCCGGCCACGCACCCGGTCATCCATGACCGCGGTGCGTGGCCGGCCGCGTTCGCGGCACGTGGCCCGCGCCTGCGGACGCGCCGTCGCGGGCGGCGTCAGGCCGTCAGCCGACCCAGCCGCCGCACCGCCTCCTGGAGGACGTCGGTCTGCTTGCAGAAGGCCCAGCGGACCTGGGTGGCGCCCGCGGAGACGTCGTCGTAGAAGACCTGGTTCGGGATGGCGACCACGCCGCATCGGTCCGGCAGGGAGCGGCAGAAGGCCAGGCCGTCCTTCTCGCCCAGCGGTGAGACGTCCGTGGTGATGAAGTACGTGCCCTGCGGGCGGAAGACCTCGAAGCCGGCCGCCGTCAGGCCGTCCGCGAGGAGGTCGCGCTTGGCCGCGAGGTCCGCGCGGAAGGTGTCGTAGTAGGAGTCCGGCAGGGCCAGGGCCTCCGCGACCGCGTACTGGAACGGCCCCGACGAGACGTACGTCAGGAACTGCTTCGCCGAACGCACCGCCGAGACCAGTGCCGGCGGGGCGGTGATCCAGCCGACCTTCCAGCCCGTGAAGGAGAACGTCTTGCCCGCCGAGGAGATCGTCACCGTGCGCTCGCGCATCCCGGGCAGCGAGGCCAGGGGGACGTGGGAGCCCTCGAAGACCAGGTGCTCGTAGACCTCGTCCGTGACGACGAGGAGGTCCCGCTCCACGGCGATCTCCGCGATCACGGTCAGCTCCTCGCGGGTGAGGACCGTGCCCGTCGGGTTGTGCGGGGTGTTCAGCAGGAGCAGCCGGGTGCGCGGGGTGATCGCGTCCCGCAGGGCGTCCAGGTCGGGGCGGAAGTGCGGCGCGCGCAGCGTGAGCGGGACGCGGACCGCCCCGGCCATCGCGATGCAGGCCGCGTACGAATCGTAGAACGGTTCGAGCGCGATGACCTCGTCACCCGGCTCCAGAAGGGCGAGGAGGGACGCCGCGATGGCCTCCGTCGCGCCCGCCGTGACGAGCACCTCGGCGTCCGGGTCGTACGTCAGCCCGTAGAAGCGCCGCTGGTGCTCCGCGACGGCCGTACGGAGCTCCGGGACGCCAGGGCCCGGCGGGTACTGGTTGCCCCGGCCGTCGCGGACGGCCCGGACCGCCGCCTCGGCGATCTCGGCGGGGCCGTCGGTGTCGGGGAACCCCTGACCCAGGTTGATCGACCCGGTGCGGGCGGCCAGGGCCGACATCTCCGCGAAGATCGTGGTGCCGAAGGCCGCCAGGCGGCGGTTGAGGAAGGGGCGGCTGCTGCTGCTCGCGGATGCGGTCATGGGCGCCATCCTGCGGGGAAGCTCTGGAGTTGCTCAAGTGTGCTTTGGCGTGATCGGCCGGGGGGCATCCCCCCGTCACGCGGGACGAGGGGATCCCGCACCCCGGGGGACCGGGTTTCCGAGAGGAGGCGAGGACCGTGGTCCTGGTCTTTGTCCTGGTGTTGGTGTTGGTGTTCGTGGTGGCGGCCTGTGCCGTCGTGGGGATCCTGGTCTCGAAGGCGAAGCGGGCCGCCGCGTACCGCCCGTACTCGGCGCGGTCGTCCTCGCGGTCGTCCTCGCACGGCCGGTCGGGTGCCGACGGGTCCGGCAGTTGGTGGGCCGCGTCGGGCGGCGCGGGCGCGAGCCACTCGTGCGGCGGTTCCTCGTCCGACCCGGGTTCGTCCGGCGGGTCCTCGACGTCCTCCTGCGGGTCGTCGTCGTCCTCGTGTGGCGGATCGTCGTCCTCCTGCGGTGGCGGGGGCGGCTGCGGCTCCAGCTGACCTTCCGGGAAGCGTCTTCGAGGAGTGTTGAACCGGGCGCCCGAGGGGGACAACTTCCTTCGGGCGTCTACTTGTTCGGCCCTGCGTTACGACGTACGGGCGGCATGTTGTTGAACACGTGAACTGAGTAGCCCCCGGGGGGATGTAAACCCCGTCAAGTTGGGTAAAAACGCTGTGAGTGCCGTGCCTTTCATGATTCCCTCGGTTGAGTAGACCAGTCCTCGGACCTCCCTGGACTTCCTGTGGACCCGTGCCGGTGTCCCCCCACCCGTTGACTACCGCTGGCGGGCTCCGGCCCATCTCCCTCGCGCGTTTGCGGAGCCGACTCATGCTCACGACCCTCCAGACCACCTATACCGACACGCGTGCCGCCGATCTCGCCTGGGCCCTGGGACGGGACCGGCTGCCCGCCCTGGCCGTACTGAACCTCCAGCTCGCGGACGCGAAAGTGGAACTCCGCCTGCTCGGGGCCTCTCACCAGGTGCTCCTGGAGGAGGGGGAGGTGCTCTGTTCGGAGACCGTCGCCTGCATGCCCGGAAGCAGTACCCCGCTTCCGCTCGGCGTGGCCAAGCGCGTCGGCGACTGGGAGTACGAGTTCGCCGCGCGCGTCGAGAACCTCTCGCGGGGATCGTTCGCGGGCCGCGCCCAGGAGCTCCTCGCCCTCGTCGCCGATCACCCGAACGGCTTGGCCGGCACCTTCCCCGGCAGCCCCCACGCGTTCACCGCCATGCTGGCCCAGCGCTACGAGGGCCAGGTCCGGTGGCGGACCTGGCACGCCTACCCCCAGGAGGGTCAGCTCGTCGCCACCCGCACCCGGGTGGGCGTACGCATGGGCGCTCCCGTCTAGGGCCGGACGTCGCCGGGCGGACGGGAGCTTGACGGCCGGGCCCAGGGCGACGGCGGGGCTCCTCGGGGGCGCCTTCGGGGCGCCTTCGGGGCGCAGTCCGGGGCGGATTGCGGAGTGGTTACGCCAACTGGCCGGATTGGGGCGGTACTTACACCCATGTGGGTGACAGGGTGTCGGTGGGCGGTAACGTACGGTTCGCTTCATGATCGACCGATCCGCCCCCCGCGGGGTGCTCCCGGCGCCGGAGCCCCGGGGCGTGCAGAGCGCCACGGCCGCCCTGCCCGTACAGCCACGGACCGGCCGACTCCTCGTCCTGGCCACCGTCTTCGTCTGCGCCGCCTGCGGGCTCGTATACGAACTGGAACTGCTCGCCCTCGGCTCCTACCTGATCGGCGACTCGGTCACCCAGGCCTCCGTGGTGCTGTCCGTCATGGTCTTCGCCATGGGCGTCGGATCCCTCCTCGCGAAACGGCTGCGCGGCCGGCCCGCCCTCGGCTTCGCCGCGATCGAGGCCGCGCTCGCACTGCTCGGCGGGTTCTCCGCCATGGCCCTGTACGCGAGCTTCGCCTGGCTGGGTGAATCGCGGACCGCGCTCGTCGGCTTCGCCTTCGCCATCGGCGTCCTCATCGGCGCGGAGATCCCGCTGCTGATGGTGCTGATCCAGCGGATCCGCCGGCAGGACGCCGGAGGGGCGGTCGCCGACCTGTTCGCCGCCGACTACGTGGGCGCCCTCGTCGGCGGACTCGCCTTCCCGTTCCTGCTGCTCCCGATGCTCGGCCAGCTCAACGGCGTCATGCTCACCGGCACCGTCAACGCCGTCGCCGGAGGCGGGCTCGTCCTGTGGCTGTTCCGCCGCGACCTCAGCCCCCGCTGCCGCTGGCTGCTCATCGCGACCAACGCGGCCGTCCTCGCCGCGCTCGGCTGCGCGACCCTGCTCGCCGACGACTTCGAACGGGTGGCCCGCCGCGCCGTCTACGGCGGGGAGGTCCGGGTCGCCGTCCGGACCGAGGTGCAGGAACTGGTGCTCACCGGCCCGGCCACCGGATCCCCGCGCTCCCTCGACCTGTACCTCGACGGACGGCTGCGGGTCAGCGGCTACGACGAGTACCGCTACCACGAAGCCCTGGTCCACCCCGCGATGACCGGCGCGCACACCCGGGTCCTGGTCCTCGGCGGCGGCGACGGTCTGGCCGCCCGTGAGGTGCTGCGCTACCCGGACGTCGCCTCCGTCACCGTCGTCGAGCTCGACCCCGGTGTCGTCCGGCTGGCCCGCACCGACCCGATGCTCTCCGCGCTCAACGGACGGGCCTTCGAGGACCCCCGCCTCGGCGTCGTCACGCAGGACGCCTTCCGCTGGCTGCGGGGTTCCGCCGCCCGGGACCGGTTCGACGTCATCGTCTCCGACCTCCCCGACCCCGGCATCACCCCGAGCACGAAGCTCTACTCGCAGGAGTTCTACGGGCTCGCCGCGCGGGCCCTGAACCCCGGCGGGCGGATCGCCGTCCACGCCGGGGCCCTCACCACCCGGGCCCGTACGTACTGGACCGTCGACACCACCCTGCGCGCCGCCGGGCTGCGCACCACCCCCTACAGCACCGGAGGCCGCCTCTCCGGCTTCGCCGCCGGGCCCGACCGCACGCTCGGCGGCACCGGGGCGCCCCCGCAGGACTGGGGCTTCGTGCTCGCCTCCCGCGAGCGGACCCCCGAGCTGCGGGTCGACCGGGACACGCCCGCGCTGCGCGCGGTGTCGACGCGGGCCCTCCAGGACGCGGCGCGGGACGCCGCCCGGACCCGGATCGACGGCCTGCCGCCCTCCACGCTGCCGTACCCGCGCTACTCCTGAGCTGGGACGACTGTCGTGTCCGTGTGCACCGGCGGCTCTCCTCGGTAGGCTCGGCCGCATGGAGCATCAGGTGTTCGTTCCGGTCCCCGCGGAAGACCTCCGTGCCGTGCTGCGCGATCCGGCCCGCGTGGCGCGCTGCGTGCCCGGGCTCCAGCAGGACGCCGACGCCGCCGCCGGGCCCACGGCCGGGCGGCTCAAGCTGCGGGTGGGCGGGCACACCGTGACCTACCGGGGCGCGCTGACCGTCGCCGAGGGCGGCCCGGACCGGTTCACCGCCGAGGGCGCGGGCACCGAGGTACGGGGCCACGGCACCGTCACGCTCTCCGTCGGGCTGACGCTGGTCCCGGACGGGGGCGGGACCCGCCTGGAGTTCACCTGCGGGGCCACCGCCGACGGGCGGGCCGCCGCCTTCGCACCCGAGGCCACCGCGGTCGCCGGCCGGCGACTGCTGGACCGGGTGGGCGCGAACCTGGCGGCGGAAGCGGCAGCGGCTTCGGTGGTCGAGGTCGCCTCGGCCGATGGCAGCGACGTCGATGGCAGTGATGCCGGTGCCCGCGACGTCGGTGCCCGGGATGCCGGTGCCCGGGACTCCGATCCGCACGATCCCGTCGCCGAGGCCGAGGAGGCCGCCGACGCCGAAGGGGCCGGGGACGCCGGCGACGCCACCGGGCCCGCCGACGCGGTCAGCGCCTCCGTGTTCGACACCGATGTGCCGGCCCCGTCCCTCGACCCCTTCCTGGAGGGTGACTTCGGGGAAGCCGCCGGCCCCGCCGCGGCCGCCCGTCCGCCCGCCGAGGCCGCCCACGCCCGACGCACGATGATCGGCCGGAGCGCCGAGGAGGTGGACCACGCGCCCCCGCGCGGCCGCTACGCCCCGGTCCCGGCGCCCTCCACCGTCGCCGCGGCCGGCGGACTGCGCTGGGTCGCCCCGGCCGCGGCCCTCGCCATCGCCTCGGCGGTCGTGGTCGGAAGGGCGTTGCGCCGCCGTCGCTGACTCGCCGTAGGGTCGCCGTATGAGCACGCAACTGAGCGCCGGCGGCGCCGACATCACCATCGATCAGGAGAACGGCTGCCGGATCAGCAGTCTGCGCGTCGACGGGACGGAGCTCCTGCGCCAGGGGCCGCACTTCGGCGCGTTCCCGATGGTTCCCTGGTGCGGGCGCACCGCGGACGGCCGGTTCCGTGACGGTGCGACCGTCCACCAGCTGCCCCTGAACCACCCGCCGCACGCCATCCACGGCCTCGGTCGTGACACGTCCTGGCGTCCGGCCGGGGTGAGCGCCACGCGCGCCGCCTTTGCCTTCGACCTCGTCGACCCCTGGCCGTACGCCGGCCGGGTGACCCAGATCTTCGAGCTGTCCGAGGACTCCCTGACCCTCACCATGGGCGTTGAGACCTACGAGAACTCCTTCCCGGCGCAGGCCGGCTGGCACCCCTGGTTCAACCGGACCCTGACCGCCGACGGC
Source organism: Streptomyces sp. Isolate_45 (assembly GCF_024721315.2). GTDB lineage: Bacteria > Actinomycetota > Actinomycetes > Streptomycetales > Streptomycetaceae > Streptomyces. The sequence goes on from NZ_JANFAK020000079.1 coordinate 27,767, forward strand.
GCCGAGGTGCAGGTCGCCTTCGACCCCGCCTGGCAGGAGGAGCGCGGCGACGACCACCTTCCCACCGGCCGCCGCGTCGAGCCCGCCCCGGGCCCGTGGGACGACTGCTTCGGCATGCCCCACGGCGTGGACGTCACCCTCACCTGGCCCGGGGAGCTGGAGCTCAAGGTCGCCAGCCGGGCCGAATGGGTGGTCATCTACGACGAGCAGCCCGAGGCCGTCTGCGTCGAGCCCCAGTCCGGTCCGCCGAACGGGCTGAACACGCTTCCGCAGCTGGTCACGCCCGTCGACCCGCTGGAGATGTCCAGCACCTGGACGTGGCGGCGCCTGGTGTAGCCCGTACGGGCCGCGGTTACGGGCGGGCCGTGCGCACGGCGGTGCCGTGCCGTGCGGGGGCCGCCCGGGGCGCAATTAAGCTCGGGGTATGACTGACGTACGCGATGCGCTTCTGCAGCAGATCAAGGACAAGGCCGTCGTGCACGGCAAGGTGACCCTCTCCTCCGGCAAGGAGGCCGACTACTACATCGACCTCCGCCGGATCACCCTCGACGGCCAGGCGGCCCCGCTGGTCGGGCAGGTCATGCTCGACCTCACCGCCGAGCTCGACTTCGACTGCGTCGGCGGCCTCACCCTGGGCGCCGACCCGGTGGCGACCTCGATGCTGCACGCCTCCGCCGCGCGCGGCGGGCGCCTGGACGCCTTCGTCGTCCGCAAGGCACAGAAGGCCCACGGCATGCAGCGCCGCATCGAGGGCGCCGACGTCAAGGGCCGGCGCTGCCTGGTGGTCGAGGACACCTCGACCACCGGCGGGTCCCCGCTGACCGCCGTCGCGGCCGTCCGCGAAGCCGGCGGTGAGGTCGTCGCCGTCGCCACCATCGTGGACCGCGGCGCCGCGGACGCCATCGCCGAGGCGGGCCTGCCCTACCTCACCGGCTACCGCCTCGGGGACCTCGACCTCGGCTGAGCGGCCCGGGGGCGTCTCGCATCGTGGTCGGGACCGGCTCGGAACAACTGGTGACGAAGGTCCTCGGAAGTCCCCGTTCCGTTCCTGACCTGCTGGTTTGCGACGGGGCGCGGTGTTTCACGTGAAACACTGCGCCCGGCTCACCCTCCCCGGGGTGACCGGAGGGGTGGAGTGTCGCGCCGAGTCTGGAAAGATAGGCGCGACGATGACGTCGCCCCCAGGTCAGGGCCCGCAATAAGCACACTCCCCGCACATCCAAGGAGCGGACAGATGCCCATCGCAACCCCCGAGGTCTACAACGAGATGCTCGACCGGGCGAAGGCAGGCAAGTTCGCCTACCCGGCCATCAACGTCACCTCGACCCAGACCCTGCACGCTGCCCTGCGCGGCTTCGCGGAGGCCGAGAGCGACGGCATCATCCAGATCTCCACCGGTGGTGCGGAGTTCCTGGGTGGCCAGTACAACAAGGACATGGTCACCGGCGCCGTCGCCCTGGCCGAGTTCGCGCACGTCGTCGCCGCCAAGTACGACATCACGGTCGCGCTGCACACCGACCACTGCCCGAAGGACAAGCTGGACGGCTACGTACGTCCGCTCCTGGAGGTGTCCGCCGAGCGCGTCGCCCGTGGTCTGAACCCGCTCTTCCAGTCGCACATGTGGGACGGCTCCGCCGAGACCCTGGCCGACAACCTGGCCATCGGCCAGGAGCTGCTCGCCAAGGCCGCCGCCGCGAAGATCATCCTTGAGGTCGAGATCACCCCGACCGGCGGCGAGGAGGACGGCGTCAGCCACGAGATCAACGACGAGCTGTACACCACCGTCGAGGACGCGCTGCGCACCGCCGAGGCCCTGGGCCTGGGCGAGAAGGGCCGCTACCTGCTGGCCGCCTCCTTCGGCAACGTGCACGGCGTCTACAAGCCGGGCAACGTCGTCCTGCGCCCCGAGCTCCTCAAGGACCTCCAGGCCGGTGTCGGCGAGAAGTACGGCAAGTCCTCGCCGTTCGACTTCGTCTTCCACGGCGGCTCGGGCTCCACGGCCGAGGAGATCGCCACCGCGCTGGAGAACGGCGTCGTGAAGATGAACCTCGACACCGACACCCAGTACGCCTTCACCCGCCCGGTCGCGGACCACATGTTCCGCAACTACGACGGCGTGCTGAAGGTCGACGGCGAGGTCGGCACCAAGTCCACCTACGACCCGCGCACCTGGGGCAAGCTGGCCGAGGCCGGCATGGCCAAGCGCGTCACGCTGGCCTGCGCCGACCTGCGCTCCACCGGTACCAAGCTGAAGTAGTAGCACCACCGAAGACCTGAAGGGGTCCGCCGGTCCGTCTCGGACCGGCGGGCCCCTTCGCGTGCCCGGAGTGCCCGGGTGCCCGGGTGCCTCAGGGGCGGAGGCGTGGGGGCGTGAGGGGGGCCGAGGTCCCCGAGGTGACATACGGCGGTGGACTGCGGCCCCGCGATGGTGTGAAATCTACTCAGAGAAACGTACCCACGGTTATGTAAATCCGTCGGGGCAGGAGAGGCGACACGGCATATGAGGACAGAGCGACCCCAGGTGAAGCAGGACCGGGCGGTGCGCACGCGTCAGGCGATCCTGGAGGCGGCGGCCCAGGTCTTCGACGAGCACGGCTACGAAGCGGCCAAGCTGTCGGACATCGTCAACATCGCCCGGGTCACCAAGGGCGCGCTCTACTTCCACTTCGACTCCAAGGAGGGCATGGCCCAGGCCGTCATCGACGCGCAGAACGAGCAGCAGCCGACGGTCCTGCCCCAGGAGTACAAGGCCCAGGAGTTCCTGGACATGGGCATGGTGTTCTCGCACCGGCTGCGGCACGAGGTGCTGATGCGCGCGAGCGCCCGCCTCACCCTGGACCGGGCGGGCCGCAACCTCGACCAGGCGAGCCCCTACTGCGCCTGGATCGACCTGCACGTCTCCGTGCTGGAGGAGGCGAAACGGCGCGGCGAGCTGCTGCCGAACGTCGACCCGGTGGTGCCGGCGAGGATGATCGTCGGCTCGTTCGCGGGACTCAACACCATGGCCCACACCCTGGGCCTGGACCTGGACGAGCAGGTCTCCGAGCTCTACACGTACGTGATGCCCAGCGTCGTGGTGCCCGCCGTCGCGATCCGGCTGGACACCGCCCCCCGCCGGGGCGCGCGGGCGCTCTACGGCCCCCGGGGCGTGCACCCGTGCGGCCACGGCTGCCCCGACGGCCTGCCGGCGAAGGCCGCGGAGGAGGTCCCCGCCTAGCACCGGCGGCACCGGCGGGCCTCGTCCGGTCCGGGCTCACCTCTTCCCTAAAAGATCCTTCCGGGTATTATTTTTTCTGCTCGCCTGCCCAGGGAGAACACTGTGGACATTGAGGTACTCGGAGAGCCGCGCGTCATCGAGAACGGTGTGCCCATCACGGCCCCCACGCCGGAGTCCCGGCACGTGCTGGCGGTCCTCGCCGCCTGGCCCGACCAGGTCGTGCCCGTCGCCGTCCTCGCGGACGAGCTGGCGGCCCACACCCCTCCCGAGCACGCCCGCGCCCTCCTGCACACCGCCGTACGCCGCCTGCGCGAGCGGTTCGCGGAGGCGATGGGGGCCGGTTCGGTACGTACGCCCGAGTCCGTGCTCTCCACCCGGCCCGGCGGGTATCTTCTCGACACCGGAGGCGGCCGCTCCGACGTCCGGGAGTTCGCCCGCGAATCCGGCGCCGGCTACCGCGCCATGGGGCGCGGCGACTTCGAGCAGGCCGCCCTGCGCCTGCGCCGCGCCCTCGCCCTGTGGACCGGCCCCGCCCTGGACGGCATCGACGCCGGCACCTGGCTCGGTGCCCGCCTCCGGGTCCTCGACGCCGACCGGCTCGCCGTGCTCGGCCAGTGGGTCGAAGCGGAACTCGCCCTCGGCAGGCACCGTGAACTGCGCCTGGAGCTCGCCGGGCTGCGCGGTCGCGGCGGCCCCGCCGGCAGGGCGGCCGCACACCCCGACTGCCCCTACCTGGAGGCGCTGCGCATCGCGGAGGAACGCGTCGAGGCGATCCGCTCGGCCTGCCGGACGCCCCGCCTCACCCTGGCCGGCGCCGTCGGGTGCTGACGGTCCGGCCGGCCCGGGCGGACGGGAGCCGCCCTCTGCTTGACCCCTCGTCGCACGGAACCTAGGTTCGGGGCGCGGGACAAAAGGGCTGGTCGGACGGGGGCGGCGAATGGGTGGGGACGACGGCGGGACACCGGGGGCGATGGCCGTACTGGAACTGCTCGCGGCGGACGCCCCGCAGAGCCGGTACGACGCGCTGCTGGAGGACGCCCGCTGCGCCGACGCCGGGGAGGAGCAGCTCGCCCGCCTCGCCCGGGCGGTGGAACTGGCCCGCTCCGTACGGGCGGACGCGCATCGCAGCAAGCAGCGCGAGGCCGCCCTCACCGCCCTCGTGGACACCGCGCACGACCTGACCTCCCCCTACGACATCGACGGGCTGTTGCGCCTGATCACCCGTCGGGCCCGGCGGCTCCTCGGCTTCGACATGGCCTGGCTGTCGCTGTCCCGCCCGGACGGATCGGCGTACGTGCGCACCTCCGAGGGGGAGACCACCGCCCTGAACGTGGGGCTCGAACTGGGCACCGGGAAGGGGCTGGGCAGCATCGCCCAGGAGCGCCGGTCGCCGGTGTGGACCGCCGACTACCTCGCCGATCCCGCCATCGCGCACGCACCCGGCATCGACGCCGTCGTGGAGGCGGAGGGGCTGCGCGCCATCATCGCCGTCCCCCTGCGGCGCGGGAGCTCCACGCTGGGCGCGCTCTACGGATCCGACCGCGCCGTACGGCAGTTCACGCCGGACGAGATCGGCATGTTGCTCTCCCTCGCCGACCTCGCGGCCGTCGCCATCGAGAAGGCCCGGCTGCTGGAACAGACCCGCGACGAGGTCACCGAGCTGGAGGCCTTCGGCTCGCGCACCAACACCGCCCTCACCCGGGTCCGCCATCTGTGGGAGTGTCACGCCCGGCTCGCCGGCCTGGTGCTCGACGGGGCCGGACTGGCCACCCTCGCCCGGGCCACCGCCGACGCGCTCGACGGCGTGCTCCAGGTACGGGACCCGGGCGGGCGGCCACTGACCGCCACCGGTGAACTGCCCCACCTGGACGAGGAGTCGGTGACCAAGGGCGCACTCCAGGCGCAGATGGACCGGCGGCCCGTACGGCTGCCCGGCGAGCTGTGGCTCGCCCCCGTCCTCGCGGGCGCCGAGGACCTCGGGGTGCTGCTGCTCAGCGCGTCGGCGCCGCTCGCCGAGGAGGACGTACGACTGCTGCAACTGGCGGCCCAGTCGGTGGCCTCGCTGATGCTGATCCAGCGGGGCACGGCCGCCGCCGAGGGGCCCGTCCACGACGAACTGCTCGCCGACCTGCTGGAACGGCCGCACTCCGTCGACCTGCACCTGCTGGAACGCACCCGCCGGCTCGGCATCGACCTCGACCGGCCCCACGTCGTCGTCGTGGCCCGCCCCGAGGGCGGGGAACTCGGCAAGGCCGTCGCCTGGGCGTCCTCGTACGCCTACCGGATGGGCGGGCTCAAGGGGGTGCGCCGCGGCTGCATCGTGCTCGTCCTGCCGGGCGGCGACGCCTCCGCCGCCGCGCACCGGGCCTCCGGCGAACTGTCACCGCTGCTCGGGCACGCCGTCTCCACCGGTGCGGCCGGCCCCGCCGGCGGTCCGGGCGAGGTGGCCCGGGTGTACGCGGAGGCCGTGCGCTGCCTGGACGCGCTGACCGCCCTCGACGGGGCCGGCGGCACCGCATCCCTGCGCGAACTCGGCTTCCTCGGGCTGCTGTTGTCCGCCGACCACGACGTGGAGTCCTTCATCGCGTCGACGATCGGACCCGTCCTGGAGTACGACAGCGACCGCATGACGGGCCTCACCCGCACCCTGGACGCCTACTTCGCGTCCGGCGGCAGCCCCACGCACGCCGCCGAGGCCCTGCACGTGCACCCCAACACCGTGTCCCGGCGGCTGGAACGCATCGCCGAACTCCTCGGTACGGATTGGCAGAAACCCGGCCGGGCCCTGGAGATCCAGATGGCCCTGCGCCTGCGCAAGGCCCGTACGGTCCTGCACGACCGCCGCACGGCGGGCGCCCGGCCGCGGTAGCGGGCGCCCGGCGGCGGCGTCCCGCCCGTCGACGACGGGCGGGACGCCGGGCCGACCCGTCACGGCGTCGGGCCGTGCTCCGTCCCCGTCAGCGCGCGGGCCGCGTGGGCGACCGACGCCAGCGTGACGTGCCGGTGCCAGCCGGGCAGGGCCCGCCCGGCGAAGTCCCGCAGGCCGACTTCCTGGCCGCCGTGCTCGGCTGCGAAGCCCACCCGGCGGCCCTGCTTGGTCAGCCGCAGCAGCGGGCCCACGGGGAGCCGTACGAGGTCGGTCACCCACACCTGCGCCGGAGCGCGCCGCGGGTCGGTCCACTCGCCGACCAGCAGCAGGTGTCGGCGTCGGGCCGGCGACGGGTCGGGCATCATCACCCGCACCGCGACGGCCAGGGTGCCGCGGTGGCGCCCGCCCGGGTGCCCCGGATCGGGATCGGTCCACTCCACCGGGGTGCACAGCCCCTTCACCGACTGCAGGATCTCGCGCGCGCTGCGCACCCCGCCCCCGTATCCCGGCAGGGTCGGATCGGTGACGAGCAGCGGGGTGGAGGCCGCCGCCCGCGCGATGACCGGCAGCCCCGCCTCCGCGAAGCGGTTCATCGTGGACCGGGTCCCGATCTGCCGGATGTCGAGCACCACCGGGCGGGGGCCGCTCCCGGCGTGCCGCACGGTCTCGATGACGGCCGCCGCCGCGCACTGCTCGTACGCGGCCTGCGAGGCGTGCTCGTCCACGGCGCCCTGCGGCCCCTCCGCGTCGGGCAGGAACATCCGCCACCCGACCGGCGTGACCAGCCCGGCCGAGGCGAACCAGGTCCCGAAGGCCTGCTGCCCCCGGAACATCTGCCCCTGGTGGGGGTCGAAACGGTGCGCCGCGCCCACCGACCGGTCGCCACCCTTCGGGATGGCCATCGGCTGGGCCACCCACGCGGTCAGCGGGCTCGTCGCCTCCAGGAAGCCCGAGAGGGAGGCGCGCAGGGGCTCCCAGTCCCAGGTGGAACTGGAGATGAAGTGGTGCATGCTCTGTTCCGCCGCCGGGCCGCCGACCTGCCCGGCGATGCCGCGCATCGACTTGCGGCCCCGGAGGGCCAGCAGCCCCCGTACGTACTGCCGCCCCTTCTCCCTCTGGTCCTTGCGGCGCAGCGAGGACAGCACGACGGAACAGAGGTCCTCGGCCGCCTCGTGGACGGGGTCCCGGCGTACGGGGATCAGGGCGCTGGTGCTGGTGCTGGTGCTGGTGCTGGTGCTGGTGGTCGTGATCGTCGTCGTCGTGTTCGGTGCCGTGCCCGTCGTCGTGCTTGTCCCCGTGCCCGTCCCCGTCCCCGTCCCCGTTCCCCTGGTCCGCTCCGTCACCGTGGCCGGGCCGGTTCCCGGCGCCACGGCGGTACTACTCATGATCGTTTTCACGACATGCCCCCTAGCGTGCATCGACTGCACCCCCACCGTCCGTCGCGGACACCGTGCGCGGGGAGGTGTGCCCGTCACCGCACTTGGCCGGAACGTGGTGGGGTCCCCACCACCCGCCGCCGCGCGCCGCGTGACTTGACGGACTGACGGACCGGACGTGGCCGCTTCCCGGAGCATCCGGCACGGTCCTCCACGAGGGGCCACGGCGGCCGGCCCCACGCACCGCGGTGCCGGGGCCTGCCCCCCGGCACCGCACCCGCGCCGGGCGCCGGGGTGCGCGGCGCGACCACGGCGGAGGGGTGAGCGGGACGTGGTGCAGTTCGGCGTCTTCTCGATCGGTGACGTCGCGTCCGACCCGCTCACCGGCCGCACGCCGACCGAGCACGAGCGGATCAAGGCGATGACGGCCATCGCGGTGCGGGCCGAGGAGGTGGGCCTCGACGTCTTCGCCACCGGCGAGCACCACAACCCGCCCTACGTGCCGTCCTCCCCGCCGACCCTGCTCGCGTACGTCGCCGCCCGCACCGAGCGGCTGGTCCTCTCCACCGCCACGACGCTCGTCACCACCAACGACCCCGTGCGCATCGCGGAGGAGTTCGCGCTGCTCCAGCACCTGGCCGACGGCCGCGTGGACCTGACGCTGGGCCGCGGCAACGTCCCCAACGTCTACCCGTGGTTCGGTCAGGACCTCCGGCAGGCCGTCGCGCTCGCCCGGGAGAACTACGCGCTGCTGCACCGGCTGTGGCGGGAGGAGAACATCGACTGGCGGGGGCGTTCCCGCGCCCGCCTCGACGGCTTCACCTCGACGCCCCGCCCGCTGGACGGCGTACCGCCCTTCGTGTGGCACGGGGCGGTGCGCTCGCCGGAGACCGCGGAGCGGGCCGCGTACTACGGGGACGGCTTCTTCGTGGACAACCTCGCCGCCCCCGTCGGGCAGTACGCGCGGTTGGTGGAGCTGTACCGCACCCGGTACGCCGAGCACGGCCACGGCACCGCGGAGCAGGCCGTCGTCGGCCTGGGCGGCCAGGTCTTCGTACGGGCGCGGTCGCAGGACGCCGTGCGCGAGTTCCGCCCGTACTTCGACGGCTCGCCCGTCCACGGGCGCCGGGAGTCCCTGGAGGAGCGCGCTGAGCGGACCCCGTTGGCCGTCGGGAGTCCGGACGAGGTCATCGAGAAGATCCTCACCTTCCGGGAGGCCTACGGGGACTACCGGCGCCAGCTCTTCCTCGTCGACCACGCCGGGTTGCCGCGGGAGACGGTGCTGGAGCAGATCGACCTCCTGGGGGAACGGATCGTCCCGGTCCTGCGGCGTGAGATGGCCCCGGCCCGGCGGCCGGGTCCCGGGGCGTCCCCCCCGGGCCCCGCGGCGGTCCTGTCCGGGCAGGGCCCGCCCGTCCCGGCGGGCCATCGGCCACACTGATCCCATGTCGATTCACCAGAACCTGCTCGGGGGCCCCGCCCCCACCCACCTGCCCGACGAGCCCGCGCCGCGCGAGGCCCTCGCCGCCGGCACCGACCCGGCCGAGGTGGCCGCCGCGTACCCCACGTCCTCCCTCGCCTGGGCCACCCTCGCCGACCGGGCCTTCGCCGCCGGAAACACGGTCGAGTCGTACGCGTACGCCCGTACGGGCTACCACCGCGGGCTGGACTCCCTGCGCCGCGCGGGCTGGAAGGGCCACGGCCCGGTGCCGTGGGAGCACGAGCCGAACCGCGGGTTCCTGCGCGCCCTGAACGCCCTGGCCCGCGCCGCCGGCGCGATCGGCGAGAAGGAGGAGTACGAGCGCTGCTCGACCTTCCTGCGGGATTCCTCGGAGACCGCCGCGGACACGCTCGCATAACTGCGCGCCGAGTGCCCTAGAGGGGTTCCGGATCCCCTGTTTATGATGCGAGGCAGGGGACCGGGGCTCCACTTACCTCACGGAAGGAGCGGACCGCTACCCGGAAGCACGTGTCGAGGAGACAGAAATGTCGCACGCCCTTGATGCCTCCGGAGCCGGTTCGGACACCCCGAACCTCGACTTCGCCGGCACGACCCCCTACGAGGACTACGTCCAGGCGGACGTCCTCACCCACCTCCAGCACCTGCGCTCGGACGATCCCGGCGAGATGGTCTTCCTGGTCACGACCCAGGTCATGGAGCTGTGGTTCACGGTCATCGTCCACGAGTGGGAGACCGCGGCCCGCGCCCTGCGCGAGGACGACATTCCCGTCGCGATGGACGCGCTGAAACGATCCCTCCGCGAGCTGGAGGCCCTGAACGCCTCGTGGCGCCCCCTCGCGCAGCTCACCCCCGGCCAGTTCAACTCCTACCGGTCCGCCCTCGGCGAGGGCTCCGGCTTCCAGTCCGCGATGTACCGGCGGATGGAGTTCCTGCTCGGCGACAAGTCCGCTTCGATGCTGGTCCCGCACCGCGGCGCCCCGCGCGTCCACGGCGAGCTGGAGAAGGCCCTCCAGGAGCCCGGCCTCTACGACGAGACCCTGCGCCTGCTCGCACGCCGCGGCCTGCCGGTCCCGCGGCGGGTCCTGGACCGGGACCTGGCGACGCGCTACGAGCCGTCGCCCGAGGTCGAGGCCGTCTGGACCGCCCTGTACGCCGAGCCCGCCGGTGAGCACTCCGACCTGCACCGACTCGGCGAGGTGCTCACGGACGTGGCCGAGCTGGTCTGGCGCTGGCGCAACGACCACCTGGTGGCGACCCGGCGCGCGATGGGGGCGAAGACCGGCACGGGCGGCTCGGCCGGGGTCGCCTGGCTGGAGAAGCGCGCGACGAAGAACGTGTTCCCCGAGCTCTGGACGGCCCGCAGCCATGTCTGACACGCACCCGATATCCGACGCGGTGGCCGGGACGCCGTCCGGCGCGGGCACCGGGACCGGCGCGGGCACCGGACCCGGCGCGGGCACCGGACCCGGCGCGGCGCCCCACCCGGCCGAAGCGGGCCTGCGGGCCCGTGCGGCCGCACTCGACGCCGCCGACGGGCTCGGCAAGCTCCGCGACCGGTTCGCCCTCCCCGACGGGGTCGTCTACCTCGACGGCAACTCCCTCGGCGCCCTCCCGACCGGCGTCCCCGACGCCGTGGGCGACGTCGTACGCCGCCAGTGGGGCGAGCTCCTCATCCGCTCCTGGGACGAGAGCGGCTGGTGGACCGCCCCCGAGCGGATCGGCGACCGCGTCGCCCCGCTGATCGGCGCCGGCCCCGGACAGGTCACCGTCGGCGACTCCACCAGCGTCAACCTCTTCAAGGCGCTCGTCGGCGCCGCCCGACTGGCCGCGCCCGGCCGGACCCGGATGCTGGTCGATGCCGCGACCTTCCCGACGGACGGCTACATCGCCGCCTCCGCCGCCCGGATGACCGGCCTCGAAGTCGTCGCCGTCGACCCGGCCGACGCGGCCTCGGAGATGACCTCCGACACCGCGGTGGTGCTGCTCAACCACGTCGACTACCGCACCGGCCGGCTCCACGACCTGCCCGCCCTCACCGCGGCCGCGCACGCGGCGGGCGCGCTGGTCGTCTGGGACCTGTGCCATTCGGCTGGGGCCCTGCCGGTGGGGCTCGACGCGCACGCCGTCGACCTCGCGGTCGGCTGCACGTACAAGTACCTCAACGGCGGGCCCGGCTCCCCGGCCTACATCTACGTGGCCGAACGACACCAGGAGTCCTTCGACTCCCCGCTGCCCGGCTGGAACGGGCACGCGGACCCCTTCGCGATGACCCCGGCCTACGAGCCCGCCCCGGGCGCGACCCGCGCGCGGGTCGGCACCCCGGACATCCTGTCCATGCTCGCGCTGGAAGCGGCCCTCGACGTCTGGGAGGGCGTGGACGTCGACGACGTGCGCGCCAAGTCCCTCGCGCTGACGGACTTCTTCCTCGAATGCGTCGCGGCGTACGTCCCGGAGGGCCGCGTCGAGTCGGTCACCCCGGCCGGGCACGGGGCGCGCGGCAGCCAGGTCTCGCTGCGTGCCGAGAACGCCCGCGAGGTCATGACGGAGCTCGTCGCGCGGGGCGTCGTCGGGGACTTCCGGGCGCCCGACGTCCTGCGCTTCGGCTTCACCCCGCTCTACGTCGGATTCGCCGACGCCGAGCGCGCGGCGCGGACACTGGGTCACATTTTCGGGTGACGCGGTAGCGAAACGTCACAGCAGTCGGGGGGGGGGGGGGGGGGGGGGGGGGGGGGGGGGGGGGGGGGGGGGGGGGGGGGGGGGGGGGGGGGGGGGGGGG
>NZ_JANFAK020000007.1 GCF_024721315.2 Streptomyces sp. Isolate_45
ACTGGAACACGGCGGAACGGTCCGGGGACTGGGCGAACAGGCTACTGCCGGCGGACACACCGCAGTTCGTGCTCGTCATGGTGATCGGGCTGTCGGGGTTCAAGACCAGCGGCCCCTGCCCCTGAAGGACGGGGTTGACGATGTGCTGGTTGTCGGCGTCCTGGTCGCTGCTGGGGTTGTAGAGCTGCTCGTAGTGCAGGTGGGGCCTGCCTTCCGAACCGACGTCCCCCATGTAGCCGACCACGTCGCCGCGCTTGACCCACGTGCCTTCCCTCGCCACGCCGGTCATGTGCATGTACGTGGTGAACCATCCGCCGCCGTGCCGGATCTCCAGCCCGCCCGGCGAGAAGGTCTCGTGCACGTAGCCGTCGGCCGAGGCCAGGACGGGGCTGCCCTCCCGCATGCCCTGCCGGTACATGTCCATCTTCTTGTCGTCCGGGTTGTGACCTCGGTAGGTCTTCACTTCGATCACGCTGCTACAGGGGAACGGAAGTAAGAAGTCCGGCCGTTCTGCCGCCGCGTTCACCTGTCGAGCCGGGGCGGAGGCCGAGGCGGGCGTGGGCGCGATCGGTGCGAGCAGCAGCGCTGCCGCCGCCGCTGCCAGGAGGCCGACCCGTGTGATTCTCATGCGTCTCCTTGGAGTGAGATGGACTCTGAAGGCCGTACGACTCGGGGTCGCGGAACGGCGTCAGTATGGTTTCTCGGGGCCTGGATATGGAACAAGTTTCTAGAAAAATATTTTAGTTTGGCGGGATGACGCTGCCGGAGCAACACGGCCCGACCCATCCGAAGCGGCCGCGAGGCCGGGCGGTTCTCACTGGCCGGCCCGCCCCGGCACGCGACCGCGCCGGGGCCCGAGATCCGCCACCCGGCGCACACTTCCGGTCGCGCACTAAACTCTCCGCCCATGGCAATGAAGCAGTCCCGTGGCGAGATCACCGTCGAACGCTTGCTGGCCGCGGCACTCCAGGTGTACGCCGCCGAGGGCCAGGCCGGCTTCACGGTCCACGCGATCACCTCGGCCAGCGGGGTCAGCCTGGGCAGCCTGTACCACCACTTCGGCAGCGTCGACGGTTTGGCCGCCGCGCTCTACTCGCGCTGTCTGGAGCGGCAGTACGGCGAGGTCCTCACCGCCTTCGGCCGGGCAAGGAGCGCCCGTACCGGAATCCGCGCACTGGTGACCACGTACCTGCGGTTCACGAGGGAGAACCCGGAGATGGCCCGGTTCCTGCACGGCTCGGCCTACTCCAGCTACCTGCCCGTCCACGCGGACCCGGCCCGCGGGGTCGAGCCGGACCACTTTCCGCGCGTCGCCGACCATTTGCGGCCGTGGGTGGAGGCGGGTGAGATCGCGGCGCTGCCCGATGCGCTGCTGGAGGTCCTGGTCGTCGGGCCGGTGGCGGTGGCCGCCCACCGCTGGCTGGCCACTCCGCAGGACATCGACCTCACCGAGGCCGCCCGTGTCCTGTCCGAACGCATCTGGCGTTCGATCCAGCCGTAGTCCCGGGCCGGGCACGGAGAAGGATCTCGTCACGGGTGATCGGGCCGCCCACGTCCGACCGGACGGGCTGGGCGGAGCGGAGACCGATGCCGTTTCCGGCGGCACTGGCCCCGGATCCCGTCGCGAGGACGTTTGCGCCTGCGAGGGATGTCGCAGCCGAAAGTCCACCGGCGGCTCTGAGGAGCGCTCTGCGGGAGGGACGGTGTGCGCTCACAACGGGCTCCTGGTCGGTAGCGGTACGAGGCACTACGGAAAAGGGACCCGTCGCGGTCGCGCTGGGTCACAGTGTGATCGCGCTCAAAGCTACCGAGAGGGACACGGCCCGGGGATCCGGAGAATTACGGGTGGTCACCCGCGGCCCCTCCCGCTAAGGCTCGCGCGCTTTGCCCGTCGGGCCCGTCAGGCCCCTCAGGCCCGTCATGTGATCATTCGGCGGTCTTGATCAGGTCGTCGATCCAGATCACTGCGGCGCGGAGGTGGAGGCCGGCGAGGTGGCCGACAGGGGTCTTGTCGACGAGTAGGCCTTGTCCTTGGCCACCGCGCCCGGCTTGGTGCGGGGACGACCGAGGGCCAGGCTGATTCTCACCTTCGCGAGCACCGGGACGAACTGCGGGCTGTCCCCGGCCTGCCCGACGGTCAAGACCAGTGCGAGCGGACGGCACAGTCTGTTCCTCCCGTGCGGGCACCCTCGGTGATCAGGCCTTCCAGTAGGGCGGTGAAGACACCGGCGTCCCGCCGGACGCGGAAGCGTTCGTGGACGGCGGCCCAGGGGCCATCCGACAGTTGCCTTCACGACATCACGCAGGTCCTAGAGGACGCGAGCCGGTTCTGTCAGTCCGTAAGGTTCCGGATACTCCTCCCGGGCGGTGATCACTAGCCTCCAAATCGCCCGTGCCGCCGGGACGGCAACCGGATCCCCAGTCAGCTCGCCCACAGGAGGTCACCTTGACCACGCAGAACCCCACCCGCAGGAGCATCCTCACGTCCGCGGGCGGGCTCGCCGCCGCGGTGGCCCTGGGAGCCGGCGGCGTTCTCGCGTCGGCGTCGGCGGCCTCGGCGGCCGACGACTTCCTGCGCGTCACGGAACGCAACGAGCAGGATCACCGGATGTGGTACTACCGGTTCCAAACCTCCGCCATCGGCGGCTGGACACCGGCCGTCAACGTGCTGCTCCCCGACGGCTACCACACCAGCGGGCGCCGCTACCCCGTTCTCTACCTGCTCCACGGTGGCCTGGAGGATTTCATCACCTTCGACGCGCACCACGACATCCGGGGCCTGACGGCCTGGAAGGACCTCATCGTCGTGATGCCCGACGGCGGGCGCGCCGGCTGGTACTCCAACGCGGTGAGCTCCAACATCGGCGCCCGGAACTGGGAGTACTTCCACATCGGGCAGCTGATCCCGTGGATCGACGCGAACTTCCGCACCTACGCCGAGTACGACGGCCGCGCCGTCTCCGGGTTCTCCATGGGCGGCTTCGGCGCCCTGAAGTACGCGGCCAAGTACTACGGCCACTTCGCCTCGGTCAGCGCCCACTCCGGCCCGGCCAACCTGCGCGGCGGCAACGGTGACCTGGTGACCCACTGGGCCAACGTCTCTTCCGCCGCCGTGGAACTGAACGGCGGCAGCGTCTACGGCGCGCCCTTCTGGGACCAGGCCCGGGTCAGCGCGGACAACCCGTGCGAGCGCGTCGAGAGCTACCGGCACAAGCGGGTCTTCCTGGTTGCCGGCACCAGCCCCCAGGACATCCAGGGTTACGCCAACGAGACCTTGGTGCTCGCCACCCAGCGGGAGTTCAAGTGGCACCTCGACCGCGCGGGCATCCCCTACGAGCAGCATGAGGTGGACGGCGGCCACTGGGTCCGCCGGCATCTGCTGGAGCGCGACATCAACGGCGTCATCGACCGCCTGCGCAAGGCGTGAAGGGGATACCTCGCGTGATGTCCCCATCGACCGCCTGCGGCAGGGCCCGGAGTGCGGATCGCGCCACGTTGAAGGGGTGAAAGGGCGGTTCCGCCGGGCCGTGCCCTCTCGGGCACGGTGACCTTGCCCACCCCGGCAGGTCCCGTACGCGACGTCCGCGACCGGGGGCGCAAGGGCCGATCCCGCACAGCCACTGGGACGCGGGGCCGGGCACGCGCGGCTGATCCGCCTCCTGGACTCCTTCGTCCTTGAGGCCCCGGACCGCCCCGCCCTGGACGGCCCGGAGTGCGCGGCGGCCGGCACGATCCGGGTGTTCAACGCGGAGAAGGGCTGCCAGGAGCGGGCCGACCGGGACCCGCAGTGCGGTCTGGGCCTGGCGATCGACCCGATGCGCCAGTACACCGCAGACAACGTCGTACTGTCCCGGGTGTGGCACGGTGACGTCCTCGCGGTCGACTGCCAGTTGCCCAACGGCCGGGTCGTCATCGACGAGGCGGACCCGCAGTCCACCCGCTGGTTCAACGTCCGCCTCCCGCCCGGCTCCACACCCCCGACAGCGTGGCTCCCCGTCGTCCGCACGAAGGACCGCCCGGCGCTGCAGGGGTGCGCGCACCCCGCGACCGGCCGCTGACGCTCCCGGCCGGTACGGCCGTAGCCCGACCAGCGGTGCGCGCAACGCTCTGCGCCGGGGAAGGCGTAGGTCTGAGCCTGCGTCGATGACGGACTCACCTGCCACGAACCGTTCCAGCTCCGCCGCAGCGGCCATCCCGAGCGGGTCGACGAGGGCGCGGGCACCAGCACCTGGCCGGAAGGACGGCCGGGTGGCTCGTACCGCCCCACCTCACAGGCTCGTACCGCCCCCCACCTCACAGGATGGTGATCACTCCGCTCGTCGGGGTGGGTCGGACCGCCGGTGGTCCGCCGGCGTCGTAGAGGACCTTTCCGGTGACGGTGTTGACCGTGGCCGCGAAGAGTTGCTCGCGGCCACCGACCGAGGCCCTGACGAAGTGACCTCCGTCGGCGTCGCGCTCCAGCGCGATGAACTCGATGTCGGCGCCTCCGGACACCTCGATCACGTCGTCGGCGTCGAAAGCTCCTTCGGCGTCGGGGCGGGTGGTGCCGGATTCGGTGGGCGCGCCGACTTCGTACACCGCCACGATCCGCCCCGTGGGGTCGACGACGTCGAGCCGGGCGGGAATCGAGGTCCCGCCGAACGCCACGAGTTCGGGTCCCTCGTCGCGGTAGTACAGAGCCAGCGTCGCCACGCTTCTGTCGGACACGGCTACCCCCTTGGCAGTCGAACGTTCACGGGACTCGGACGAACCCGTCACGGACTCCGCTGCGCGAAATCCCGCACCGCACGCGCGGTCCATCCGATTCGGGCCTGCCGCTCTGCTGCCCCGGGCCTCGAAGTTCAACCCGTACTCGGCGGGCCGCTCCCCGTCCCGGGACAGGGAGCGGCCCGGCCGACCGAGGCGGTGCACGTCACGGCGCACGCCACACGGTGCCCACCGTGCCGGCGCCCCGGCCGCGGCCCCGAGGGCTCACGGTTTTGTGGCTGACAGATCATCCGGGAGGTGCTTATGATGCCGGTGATGAACAACTTCCCCTGTTTCGGATTGGGGGAATCGTCCACGCAAGGTGAGTGCTGATGGCAACTCACTTCGTGGAACCGATTCCCGCCCGCCTACTGATGTGGCAGCGCGTACGCGATTACGCCGTGCCACCGTCCATGATCGAGAACGCGACCGCGCGCCGCGCTGTCGGTGACTGGGCCGGTGCCTGCGCCGTCGCCCGGATTGACGTCGATCTCGATCTGCGCGCCGTGCGCCACAGCCACGGCACTGAACTCGCCACCCGCCTAAGGGCGGATCTGCGCCGACTGGCGCCGGAACTGCTGCGCTGGAACATGCCCCGGATCGCCCCCGACGGGCGGCTCCGGCCCGGTCTCACCCTTTCGCTCGCCCGCTACGGAGCCCGGAGCCCCGCCGCGCCGCAGCTCGTCGTGCGGACGCCACCCGCCTGGGCGGACGCAGGTCAGCGGATGTCCCTGGCGCTCTGGGAGGATTCGCGGAGCGACGCACCGGAGCACCATCCGCATCCCCACCCCGACCGGCGTTTCCGCCTCGACCTGCACCGACACCTCTGGGACGCCACGCGCAGCGCCGAGCTGGCACAAAGGTGCGGCGCGGACGCGCCGTACCGAACCGACGGCCGTGGTCCCTCGTGGCCGCCCGACCACTGGGCCCACGAGGCGGAACTGCTCCTGCGGGCCGAGGGCCGTCCTCGCGGGGCCCTCACCGTGCGGCTCGGTGCGCGCAGCCACTCCGTGCTCGAACTCGTCGCCCCCGACGACAGCCATGCCCCGGTGCTCCGGCCGGTACGGGAGATGCCGCCGCCGCAGCGGGTCGCGGCGCTCCCGCTGCTTCCGGAGGCCGCTGCCCGGCCGCATCCGGACCTGGAGTTGCTGCGGGCCGGCCTGCTCCGTGTCGAACGGCTGCACCCGCTGGTCGCGGCAGCGCTGTCCGCGCCCGAAGTCGTGGGCTCGGCTTCCGGTCGGGTGGCGGTGCGCGACCTCGGAGGGACGGCGGACGAACCGGCCCCCGGGCCCACGGATCCGCATCGGGTCGAGTGCGTCGGGGAGGTCCACCGAATCGCGCTGCGAAACGGGACGCTGACGGCGGTCGACCATCATCCGGCCCAACTGGCCCGTGAGGAACTCCTCATGGCCCTCGGCGGGCCTGGACTGCCCTGCCTCAGGGCGATCGACACGGTGCACCGCACCCCCGAGGCGCTGCCGGCAGTCCGTGAACGGCTCGGCCACGGCGACGTGACCGGTGCCCTGGGCGTGGTCGAGGGGTTGCTCGGTCCCGGCGCCGTCCTGCGAGAAGGGCCCCTGCGGGAAGCACTGGAAGCGGCTGTGACCGGACGCCTCGACCACGGGGCCTTCCGCTCGGGGCTGGTACCGGTGCATCCCGCCGCGACGGCGACGGGGGACCCGGGCCACCGGCCACGGCTCGACCGTCGTCTGCCGGGGGAGATGCGCCGCAAGCGGGGCAGCCGTACCCGACCCCGGACCGGCCTGCAGAGCTGAAGGACCGTCGCGCCCGCGTCCGCGGGGCGGGTCGGCCGCACGGTCTCGTCCGAGAGCCCTCCGGCACCTGACTCACACCGGCAACGGCCCGGCCCGGACCCGGCCCGGCAGCCGGCCCCGACCCCTGCGGGCACTGCGCATGGCGCGCGTACGGCGCCCACGCCGTCGTGCGCCGCTGAACGACGACAACATCCAGGACGGTTCCCGTCCCCGAACACACCCAGGTGATGCCCGTGAACTCAAGCACCCTCCTCCCCGTCCCCGTCCCCGTGCCGATTCCGGCCGGTCGCACGCAACTCTCCCTCGCCGAAGACCTCCGAACCCTCCTGCGGACGACCACGACCGAGCCGCGCCCCGACGAGCAACTGGAGGCACTCACCCTGGCCGTCGCGGCCGACTTGCCCGTCCTGCTCTGGGGCGAGCCCGGTATCGGCAAGACGGCCGCGCTGACCCAGCTCGCCGCCTCCTTCGAACTGCCGCTGACGACAGTGATCGCCAGCGTCCACGAGCCGACCGACTTCTCCGGGCTGCCCATCGTGGGCGACGACCCCGCAGCGAACGGCGTGCCCATGGCCCCGCCGCAATGGGCCGTGGAGCTGGCGCGCGCCGGGCGGGGGCTGCTCTTCTTCGACGAACTGTCCACCGCCACCCCCGCCGTCCAGGCCGCACTGCTACGGGTCGTCCTGGAGCGGAGGGTCGGCACGCTGCAACTGCCGCCAGGCGTACGGATCGTGGCCGCGGCCAATCCGCGTGCGTCGGCCGCGGACGGATGGGAACTGAGCCCGCCGCTGGCGAACCGGTTCGTGCACCTGTACTGGGTGCACGACCGGGACGTGGTGGTGCGCGGTCTCGGTGGGGTCTGGCCGCGCGCGGAACTGCCCCGGCTCGACCCGGCGGGACTGCCGGAGGCGGTGGCGTTCGCCCGCCGCGCGGTCTGCGGCTTCCTGAACGCCCGGCCGACCCTCATCCACCGGCTGCCGACCACCGAGACGAAGCGCGGTGGCGCATGGCCCTCGCCTCGCAGCTGGGAGGCCGCGATGTCCCTGCTCGCCTTCGGTACGGCGGCTTCCGTCTCCCGGGACGTGCTGGCAACGCTGGTCCGAGGTGCGGTCGGTGACGGGCCGGGCCTCGAACTGCTCGCCCACATCGACCGGATGGAGCTGCCCGACCCGGAGTCGCTGCTCGCCGACCCGGCCGCCGCCGAACTGCCCGAGCGCGGCGACCTGCGCCAGGCCACCCTGGAAGCGGTGGTCGCCGCCGTCGGGGCGCGTCCGGAGCGGGAGCGCTGGGAGGCGGGCTGGGCGGTGCTGGTCAGGGCGCTGGAGACCGGCGCACCGGATCTGCTGGTCGCCCCGGCGAAGGCGCTGGCGGCGCTGCGTCGCGACGGCTGGGAGGTTCCGGACGCGGTGGAGCGCCTCGCCGCGGTCGTCGGCCTCGCCCGGCGGGTGGAGGATTCGGTGACCCGTACCGCGGCGGCCGCGGGCGTCAGGAGCGCGGCGGGTGGGCGCCGATGAGCGGGGCCGTGAAGCAGCCGCCGCCGCGCCCGCTACCGCGCCCCATGTCCCCGCCCCCACCGCCGCGGCCGGTGCGAATCGCGGTTCCCGGGGCACCGCCGGGCCCCGTGGTCCCGCTGGACATGGACAAGCTTCTGGCAGCGCGGCTGTACGCGGTCGCCGTCCGGCCGTACCTCGCCGGCGCGCTCTTCGCGCTCCACGTGGTGGAGGACCGGTCGGTGCCGACCATGGCGGTGGACGCCTACTGGCGCTGCTACGTCTCCCCGTCCTTCGTGTCGCGCACTCCAATGGAAGAGCTGGCGGGCGTCTGGGTGCACGAAGTCTCCCACCTCCTTCGGGACCACCACGAACGCAGCGCGCGGTACGCCCGGGAGCACGGGGAACAAGGGCCGGGGCAGCGGCTGAGGCAGAACGTCGCGGCCGACTTCGAGATCAACGACGACATCTACGGCGATGGCCTGCCGAAGCCGGCGGGGGCGGTGCTCCCGGCGTTGGTGGGCCTGCCCGAAGGGCTGCTCATGGAGGAGTACCTGCGGCGGTTCTCGATGGCGGGTCGCACACCACGGCTGGCCTGGCTGGACTGCGGCAGCGGCGCCGACGGGCACGCGCGGCCCTGGGAGTTGGGGCCCGAGGGATCGCACGGCCTGAGCCGGCAGCAGCGTGACGCGGTGCGCTTCCGGGTGGCCGAGGCGATCACCGGCCGGCCCGGGGACGCTCCGGAAGGGTGGCGGCGTTGGGCGGACGAGGCGTTCCACCCTCCGCAACCGTGGCGGCAGTTGCTCGGTGCGGCGCTCCGCGCGGCCGCGGGAGCTCCGGGGCCGGGCGAGGACCACAGTTACCGGCGTCCGTCCCGTCGCTCGGCCGGCGTCCCCGGCGTCGTGCTGCCGAGCCTGCGCCGGATGCCGCCCCGGGTCTGCGTCGTGATCGACACCTCCGGGTCGGTGAGCGACGCCGAGCTGGGCGGCGCGCTGCTGGAGGTGGCGGCGATCTCACGGGCGGTGGGCGGGCAGCGCGACCTGGTCTCCGTGATCTCCTGCGACGCGGCGGCGGGCGTCGCGGTACCGCTGTGCCGGGCCGAGAACCTCGAACTGATCGGCGGCGGTGGCACGGACCTGCGGTCCGGCTTCGCCCGTGCGCTGCGCTCCCGCCCCCGCCCGGACGTGATCGTCGCGCTGACGGACGGGCAAACGCCCTGGCCCTCCGCGCAACCGTCCTGCCGCACGGTCGTCGGCCTCTTCCCCCGTCCCCTCCGCACCGTGAACGAGGAGGATCCGGACTACGTTCCTGACGCTCCGCCCGCGTGGGCCCGCGTCGTTCCCATCGGCTGAGCGAGGCCGCCGGCGCGGGTCCACCCCTTCGCGGATCGCGGCCGTCCGTCGTCCGGAGGGGCGGAGGGGACCCTGGTCCACTCGGGCACCATGCCCCGGTGACCGGCGGTGGTGGCGGCCGGCCGGGGCGGCGCGGGCATGTCCTCCCGCTCGCGCCGCGCCCCCCGGGCGGGCCCGAGGGGCGCGGACACCTGGGGGTCGTGCCCTCCGCTTTCGTCGTCGCCGCGGAGATTGGCGCTCCGCGTGGTGGGCAGGGGTCGAACAGGATCCCTTCGCGGTCCGACCGCAACGTCGTCGGTTCTGCGGCCCGGGCCGGTATCGTGCGGTGGCGGTACGGGCAGGTCGGGCAATCCTAGGGAGGCTGGCTGTGAGAGCGGCGCGAGCCCTGACGAGACTGGACGAGGTCGAGCTCGGCGACCACGTGTGCTGGCGCATGGACCCGACCGCGACCCTGCTCACCGACGTGCGGGCGTACGTGGCCGACGGAGCCCTCTACGGGGACAAGGTCGTGATGATCGGCTCGACCGGTGCCGCCACGACCGCGCGTGACTGTTCCCCGGCGGCGTCGGTGATCCTCGACCTGCCGGACCTGGCGGACACGGACGTGATGCTGGCAGCGGTACGCCGCGAGGCCCGCACGGCCGTCCGCCAGGGCTTCCGATCGGTCCGTGTCCTCACGGAGCGGGCACCGATGACCGCGCCCGGCGGGGCCGAGGAAATGCTGGCGCAGGAACTCAAGCTCGACGAGTTCGCCTCCGAGAGCGGCGCCATCGTGGTGTGCGCCTTCCGGTCGTCGCTGTGGGACGCGCCGTCGATGGAGCGGGCGGCGTGTATGCATCCTCACGAGATGGGCACGCGCGCTGAGCGTCCGGCGTTTCGGATGTTCAGCACCGGTGCCAACGAGTGGAGCGTGGACGGAGTGATCGACTCGGAGGGCGCGGACGCGTTCAACGCCGCAGCGAGGGCCGCGATACGGCACACGCCCACCATGAAGCTGCGGTTCGACACCCTGGAGATGATCGACGCCGCCGGCATGCACGCGCTCGTGGACGCGGCCCGTCACCTGCCGGACCGCCGGATCGAGGTGGAAGGCGCGAACGAGACCGTGCGCCTGTGCTGGGAGCTCGCGGGCTACGCGACCGACGGAGTACCGGTGGTGATGGCGGCATGACCGCGACCGTGCCCTCGAAGCCGTCCGGAGAGGACCGGAGTCCCTTCCGTCACGAGCTGTACCCCTACCGCGGCGAGGCACAGTTCCTGTCCGGGACCCTGGGCTTCATCCACGAGGCCTTGGAGGGCGGTGAGGCGGTCGTCGTCGCCGTCCCCTCCGACAAGAGCTCGCTCCTGCGCGGCGAACTCGCCGACGAACCGGCCGTCACCTTCGTCGACACGACGACGGCGGGCCCGAACCCCGGCCGTCTCGTCGCCGCCTGGACCGCGTGGATGAAGGAGCGCGGCGAGGGCGACAGGCCCGTGCGCGGCATCGGTGAAACCGCGTGGCGCGAGGCGCGCAGCGCCGCGCACCTGTCCGAACTGCGCTACAACGAATGGCTGTTGAACCGGGCCTTCGCGCGCAGTTCCACCTGGTCGATGCTGTGTCCCTACGACGCGGCCGACGAGGACCAGGACGCCCTGCGGTCGCTGTCGATCTGCCACCCGCTGATCCGCCGGGACGGTCGGCAGGCGCCGAACGAGGACTACCTCGCCGGCGAGGAGTACGCCTTCGAGGCCCAGGGCGCCCCGTGCGACCCGTTCCAGGAGCTGAGCTATACGCAGGGCGACCTGGCGGCGATCCGTTCGAAGGTATCCCAGTGCGCGTCCGACGCGGGAGTGCCGCACGACCGGCTGTCCAAGCTGGCCGTGGCCGTCACGGAGATCGCGACGAACAGCATCCGCCACGGAGGGGGCGGCGGCACCCTGCGCACCTGGACCCAGGACGCGACCTTCCTCTGCGAGTTCCGCGACTCCGGCTACATCTCCGACGTCATGGCGGGCCGCAGCCGTCCCGACGCCCACCAGCTGGGAGGCCGTGGGCTGTGGCTCGCCCACCAGCTCTGCGACCTGGTCGAGATCCGCTCCACCCGCGACCAGGGGACCACGGTCCGCCTGCACATGGACGTACCGAGGTAGTACTGCCCGCGGCCCCGACGGGACCCACCCCGACGGGCGCCCTCCCGTAGGCCCCGCCGTGACGCCCGGGCCGGCGGCAGCGTCGGCAGACGGCCGGCCGGCCGCGCCGGCGCACGTGCCCGTCCGGGCCCGCCCCTCGGCCGGTACCTTGTTGCACATAAGTTGCAACTGCTTGATTGGTGCGAAAGGGGTCGTCGTGGGCTCTCCGGTGGTGCTGGGCATCGAGTCGTCCTGTGATGAGACGGGGGCCGGGATCGTCTCGGGCGGGCGGCTCCTGGCGCACGTGGTGGCGTCGAGCATGGACGAACACGCGCGCTTCGGCGGAGTGGTGCCGGAGATCGCCGCCCGCGCCCACCTGCAGGCCTTCAACCCGGTCGTCCAGGAGGCGCTTGACCGGGCGGGGCTGCGGATCTCGGACATCACCGCCGTGGCCGTGACCACCGGGCCGGGGCTGTCGGGTGCGCTGCAGGTGGGGCTGGCCGGGGCGAAGACCCTCGCGTACTCCGCGGGCGTGCCGCTGTACGGCGTGCACCACCTGGCCGGACACGTCGCCGCCGACACGCTGGAGCACGGGCCGCTCCCCAACCCGTGCATGGTGTTGATCGTGTCGGGAGGCCACACCTCGCTGCTGTTCGTACGGGACCTCGTACGGGACCCGATCCTGCACATCGGCGACACCGTCGACGATGCCGCCGGGGAGTGCTTCGACAAGGTGGCACGGGTCTTCGGACTGCCCTACCCGGGCGGACCCGCGATCGACCGGGCGGCCCGCGGGGGCGACGGGTGCGCGGTGGCGTTCCCGCGCCCCCTCACACGTCCGGGTGACGCCCCGTACGCCTTCTCCTTCTCCGGCCTCAAGACCGCCGCCGCCCGCTGGGCCGAGCAGCACCGCCTCGGCGGCGAGGAGCTCCCCCTCGCCGACGGCGCCGCCTCCCTGCAGGAGGCCGTCGCGGACGTGCTGACGCGCAAGGCGCTGGCCGCCTGCGAGGAGTACGGGGCGCGCACCCTCGTGGTGGTGGGTGGGGTCGCCGCGAACTCCAGGGTGCGCGCGCTGGCGGAGGAGCGCTGCGCGGCGGCCGGGGTCGAACTGAGGGTCCCCCCGTTGACCCTGTGCACCGACAACGGGGCGAT
The DNA here is from genome assembly GCF_024721315.2 of Streptomyces sp. Isolate_45. Classification (GTDB taxonomy): domain Bacteria; phylum Actinomycetota; class Actinomycetes; order Streptomycetales; family Streptomycetaceae; genus Streptomyces. The sequence goes on from NZ_JANFAK020000007.1 coordinate 12,625, forward strand.
GATCGCCGCCGTCGGCGACCTCCTGGTGCGGGCCGGCGCGGCTCCGGCGCGGCTCGACCTGTCGATCGACCCGTCGGCGCCCCTGGAACACGCCTCCCTGCACCCCGTCGCCCGCGGCGCCGTCCCGCTTCCCCTCTGATCGACCCGGTCCGTGGCGCTGAACGAGGCCGTCCGCGAGGTGCGTCGTCCGCTCCGGGGGAGGCGGACGCAGCCGCCCTGTCCGCCGGACTACCGAATCGCCTGTTCGAGGTCGGGCCGATCGACCTGGTCCAGGACCCGGACCGGGCCGTGTTCCTCCTTCGGCCGGTGGCGCGGCTACCGTCGACGGCATGACAGCTGACTCCCTGCGCTCCGTCACCGTCGAGCGGACCGGTCCGGGCACGTTCACCGCGACCAACTCCCGCGGTGACACCATCGCTTTCGCCACCGGGTCCGGCGGGGGCTTCACCCCCGTCGAGCTCTTCCTCGCCGCGATCGGCGGCTGCTCCGCGGCCGACGTGGACGTCGCCACCACCCGACACGCCGAACCCGGCGCGTTCTCCGTCGCCGTGCACGGGCACAAGGTCGAGGACGCGGGCGGCAACCGCATGACGGACCTGGAAGCCGCCTTCACCGTCCGATTTCCCGCAGGTGAGGGCGGCGACCGGGCCCGTGCGATCCTGCCGCGCGCCGTGAAGACCTCCCACGACAAGCTCTGCACGGTCAGCCGCACCGTGGAGGCCGGCACCCCCGTCACCGTGAAGGTCCTCGACACGGACTGACCGACCGTGACCAGCGCCAAGGATCCCGTCGCACCGGTGCGGGCGTGCCGGTGCGACGGCGCCTCGGCGGACGGCCGGTCGCGACCCCGTGCCGGGCTCCTGGTAGAACCGGTGCATGACATACAGGTTCACGGCCCGCGCGTTCGCAGCCGAGGCCGACGTCGATGGTGAGACGCAGGCCGGGGTCGCGGAGTACGAGGACGAGGACGGCTTCCTCCTGCTGTTCACGCGCGCCGTCGCCGAGCCGTCCGCGCAGGACGTCTCGCTCGGGCTCGACACGTACCGCGTGACGACCGAGGACCAGTGCACCGCCTACGGCTGCGTCCGCGAGGTGGCCCTGACGGGCAACCTGCTCACGGTGTCGCTGGATCCCGACCGCCTGGACGACTTGGAGTTGCAGGACGCGGAGATCGAGGCCGTGCTCGACATGCCGACCGAGGCCGTGGACGAGTTGCGCGAGGCACTCGTGAAGGTGCTGAACCACGGACGCCGGGAAGCCCGACCGCTGTTCACCGGTTTCCCGGTGGACCCGTGACCAGGGCCCGCGGGGTGGAGCGGGGCTCCTCGCCGCGCCCCGCCGCTCCTATGCGCTCGCCCGCTCCTACGCGCTCGCCCGGTCCCCTTCGGTCGGCGCGGGCACGGCGTACGGGCGGAGCACCATGAGGCGGTCCTCCGAGGTCGCCACCATGGCGAAGGGGAACCGGTCGAGTTCGAGACAGAGCGCGACGTCATCGGGATGCACTCCCTGACGCACCCCCTGCGCCAGCTCCGCGGCGGCGCGTGACTCGGCGCCGCGGCGGAGGAACCCGGTCGCGTCCGTCGCGGTCCCGTCGGCCCGCCGGGCGATGTACTGGGCGCAGGCCAGGTCCTCGTCGGCCCGCCCGTCCTCGCCGGTGACCACGAACGTGACGGCGTCGCACCCCCGCGTCCGCAGGAGCCGGGCCGTCGCCTCCGCCACCACGAAGCCGGCGCACAGCACCAGCGACGCCTCCTTGACCGCGAGCGCGCCGACCGTTCCCGCCGTGGTCTTCTGCACGACAGTGCGTCCGGTGAGGTCGACGGACCGCAGCAGGCCCGGCGAGTTGACGGCGTCGAACCCGGGCGCGTGCGCACCGTCCTTGAGCGCCACCCAATCCGGGTGCCGGGCCTTGAGCGCCAGGGCCTCGTCCGGTGACTCGGCGAGGACGATCTTCTCCGCGCCCTGGGCGAAGGCCCAGGCGGCCACCGTGTAAGCACGCATGACGTCGACCACGACCGCCACGGAGGGGGTTTCGACCAGTTCCGGGATACCAAGGAAACGAGCGTCCATGCTGTCATGATCACGCACGTCCGGCCCGAGGGGTCCGGGTGGTGGCGCGGGTCACACCGACGGCCCGGGAAGCCCGTGGGCGCCGCGCGCCCCGAGGCCTCCCGCGCCCCTGATCGGGGACGGCGGAGGCGTCGGGGCGCACGGGGTGGCGGGGTGTCAGACGTGTTCCGCGACCGGGGCGCGGAGCATCGTCGCGCAGCGGTGGAGTTCCGAGGCGAGGGCGTGACAGCGGCGCAGCAGTGCTTCGTCCGGCACGGGGGCGGTGCCGTGCGGTCCGGGGACGAAGTCGGCGGGACACGACGCGATCTGGGTGGGGGCCACCCAGCCCCCGAGTGCCCTGGCCACCGTACGCAGGTGTTCGCACACCACGCTGCCGGTCCGCGGGCCGGCGCCGTGGGCGAGGACCCCGACCGCCGTGTCGGCCAGCCAGTCGCCCGGCAGCTCGTCCAGCGCGAGCTTGAGCAGGCCGGAGTAGCTGGCGTGGTGGACGGGGCTGGCCAGGACGACGGCGTCGTAGGTCCGCGGCGCGCCCCGAAGGCGCGGCCCCGAGGCCCGCGCCAGTTCGAGGGACGTCACGGTGGTACCCCGGGCGCGCAGGGCGTCACCCACCAGCGCGGCCAGCGCGGTGGTGCCGGAGCCCACCCGGGGGCTTCCGCTGATCAGCAGGGCGTGCACGGTCGGTCGTCCTTTCCTCGGGCGGGTGGCGGCAGGGGCGCGGGCGGCGGGCCCTCGTCCCTCATGCGGCGTCGATCAACGTCCACGGCACGGTACGGCCGAGGGCCTGACGGGGCTTGCTCCGCGCCCAGTGCAGCACCGACGCCGCCATCACCCCGCCCGGGTCGGCGACCTTGTGCGTGGGTTCGAAGGGCTCGCTCATGCTCGTGTAGCTCTGGAACATCGCCAGCAGCTTCACGGCCTCCTGCTGGACGGGGGAGAGCCACTGCGCGGCCAACGGCAGGAAGAAACGGTTCCAGCTGTCCGTGGACACGGTCGGCGGCTGCGCGATCGGGTCGACGCCATGCTCGGCCCGGAAGGTGTTGAGGGTGTCACAGGTGATGCGGACCAGGTCGGACAGGCGCATGCTGTCCTGCCCCGCCGAGATCACCTCGGTGCGCGGCGACCCGGGCGGGGTGCCGAGGGCGGCCCCCGCGATCACCTCGGCGACCTCGTCGACGGGAGCGATCTCGGCAAAGCCGTCGGGGTCCCCGACGACGACGGCCGCGAGCCCGGAGACGAGCGCGGGGAAGAGGCTGTACGGGCCGGAGAAGCGGCCGATGGCACCGTCGCCGCGACGGCCGAGGACCAGCGGCGGGCGGACGATCGTCGCCGGCCCGCGGTGCTCACCGGCCACGATCTCCTCGCAGGCGGCCTTCGACCACTCGTAGCCGTTGCGGTAGCCCTCGAACTCCGCACCCCTGAGGTCCTCGGGGGCGCGTACCCCGCCCACGTAGGCGGTGGAGACGTGGACGACGTGGGTGTCCGGGCCGGCGAGCGCGAGCACCGCCCGCAGGGTCCGTATGTTGGCGTCGGTGGCCTCCTGGCGGGTCATGGTCCACCGGGTGGACGCCGCGGTGTGCACGATGACGTCCCAGGGCCGGCCGGTGAGGGGGTCCGGGGCGGGTTCGGCGCCGATGTCCCAGGGGACGGGCGCCGTCAGGGGACCGGTGTCGCCCGCGCCCGCACGGCGTGCGGTACGGACGATGCCGCTACCGGCACGGCCGGTGGTTTCCGCGGCGAGGCGCTCGGCCACTTCGGTGCCGACGACGCCCGAGGCGCCGGTGACGAGGATGCGCATGGCAGGGCTCCTGGGGTTCAGGTGGCGGGTTGCAGGACCAGGCAGACGTTCTGTCCGCCGAAGCCGAAGGAGTTGGAGAGCACCGGGGCACCGTCCACACGGCGCGGCGCTCCGGCGACCACGTCGATCCGGTCGGCCTCCGACGCGGTGGTGAGGTTCGCGACGGGCGGCACGATCCGCCGTTCGGCACAGACCAGGGCGATCGCGGCCTCCAGCGCGCCCGAACCCCCGATGAGGTGCCCGGTGACGCCCTTGACGGCGGTCACCGGCGGCGCCTGACCGTTGAAGCACCGGTGGATGGCGGCGGCCTCGGCCCGGTCGTTGGCCTGGGTGGACGTACCGTGCGCGCTGATCTGACCGATGTCGGACGGCAGCAGACCGGCGTCCGCGACGGCCTGCGCCATGCACGCCGCCGCGACGGCCCCGTCCGCGTGCGGGGCCACGATGTGATGGGCGTCGGCGTTGGTGGCGTAGCCGGCGATCTCACCGAGGATGGTCGCTCCGCGCCGCAACGCGGAGTCGCGCCGCTCCAGTACGAGCACGGCCGCGCCCTCGCCCATGACGAAGCCGTCGCGCCGGGCGTCGAACGGGCGGCTGGCGTTCCCGGGGTCGTCGTTGCGGGTCGACAGGGCCTGCATCCGCGAGAAGCCGCTGAGCATGAAGGTGGTCACCGCCGAGTCGAAGCCGCCGGCGACGGCCACGTCGAGCTCCCCGTACTGGATGCGACGGGCGGCCTCCCCGATGGCCGTGGCACCACTGGCGCATGCGGTGGAGTAGGTGACGCACGAGCCCTGGAAGCCGAAGCGCATCGCCACCCGGGCGGCCGCCGAGTTGGCCATGGTCCGGGGAACGGAGTGCACCGGCATGGCCGTGGGCTTCGCGTCGTTGTCCCGTACGAGCCCCTCCATGGTGGGGAGCCCGCCGATGCCGGTCCCGAGGTGGACGCCGACCCGGGACGGCGGCAGGTCGGGCAGCGCGGCCTGCCGTACGGCGTCGGCCGCCGCGCACAGGGCCAGCTCCGTCGGCCGGTCGATCTGACGGCGCTCACGGTGGGTGATGTAGGAGGCGATGTCGAACTCGGGTACCCGGCAGGCGATGTGCACGGGTGAGCCGGACTCGATCAGGTCCGCGTGCACCGCGGCGGTGGGACGCGCGGCGAGGACGGTGTCCATGACCTCGTCCAGCGTGAGTCCGGCCGGGGACTTCACGCCGATCCCGGTGACGACCACGCGCGGGCGCTCGGCGTGCCGGCCGGGGCCGGCCGCGGCGTGCCGGCGGGTCATGAACGGTCCGCCAGGCGCTCCGCGAGGAGGGCGACGGCCTGGCCGACGGTCTCGGACCGCATCAGGTCCTCGGCGGCGATGCGCACGTTGAGGGCGCGTTCGAGCTGCGCGCCGATCGACATCATCTCCAGGCTGTCGATGCCGTATTCGGCCCGCAGATCGGTGCTCTCCACGATGACGTCGGGGGCGGTTCCGAGGACGTCGGCGATGGTCTCGCGGACGATGCCGAAGAGGTCGTCGGAAGTGACGACGGCGGCTTCGGCGACGGGTTCGGTGTGGTTCACCTGGGGTTCCTCCGGTGAGGTGGTGCGGGGTGGTGGATCGTGATCGGGCTGGTGCGCGGGCCGCGGCCCGCGACGACGGGTGTCAGCCGGGCAGGCCGGCCGGGGCGGCCGCGGTCAGTGCCGTGTCGAGGATGTCGAGCGCCTCGTCGAGTTCCGCCTCGGTCGTGACGAGCGGGGGCAGCAGCCGCACCGTGGTGGGGCGGCCCAGGCAGGGCGAGACGAGCAGACCGTTGTTGGCGAGGGAGACCACGGCCTCGCCCGCCGCCGCGGGGGTGGTGAAGTCGATGCCCCACAGCAGCCCCCGGCCGTGATGGCCCGCCATCACCCTCGGGTGGCGCTCCCCGAGGGCGCGCAGCCCCTCGGCGAGGCGGGCCGACAACTTGTCACCGTGCCCGGCGAGTTCCTCGACGGCCTCCAGTGCGGCGGGCAGCGCGGCACAGCTCAACGGGTGGCCGCCGAAGGTCGCCGAGTGCAGGAAGGGGTCCTGTGCGAGCGGGGCGTACAGCTCCTCGCTGCACACCACCGCGGACAGCGGCACCACGCCGCCGCCGAGCGGCTTGCCCACGAGTACGGCGTCGACGGGCAGGCCGTCGGCCAGGGCGACCGAACGCTCGCCGCAGCGGCGCAGCCCGCACTGGATCTCGTCGGCGATGGCGAACGCGCCGTGGGCGTGCGCGTCCTCGCACCACTGGCGCAGGACGTCGGTCCGCAGCGGTGCTGCGCCGTTCTCCCCCTGGACGGGTTCGAACACCACGGCGGCGACCGGAGCCGCCTCCAGCTGCGCGCGGACGGCGTACGGGTCCTCCGGGTCGATGTGGACCACGTCGACGACCGCGCCCCGCAGCCCGGTCCGGAACAGCGGGCTGTGCGTCAGGGACAGGGCGCCCAGCGTCTTGCCGTGGTAGCCGCCGGTCACCGCGAGCACCCGGTCCCGGCCGGTCGCGAGCCGGGCGAGCTTCACCGACACCTCGACGGCGTCGGCGCCGTTCAGGCCGAAGTACACCTTGGGGAGCCGGTCACCGAAGTAGGCGGAGAGCAGCGCCGCCGCCCGCGCGGCCACCGGGTTGGCGAGGCTGCGCGTCGACGTAGGCATCACCTCCAGCTGCCGGGCGACGGCCGCCACCACGCCGGGGTGGCGGTGGCCGAGGAGGGCGACGGCGTAGGAGCCGAAGTCGAGCGCCCGACGGCCGTCGGAGAGCGTGACGCGGGAGCCCAGGGCTCCGGCCTCCACGGCTCCCTGGCCGGCGAACTTGCCGGTCAGCGCCAGCTTCGGGGACTGGTGCCGGCGAAGTTGGTCGAAGACCTCGGCGGCGTCGGTGTGCGGGGCGGTCGTGGACGGGTCGGCCACGGGGGACCTCCTGGAGAGGGGCGGAACGGGGGACGCGGGCGGAACGGACCGCATCAGCGGGCGGCGCCGCCGATGAGTCGCCGCTCAAGGGCCTGGAGCATCTGCTCGGCGTTCTCCCGCAGGGCGGTGGCGGCGACGGGGTTGAGCATGTCGGCGAGCAGCGGGATCCCGATCTCGAACTCGACGGTCAGCGAGACGTGGCTACCGCCGTCCTCGGACGGGCGGACGGCCCAGTGGCCCACGAAGTGCGCGAGGTCGCCGCTGACCTGGTGGAAGTCGAAGCGCCGGGCGGCGTGGTCGAGCCGTTCGGCCTCCACCCACTCCAGGACGGAGCCCTTGAGGTGGACGGACCAGGCCGTCGTGCGCTCGTCCGGGCCGGTGCGGTCGACGATCGTGACGGACTGGACGCTGTCCATGCAGGAGGAGTAGCTCTCGACGTCGATGACGGCGTTCCAACTGTCCTCGGGACGGGCGGCGATGGGGATCTCTACCTGGACGAGGGGCATGGTGGGTCTCTCTTTCCGGTGGTGGGGGAGCCCGCGGGGGGCTCGTCGACTACGTGCGGGAGGTTCCGCGGAGTCGGGGCGGATCAGGCGCGGGGGACCTGCGCCGGTTCGGGGGCGGTCCGTCAGGACTTGGGCGCCAGGGCCTGCTCGTGGGCCGCCTCCAGGGCGGGCGGCAGCAGGAGCCGCAGGACGGCGCGGGGCAGCCGTCCGGTGTGGTTGAGCGCGTACGACTGCTCGACGAGTTCGCAGCCGAACTCGCGCTTGGGCTCGTACGCGGTCTGCGCGAAGCGGATGTGGCGGCAACCCCGGGCGAGGGCCAGCTCGATCGCCGCGTAGTGCAGGTTGTGGTAGAGCCGCGCCCGGTGCGCCAGCCCGTAGTCCAGGCCGATCCGGGCCCCGACCGCACCGCGGCCGCGGAACAGGCAGTGCAGGTAACCCACCAGGCGGTCGCCCTCGAAGCAGGCGACGAGCCGCTGCTCGGTGCGCCCGCCGTCGTTCTCGTCCGCGTTGCCGGCGGACAGGGCCCTGACGAACCCCTCGTCGAGGACGTCGAGGGTCTGGTCGGCACGGTCCATGACCTGCCGGTACAGGCCCATCATCGCCGGGACGAGGTGCTCGAAGTCGTCGATGACCTCCATCCGCAGGTCCGTCTGCTGCTCGAACTTCCGGATCTTGTTCCGGGCGTTGCGTCGCGGCTTGGCCGGCAATGACGCCAGGAACGCGTCGAAGTCCGCGTGGTCCAAGGAGAGTTCGGTGTCCGGCAGGGAGGCGACGGTGAAGAAGCCCGCCGCGTCCAGACCCGGGCGCAGCGCGTCGAGGTCGTGCGGAGCGAAGTCCTTGAACACGACGGTGCCCAGTCGGTGTTCGCGGGCGTAGTCCATGACCTCCCGCACCAGCAGCCGGGCCGCCGGCGCGGGGAGCGGATCCCGACCCATGACGTGGCCCTGCCCGAGGAAGTTCCCGCAGAACAGCATCGGCACGCGCACGAGCCGTGGGAAGGCCCGGGCCACCGGCGCCATCAGGCGGCGTTCGCGCGGCCCCACGACCTGGTCGAGCCGCAGGCCGCGCACGGCGCTGAGCGGCAGCACCGCGAACGGCAGGCCGTCCCGGCGCACGAGCAGGTAGGCGTACGCGTCCGGGCCGATCCGCGCACCCTGCATGGCGGTGAACACGTCCTGCCCCCACATGGGGTCGTCAGCAGGGGCCAACTCGTCCCACAACCGGCGGGGCACGTCCTCGGCGTGGTCCAACCGCTCGACCGTGTAGGCCGGTTCCCGACGCTTCCCGTCGGCCCCCGCGAGGGCCGGCGTGGAGGCGGTCGGCGCCGAGGGCCCGGGGCCGGGAGCGTCCGGTGCGGCGGCCCCGCGGTCAGCCGACACGGAGCGGCTCGCCGTCCAGCACCGCGCACAGCGGCTCGGCCATCCGCGCCCGGGACGGCGGGTGGAAGTTCAGGCCCGCGGCCGCCGAGGCCAGGTAGGCGCCCTCGTCGGACCCGATGAACGACATGCCGCCGAGCGCTTCCAGGGCGGTCGCCGTGGTGCGCGCGATGGCGTCCTGCGCGGCGTAGCGCGCGGTGAGCGCGGCGACCAGCAGGGGTTCGCCCCATTCCGGGGATTCCCCCATCGTCCGGGCCACGGCTTCCACCGCGAGCATCGCCGCGTCGACCTCGGTCACGAGCGCCGCACGGACCGCGGCCGGTGCGCGCCCGTGCAGCAGGACACGTTCCACCAGAGCGCTCGCCGTGCCCAAGTAGCCAGCCGACATGAGCAGTTCGAACCAGAGGAACCCGGCCACGTTCAGGGAGTCCAGCACCGAATCGGCGGTGACCTCGGTGAGGACGACCATCTGCGGGTCGAGCGCGACGTCCTCCAGGACGACCTCGTCGCTCTCCGCGCCGGCCAGCACGGTGCTGCGCCAGAAGGGCCGGACGGAGACGCCGGGGGTGTCGGCGGGGACGATCGCGACCCCGAGCCGCTCGGCGCCGTCCTCGTCCGTCATCACCACCGAGGCCGTCAGCAGGTCCATCGAATGGGCCAGGCTGCACGGCTTCTTGCTGCCGTTCAACACGACCTCGCCGCCCCGACGCTCGGCCCGGATGCCGGGCCGCAGGATGGACTGGCCGGTCCGGCCCTCCGAGAATCCCGAGGCGAGCAGCATCTTCTTGCCGACGATGGCCTCCAGCAGCATCCACTCGAAGCCGGCCCCGTTCTTCGCGGCCTCCACCAGGCTCGCCACGGAGAAGTGGTGCATCGTGGTCGCGACCGCCAGCGACGGGCAGCGTGCGCCGACCGCGCGTTGCAGCCGGACGGCCTGCAGGGGGTCCGCCCCGATCCCGGTGTTCGGACTCGGCACGAGCAGGGCCGCGCCACCCGCCTCGCGGAACGCGGCGACGGCCGGGCTGCCCGGCCGCTCCAGCTCGGCCAGCGGATGACGGGCCAGCTCGGCGTCGAGGCCGGGGAGCAGTGCTTCCAGCACCGCGCGTTCGGTGTCCAGGAATGCCATGGGTTCAGTCCTTCGCCGTCGTGGTCGCGCCGACCGCGGCCCGCGTACGGGTCGTCCCGGCTCCGGCCGTGGTCGTCAGGGGCAGGTTTTCGTACATGCGCAGGCTGAAGGACTCGCGCCGTACCGGGGTCCCGGCCAGAGCCAGGTCGGGGAAGCGGGCGAACAGCCGGCGGACGGCGATGGATCCCTCCAGCCGGGCCAGGGCGGCGCCCATGCAGTAGTGCGGACCGGCACTGAAACTCAGCACCCTGCTCCCGGTCCGGCGCACGTCGAACCGGTGCGGGTCGGGGAACTGAGCCGGATCGCGGTTGGCGGCGGCGAGCACCGTCGTGACGTTGGCGCCGACCGGCACGGTCAGCCCGCGGATCACCGTCTCCTCGGAGGCGATCCGCTCGGTCATCTGGACGGGCGTGTCCCAGCGCAGCGCCTCGTCGACCGCCTGCCCGGCGAGCGCGGGATCGGCGCGGAGCGCCGCCAGCTGGTCGGGGTGGGTGAGCAGAGCGTGGGTGGCGATCCCCAGCATGGCGGCGGTCGTCTCGAAACCGGCGACGAAGGTGAGGATCAGGGTGTCGATGACCTCCTTGCGGCTGAGCCGCTCCTGCCCCTCCCCGGTCTCCAACAGCACGGTGGCGAGGTCCTCGCGGGGCTCCACCGCGCGCCGCAGCAGCAAGTCCTCGAAGTAGGCGCGCAGTTCGGTCACCGCGGCATCGGCGCGGGCCCAGTCGTCCTCGGTGCGCACCGGTTCCAGCAGCCGGCTGGCGTCGCCGCCCAGCCGCTGGAACCGGAGGCGGTCCTCGGCCGGTACGCCGATCAGCTCGCCGACGACCGCCACGGGCAGCGGATACCCCACCAGCTCCTGGAAGTTGGCGGCGGTCCCGTCCGCCGTGGCCGCGGCGAAGTCGTCGAGGAGGGAGTCGGTCAGCTGCTCGACCGCCTTGCTCAGCGCGGCGACCCGGCGCGGGGTGAACCCCGCACCGATCAGCCGGCGCAGCCGGGTGTGGTCGGGCTGGTTGGCGCGGAGCATCGAGGCGTAGAAGAAGTCGGCGGCCGGGTGCTCGCGCCAGTCCGGCAGGTTGTCCTCGCACCAACTCAGGTCGGGCGTGCGGAACGAGGTGTCCGTCAGCACCCCCTGGCAATCGGTGTAGGTCGTCAGGAAGTAGGTGTCGAGGTCCTTGTCGTAGTAGACCGGAAAGTTCTCGCGGAGCGCCTCCAGCGCCAGGAACGGGTTTTCCCGACCTTCCGGTGTGAACAGGGAGAAGAGCAGAGCCTGGGGGTCCAAGGGGAGTCCTCAGCAGATCGGCGTGCGGTCCCGGGTTACCGCGGTGTGCCCGGGCCGCCCCCCGGCAGGGATCTCCGAAGGGGGAGGACATCCGTGCTTGGGGCGGTGACAAGAGCCTGTCACCGCCCTGCTCGCGCGACGTCAACAGCGCATCAACCGGACGTCAACGCCCCCCGACGCCCGGCCCCCCCGCCACGCTTCATCCGGCGTCGAGCCGCGTCATTCGGCGTCGAGCCGCGCCTCGACGTCCGCCGCCTCCGGCATGCCCAGCTCCCGGAAGAGTCGCAGCGCCTGCCTGCGGTAGTACGTCGCCTGCCCCGCTCGTCCCAACCCGGCAACGGCGTCGGCGAGTTGGACGAGTGCGCGGCCGAGCAGGTACGTGTCACCGTGCAGGGTGGCGACGTCCCGGGCCTCCGTGGCGTGGGCCACGGCCTCCTCGTAACGGCCCAGCAGGTTGAACGCCTCGGCGAGCCCGCCCAGCACCAACGCCTCCCGGAAGGTCGAGCCCGTCGTACGCCACAGCCGCAGACTGGTGCGCATGCAGTCCAGAGCCTCGTGCCGCTGTCCCGTGTACAGCAGGACCTGCCCGAGCGAACGCAATGCGTTGGCCTCCCCGGGGCCGTCGCCGCAGGAGCGCGCCTGGGCGACGGCGGCGCGACCCGACCGCACGGCCTCCTCGGCCCGCCCGGTCGCCAGTTGCGCCAGACCCAGGAAACCGAGGGTGACGGACTCGCAGGCCGGGCTGCGCGGCTCCCGGCTGAGCGGCAGCGCCTCGGTGAGGTGCCGCACGGCGGTGGGGAAGTCCCGTTGGGCGAGGGCGCAGCCGCCGAGGGCGTTCAACGCGTGGGCGAGCAGGGGCCACCGCTCCTCGCGGCGGAAGACGTCGGCCGCGGTGCGCAGGTGGGGCAGCGCACGGCCCATCGCGAAGCGGATCGCGAAGGAACCGCCCAGCATGAAGTGCGCGATGCCACCGGCGACCGCGTCGTCCGACCGCTCCGCCGCCGCCAGCACCGCGCGCGCGGCCCGCTCCAGGTTCCGGGTACCGGTGCTGTCGCGTCCCAGCGGGTCGGTGGCCAGCAGCAGGTGCGCGCAGACGGCCGCCGGGACCTCGGGGAAGCCGGCGGCCTGTTCGACGAGCGCCAGCAGGTGCAGCCGTTCGTCGAACAGCCAGGTGGTGGCCCGTGCCGGGGAGGCGAACCGACGGTCTGGGTCCAGGCCGCTGCCGGGACCCACCGCGGCCGCCCGCGACGGGGCGTCCGGCTCCGTGGCCGGCGCTTCGTCGGCGGGGAACGGATCTCCCGCGGTCGCGGCCCGATAGGCCTCCCGTGCCAAGTCGGTGCAGGTGTCCAGCAGCCGCCGCATCGCCGCCCCGCGTTCGGCGGCGGGCAGTTCCTCGGCCCCGGACGTCCGGGCGAACAGCCGCAACAGGTCGTGGTAGCGGTAGCGGCCGGGCGCCGGCGACTGGAGCAGCCCGGCGTCGACCAGACCCTCGCACAGCGACTCCGCCTCCCCCCGGGGCCGGTCGAGCAGGGCGGCGGCGCTCAGCCCGCCCAGTTCCGGAAGGTCGGGCAGCGCCAGCAGCCGGAACGCCCGCAACTGCTCCGGGGCGAGCCGCGCCGTACCGAGCCGGAAGGTGGCCTCGACGGCGCTGTCGCCGCCGAGCCCCGCCGGCCGCCGTCGCTCGTCCGCGAGCCGCCGGGCGGTCTCCGCGACCGACAGCTCCGGGCAGCCGGCCATGCGGGCGGCGACGACGCGGATGGCGAGGGGCAGCCGCCCGCAATCGGCGACCAGGGCCCGGGCGGCCTCCTCCTCCCGCCGTACGCGCTGCTCGCCGACGAGCCGGACCAGCAGGTCCACCGCCACGCCGTCGGTCAGTTCGTCCAGGTGCACCAGGGTCGCCCCGCCGAGGTTGCCGAAGCCGGTGAGCCACGTCCTGCTGGTCACGAGGAGGCCGCAGCCGGGCGCGGTCGGCACCAGGTCGCGTATCTGGCGCAGGTCGTGGGCGTTGTCGAGGACGAGGAGCACGCGCCGGTCGGAGAGCAGCGACCGGTGGAGCGCGACCCGCTCGGCGGTCTCCGCCGGGAGCTGCGCCGGCGTCACCCCGAGGGCGCGCAGCAGGTCCCCCAGGACCTCGTGGGGATCGGCCGGCCGGGCGTCCATGCCGCAGAGGTCGACGAAGAACACCCCGTCGGGGAAACTCGCGGCGACCTCGTGCGCCACGCGCACGGCCAGGGCGGTCTTGCCGACGCCGCCCATCCCGCTGATCGCTCCCAACGCCGCCGCCGAGCCGCCTTCCAGGACTTGCCGCAGCCGGACGACCTCCGCGTCACGGCCGACGAGGTCCGCCGTGTCGGGCGGCAGGCCCAGCGTCGGCGACATCACGGCCGTCGGGGCGGGCGGGGGCGCCGGCGAGGCCGTCGGGGCCGGCGGGGCAGCGGCGGACGGCGCTGACCGAACCGTTCCCCGACCGGGCTTCGTCGGCGGCGACTCGGCATCCGTGGACGGTGGGTGCTCGGTGCTCCCGGGTCCGTTCACCGGCCCGGGGGGAGCGGCCTCATCGGCAGCGCCCGGTCCGGCCAGGATGCGCCGGCGTATCCGGTCGAGGCCTGCCCCGGCCCCCGGACCGTCCGCGCCGCGCAGGGCCCCGTGGGCACGCGCGTGGACGTCCAGTGCCTCGGTCTGACGCCCCGTCTCGTACAGCGCCGTCATGAGGAGTTCCTGGAGTCGTGCGCGCCGCGGATGGCTCTGCGCCGGCCCGCGAAGCTCCTCCACGGCCCGTGCGTGGCCGCCGAGCAGCAGCACCACCTCCCACCTGTCCTCCAGCACGGCGAGCCGCCGCTCGCGCAGCGCCGAACGCTGGGCGGCCGCGAACGGACCGGGCACCCCGGCCAGGGGTTCCTCCCCGTCCCACAGCCCCAGGGCGGAGTCGTACAGGGCGAGCGCGTCACCAGGCCGCCCCGCCGACACAGCCCGAGCGGCGCTGCCCGCACGCCGGTCGAAGACGGTCAGGTCCAGGGCGTCCGGCGGCAGGTGGAGGGCGTAACCGTTCGGGCGGGAGACCAGGACCCGCGCCGGGGTGCGCGGCGCCCGTCCGGGTTCGACCACGCGGCGCAGCGCGGCGACGTGGCCGCGCAGGGCCCCGGGCGCCCCGCCGGGCGCGCCGTCGCCCCAGACGTCGTCGATGAGCGCCTGCGTGCCGCCCCTCCGGCCGTGGCGCAGCAGCAGCGTGGTGAGCAGGGCGGCAGCCAGGGGCGGGCGCACGTCCGTCTCGACCTCCCCGATACGCACGCGCAACGGGCCGAGCACCCGGAAGGACAGGCCCGGCGGCGGTTCGGAGGCGCGGAGCGGGGCGGGGACGGGGCGGGGGGTGGCGTGCACGGGGAGGTTCTCCAACGGGGTGTACGGAAGGAGCCGCGACGGAATCGCCGTCGAGGCGCGGAAGCCCCGGGCCGCGGCCGGGGTCGGCCGTGCGGAGCGGGGCGGAAGGGGTTGCGGGTGGGACGGGGGAACGGGAACGGGAACGGGAACGGGGTACGGCCGGGTCCCGCCCGCCGGCGGGCCGGTGCGCACGGCTCCGGGCCCGCCGCCGCGACGCCCCGGCCCGCGCGCGTACGGCGCGCGTACGGCGCGCGTACGGGCAACCGACGGGCCACCGGCCGGGGTCAGGAGGCCAGGCCCTCCCGCAGGCCGTGGGAGGGCCGGAACGACCGGCCGCCGAGGCGGGTGTCGGCCCCGTCGGGGGCGAAGAGCATCGCCACGGGCCGGTCGCCGTCCGCGCGGGGCGCCGGTTCGTCCCGGTGGATGGACACGGCGAACTCGCGCAGCAGGCCGTGCACCTGGTAGCGGCCGGGCCGCGCGGACTCCAGCCAGCTGCGGTCCACCAACTCCTCGCACAGGGCGCGGGCCTCGTCCGCCGGAACGCCCAGGGCCGGTGCCACCGCCGTCGGCCCGAACCGTCCGTCCGGTTCCCGCAGCAGTGCCACCCTGGCGAAGACCGACCGCAGGGGAGCGGGCAGGCGTCCGTACTCCCGCCGGAACGCCTCCCGTACGGAGAGGTCCGCGATGCCGAGCACGGTCAACCGGTGGCGGCCGCGCAGGGCGCCCACCACCGAGGCGACGGCCCACGCCGGCCGGGTGGCGAGCCGCATCGCCACGATCCGCAGTGCCAGCGGCAGCCCTCCGCAGAGGTCGACCAACTCGGAGCAGGCCTGGGGTTCCGACGCCACGCGGTCCGCGCCGATCGCCGTCTCCAGCCACGACAGGGCCTCGGCGGGGGAGAGCACGCCCAGGTGGGTGTGGTGGGCTCCGGCGAGACCGGAAGGCCGGGTGGTGCTGGTGACGAGCACGGAGCAGCCCGGCCCGCCGGGCACCAGGGTGTCGACCGCCGCCGGATCCTCGACGTTGTCGAGGACCACCAGGACGCGCCGCTCGGCGAGATCCGACCGGTACAGCGCGACCCGGTCGGCCTGCTGCTCGGGCACCGGCCGGCCCGCGCCCCCGAGCGCGCGCAGGAAGGACTCCAGCACGCTCGCCGGCCGCACCGCGGTTCCGTCCGGGGCGCGCAGGTCGGCGTGGAGCTGGCCGTCGGGGAAGTGACCTCGCACCCGGTGGGCGGCGTGCACGGCGAGCGCGCTCTTGCCCACACCGGTCGAGCCGGACACCACGACGACCGGTGCCGCCCGGGCCGCGCCCGGGGCCGGCAGGCCGGCCCGCGCCCCCGTCAGCGCGCCGATCACCTGCGCGAGTGCCTCGTCGCGGCCCGTGAAGTCGGCGAGGTCACGCGGCAGTTGGGCCGGCCGCAGGAAGTCGTCGGGTGCCGGTCGCGGCCCGGTCCGGGTGCCGGCCCCGACGGCGGTCCCGCCGTCAGGTGCCTCGCACGGTCCCGCGCACGCCGACGCCCCCGCCGTCGCGGCGCCCCCCGTGACGCCCGCCCCCGGCGAGCCCGTACCGCCCGTACCGCCCGTACCGCCCGTGCCGCATGCGATGCCCTCGGCCATCGCGGCCATCTCGCGCCCCGGATCGATCCCGAACTCCGCGGCCAGGAGCCGCCGGGTCCGCTCGTGGACGGCCAGTGCCTCCGCGTCCTGGCCGCTCAGCACGTACGCGCGCATGAGCAGGGCGCCCAGCCGCTCCCGCAAGGGGTGACGTTCCGTCAATTCCCGTAGTTCCGCCAACACCGTTATGTGATGCCCGAGTTCGACGTCCAGAGTGAGGCGCGTTTCCAGAGCGGCGAGTCGCTGTCCGGCCAACCTGTTCCTCTCGGCCTCGACGCCGGGCCCTCCCAGTTCCGTCAGAGGCTCGTCGCCCCACAGGGCGAGTGCGGTGCGCAACGACTCCCGCGCCTCCTCGGGTCGGCCGGCCACACGGGCGAGGTCGGCGGCGGCCACCTGCCGCCGGAACAGCCCGAGGTCCACCGCCTCCGGCGGCAACCGCAGGGCGTAGGCCCCGTGTTCGGACACCAGCACCCGCGGCCCGTCGCCCGCGGGGCCCGGCGCCTCGATCTCCTTGCGCAGCCGTGAGACGTACGTGCGCAGCGACCCCACGGCGCGGGCCGGCGGCCGGTCGCCCCAGATGTCGGCCACCAGGGCGTCGACGGGCGCCGGCCGGCCCTCCCGCAGCAGCAGCAGTGCCAACAGGGTCCGCTGCTGGCGCGAACCCAACTCCAGTTCCCGCGAACCGCGCCACGCCCGCAGGCGTCCGAGCAGGGTGAACCGCAGGGTTATCGCGTCGGTGTCCATGTCGTGCCCCATGCCCTCGTACTGTCCGGCCCGGACCCGCCGGGCTGCTCCTGTGCCCCGCCGGGAAGGAGTGCGAAGTGCTTCGGGAGGTCAACCCCGCGAACACCTCGGTGACCTACGCCGTGTTTCGGTCGAGACATGTGCCCCGGCCGTGCGAAAGCCCCCTGAACAGCAGTTTCTCCCATGACCGGAACCGGACGGCCTAGTTCGGCCACCGGCGTGCCGCTCGGGGGCCCAGGCGCTCGGGCAGCCCGATTCCCCGCCCCGCGGGCGCCCGGGCGGGGCGGCCGTACCCCGCCGGGCCGGCGTGGCGTTCCGTGACGGTAGCGCCGTCGGCCGCCGGTGCCCCCCGGGCGCGCCGCGGGGTGCGGAGGTCGGCTGGATTCTTGCCCCCGCCCGCCCGGTTACCGTCAGTAAGAAGCCTCGGGGCGGCACTCCGGCCGTTTCGGGTCCGGTCGGCCGTGGCCGGAGCAGGTGTCCGGGACCACTCCCCGTGACACGATGGGTTCGTGATCGAACCGCGTGCGTTGACGAAGTCGTGGTGCCGGGGTGGCGGGTCCTACCTGTCGCTCTGGTCCAAGGACTCGGTGCTGTCGATCGGCTCGGTGGGCTCGGTCCTGTCGATCGGTTCGGTCGGCTCGGTGCTGTCCGTCGGTTCGGTGGGCTCCGCCCTGTCCGCCGCCTCCATCGGGTCCTCGCTCTCCCTGCTCTCCACCGCGTCCTGGCTCAGTACGGGCTCGCTGCTGTCCGCGCGGTCCCGCTGGTCGGTCCTGTCCTGGCGCTCGCGCGACGGGTTCATGGAGGCGGGCGTCCTCACCGCGGTCGCGGTCGCCGCCCTCGCCCTGCATGTCGGTGGGCGGCGCGGCGCGGTGGGGTTCCGGACGGGACCTGCCGCACGCAGGGGGTGACCGCCGGACCCGCCTCACGCGGGGGATGACCGCCCGTCGGACCGACGGACGGCCCGGCCCGAGGCGCTCGCGCGCACGGGACCGGCCCGGTGCGACCGTGGTCGCCCGGGCCGGGTCCTGGGGCGGGGCCCGCCACGCCGTGGCGGGCCGCGCAGGCCGTCCGCGTCATGAACTCATCAGGGGTGGCTCCGTCCGTCGGCGGGGGCGCGGGTGGGGGGTCCGGCCGTGCCGTGGTGTCCGGTTCAGATCCGGCCGCGCCACGCTCCGGTCGCCTGCCCGCGGTTCTCGATGAAGTGCTTGAAGCGCTGCAGATCGCCCTTGACCTGGCGGTCCACGAAGCCGAGCTTGTCGCCGATGTTCTCCGCCATCCCCTCGGGATCGAAGTCCATCCTCAGCGTGACCTCGGTGTGGGAGGGATCGAGCGGGCGGAACGTCACCAGTCCGGACTGCTCGGTGTCGCCGCCGACGCTGACCCAGGCGACCTTCGTGTCGGGGATCTGCTCCGTGATCTCCGCGTCGAACTCCCTCTCCACCCCGGAGATCCTCGTCTTCCAGTGCGTCAGCGTCTCGGTCCGCTGCTCGATCGTCACCACACCGTCCATGAACCGCGGGAACGACTCGAACTGCGTCCACTGGTCGTACGCGGTGGCGACCGGGACATCGACGGCGATGGATTCCTTGACCTGCGACATGGTTGACCTCCTGGTCACGACTGCGGGGTGAAGGTGACCGACGTCTCGGAGGGGGGTACCTCCGGTATCCCGGTACTCCGACGCCGGACCGGACAGCCACGCTGCTGTCCGCTCTCGGCGCCCCTGCCCCGAACCGGCGGGGGGCACTCCCCGAACGAGCGTTCCGGTCAGGGCCGCACCCGCCCGGGTCAGGCGGGGATGTCCACGACTCCGACCGGGGCCGTGGTCGGAGTCGTGGACCCCGCGGCCGACTCGACGGTGACGCCGACGGCCGTGGCCTGGTCCACCGGCCCGTCCAGCAGCTGGATGTGCCAGCTGCCGCCCCCTGCGAGGGTGCCCGCCGAACGGGTGGTGCCGTCGTCGTCGTACCAGAGCGCGTACACCTGGTCGGCGGGGAGCTTCGGCAGGCCCGTGGCGATGAAGGCGGCCTTGCTCTCGCTCCGGGAGACGATGACGCAGCCGGTGGCTCCGTCCTCGAACCGCGCGGCGTTGACCTGGGCGTCCGGAGCGGCGAGCACCTCCGCCAGCTCCCGGGCGGGGCCGGAGGCGCGGGACGCGGACAATCCGGCGCGGGCCTCCTCGGCCTCCTGGTGCTGCCAGAGGGCGATGCCGCCGAACGCCACCGCGGCAGCGGCGCAGCAGGCCAGGGCCCACCGCAGGCGCCGCACCGGCGGCCCGCCCCGCGGGCGCGCCCGGAGCGTGGGACGGGACCGGGCGGGGAGCCGTGGGGGAGCCGGTGGCCTCCTGCGGAGTACCGGCGATCCGTGCCAGCACCACGGCCCGCGATTCCGCGGGAGGCGCCATCGGTGGCGAGGCACACAGGTCCGCGACGACGGGGGCGAGCGCGGCCGCCTCGCGCCGGCAGGAGACGCAGCCGGCCAGGTGGCGGGCGAAGTCGTCCTCCTCATCGGGTGGCATCGCGTGCAGCAGGTACGCCCCGAGGGACGCGTGGGGGTCGGGCGCGACGCTCATCGGGACGCCTCCAGACAGCCGCGCAACCGGTGCAGCCCGTCGCGGAGCCGGGATTTGACCGTCCCCTCCGGCGCCTCCAGGGAGCGGGCCACCTCCCGGTAGGTCATCCCCTCGTAGAAGGCCATTCGTACGGCCTCCTGCTGGGGTCCGCTCAACCCGTCCAGGCAGCGCCGCACCCGTGCGTACTCGTCACGTCCCTCGACCTCGTCCGCGACCTCGTCGAAGGGCGGCAACAGGTTCAGCAGGGCCGCCTTCTCCTCCCGCACCAGGCGCGCCTCCGCGGAACGCACGCGGTCCACGGCCCGCCGGTGGGCCAGTACCAGCACCCAGGCCTTCGCCGTCCCGATCTCCGGACGGAACCGGGCTGCGGTCCTCCACACCTCGACCATCACCTCCTGGGTGACCTCCGCGGCCTGGTCCTCGTCGCGCAGGACCCGGCACACCACGCCCGTCACGGAGGCGACCAGCGCGTCGTAGAAGGGGGCGAAGGCTTCCGCGTCGCCGTGGGCGACCCGCAGCAGCAGGGCGTCCGGCCCGTCCTCCGGGTCGGCGCTCACACCGTCCGCGCTCACCGCCCTGTCCGTGCTGTCCGCCATCTGGGGTCCCGTGCTCCTCGGGTGCGTGCGTGGATCTTCCGATCCCATCACCGTTGTGGACCGGGCGCATCCGGAGAGGACGGGTACCACGCCGACGAGGGCCCGCGGCGCGGGCCCTCGTCGAACCGTGTGTTCTGCGGGTGGAAGCAGTCGCTACCAGCGGTGCTTGTACGAGCAGTCCCAGTGGCCCTTGACCCACTGCCTGTCCCACTCGCCGGGGACGTACACCCACTTCCAGTGCCCCTTGTTCCCCCGCCTGGAGTCGTCGTGGCCCCCGCCCCGGTCACGATCCCCGTTGCCGTTGCCGTTGCCGTTGCCGTTGCCCCGGTCACGATCCCCGTTGCCGCTGCCGTATCCGCTCCAGTTTCCGTTGCCGTGGTTGTCCCAGTGGTTCTTGACCCAGCGCTTCTCCCAGTGGCCCTTGACCCACCGCTTCTCCCAGTGGCCCTTCTTCCAGACGCACCGCTCGCCGCGGTCACCGGCGACGGAAGCGGAGGCGGCCTGCGTCGCGGCGGGCGCCGCCATCGCGGGGGCCGCGGCGCCGAGCGCCGCGCCGCCGACGAGGATGCCGGTCGAGGCGACGGCCACCGCCATGTGTCTGACACGGATGGGAACGGACATGGATCCCACCTCCTCGCCCTCACCGCAGTGAGAGCAGTGGCTGATGTGACACAAGTAATTCGATGCCACGGGTGGGTGTGGATGGGATGAGATGTCCCGTTTTTTGAAACCGGGGCCGAGGCCGGGGTCGGGGGCCCGGTGTCAGGGACGGGTGAGTTGACCCGTGAGCTTGCCGTGCAGGGCGGCGCTGGGACCGTTCAGGCCGGTGATCTCGACGGTCTTGCCGCGCTGTGCGTACCTCGCCCCGATCGCGTCGAGGACGGCGACGGACGAGGCGTCCCAGACGTGGGCCGCGCTCAGGTCGATGACGACGTTGCTCGGGTCGCCGGCGTAGTCGAACCGCCCGACGAGGTCGTTGGAGGAGGCGAAGAACAGCGCCCCGGTCACCCGGTGGACGACGGTGTCCCCGTCCGGGCCGTCGACGGTGGTGACCTCGGTGAGGTGGGCGACGCGCTTGGCGAAGACGACCATGGCGGTGACGGACCCCAGAACGACGCCGACGGCGAGGTTGTGGGTGGTCACCACGGCCGTGACGGTGATGACCATCACCGCGATCTCGCCCGCGGGCATCCGCGACAGCGTCCTCGGGGCGATGGAGTGCCAGTCGAAGGTCGCGAACGACACCATGATCATGACGGCGACCAGGGCGGCCATCGGAATCTCGGAGACGATCGGGCCGAACACGACGCACAGCACCATGAGGAACGCGCCCGCGAGGAAGGTGGACAGCCGGGTGCGGGCACCGGAGACCTTCACGTTGATCATCGTCTGGCCGATCATGGCGCAACCGCCCATGCCGCCGAAGAAGCCGGTGACGATGTTGGCGATGCCCTGGCCGATCGACTCGCGGGTCTTGCTGGATCGGGTGTCGGTGATGTCGTCGACGAGCTTCGCCGTCATCAGCGACTCCATCAGCCCGACGAGCGCCATGGCGAAGGCGTACGGGGCGATGGTGGTCAGGGTGTCCAGGGCGAACGGTACGTCGGGCAGGCCGGGCACGGGCAGCGAGGTGGGCAGGGCGCCCTTGTCGCCGACGGTGGGCACCGCGATGGCCGCGCCGACCGTGATGGCGGTGAGGACGGCGATGGACACCAACGGCGCCGGGACCGCGGTGGTGATCCGCGGGAAGAACACCAACAGCGCCAGGCCGCCGATGAGCAGCGGGTACACGGGCCAGGGCACGTTCCGCAGTTCGGGGATCTGCGTCATGAAGATCAGGACGGCCAGGGAGTTGACGAACCCGACCATGACCGAGCGCGGGATGAACCGCATCAATTTGGCCACGCCCAGCGCGCCGAGCGCGACCTGGAGGACGCCGGCCAGGATGACCGCCGCGATCAGGTGACCGAGGCCGTGTTCCCGGTTCAGCGGCGCGATCACCAGGGCGACGGCCCCGGTCGCGGCGGAGATCATGGCCCGCCTGCCACCGACGACGGAAATGACCACGGCCATGGTGAAGGAGCTGAACAACCCGATGGCGGGGTCGACCCCGGCGATGATCGAGAACGAGATCGCCTCGGGTATCAGCGCGAGCGCGACGACCAGACCGGCCAACACCTCGGTGCGCCACACCTTCGGATCGGACAGCCAGTCGGGCGTCAGGCCGCGCAGGCGCGCGCCCGGGGATGCGGTCGCAGCAGCAGAAGGCAAGGAAGTCGGACCTGTCGTGCTCGGGCACACCCCGTCGACGGGCCGGGTCGTGCTGGTGGAGGCGGAGGGCGGGATCGGCCTCCGAACCGGCGAGCGCGGGGCAACAAGCCGCTCGCGCCGCCCACAGACCGTACCCCAACGGCGCGGTGGGGTACGGAGTGCCGTCGGGGTACGCCGACCTCGTGGTACGACCGCCGTGTTCAGGCCGTCGGCGTGCCGTCGACGGGGACGCCCAGCCGGGCGGCCAGAGAGGTCAGCGCCGTCCCCAGGGGAAGCTCGACCCGGGCGGCGGCGTACCGGTCGCCCCGGGTCGGGTCCCGATTGACGATCACCACCGGCTTCCCCGCCCCCGCCGCCTGGCGGACGAACCTCAGCCCGGACATCACCGTCAGCGAGGAGCCCAGTACCAGGAGCGAGGAAGCGTCCTCGACCATGGCCCGGCAGCGCTCGACCCGCTCCCGCGGGACGGCCTCGCCGAAGAACACCACGTCCGGCTTGAGGATGCCGCCGCACCTCGAACAGGGCACCACCCGGAAGCCCGCGACCTGCTCGTCGGTGAGGTCGGCGTCACCGTCCGGATTCAGCCCGGCGGCCACGGGTTCGAAACCCGCGTTGACCTCCTCCAGCCGTCGGGCGAGATCACCCCGCGATCCGACGTCGCCGCAGGACAGGCAGACGACCCGGCCGAGGCTGCCGTGCAGTTCCACCACGTCCCGGCTGCCACCGGCCTGGTGCAGACCGTCGACGTTCTGGGTGATCACGCCCGAGAGCAGACCGTGCCGCCCGAACGCGGCCACCGACCGGTGACCCGCGTTGGGCCGTGCACGACCGAACGTGCGCCACCCGAGGTGGCCGCGCGCCCAGTACCGGCGCCGGGCCCCGGCGCTCGCGGTGAAGTCCTGGTAGGTCATCGGGGTGTGCCGGCTCAGGCTCCCGCCCTCGCCCCGGTAGTCGGGGATGCCCGACTCCGTGGAGATGCCCGCCCCGGTGAGCACCAGCACACCGCCGGTGCCCAGCACGTCACGGACCGGCTCCAGATCCGTGGTGCCGGGCTCCGGGGCCTCGGTGGGCGTCCAGCTCAGAGTGGGGCGCATCCGCATGCCGCCAGGGTACGGAACGGGCCGGACGCACGCACCGGGCCCGGGGATCGGGCCCCGTGCCGGGCCGGAGCCCGGGCACGGCGGGTACGCCGTGCCCGGCCGATGGGTCAGGTCAGTGGGGTGAAGTCCCGCGAGGCGATGAAGGACGGCCGTCGGATCGGCGCCGCGAACGGCTCCATCGGCAGGTTCTCCACGCTGTTGAACACCAGGAAGACGTTGCTGCGCGGGTAAGGGGTGATGTTGTCCCCGGAACCGTGCAGCGCGTTGCAGTCGAACCAGGTGGCCGATCCGGCCGCCCCGGTGAACTGCTGGATGCCGCACGCCGACGCGAACCGCGTCAGGGCCTCGGGGGAGGGGGTTCCGGCATCCTGCATCTGGAGCGACTTCTTGTAGTTGTCCTTCGGCGTCGCACCCGCGCAGCCGAGGAACGTGCGGTGGGAACCCGGCATGATCATCAAGCTGCCGTTGGTCGGGTGGTTCGGCGTGAGGGCGATGGACACCGACACCGTCCGCATCCGGGGCAGACCGTCCTCCGCGTGCCAGGTCTCGAAGTCGGAGTGCCAGTAGAAGCCGCTCGCGCCGAAGCCCGGCTTGGCGTTGATGCGGGACTGGTGGACGTACACGTCGGAACCGAGGATCTGCCGCGCCCGGTCCACGAGCCGCGGATCGGCGGCGAGCCGTGCGAACACCTCGCTGACGCGGTGGACCTCGAAGACCGAGCGGACCTCGCCCGAGCCGGGCTCCACGATGGCCCGCTCGTCGGACCGTACGGCGGGGTCCGACACCAACCGGTCCATCTCGGCCCGGTACTCCTCGACCTCGTCCGGACCGATCAACTGCTCGGCGGTGACGAAGCCGTCGCGTTCGAAGCCCTCCAACTCGCGCGCCCAGAACGGCCCGGGCGTACCGGGCTCGGACCACACGACGGGGTCCTTGCGTCCGATGAGGACTTCTTCGGAGCCCCGGGTGGGGTACAGGTCGGCGAGGGTGCGTTCGGTGGCAGTGAGCATGGCGTTGCTTGCCTCTCCTCTCGGTTTCGGTGGGTGCGGACCGGGTCGGGAAACGTCAGACCGGATCCGGTTCGGTGAGCAGCGGGTACACGCCGTTCTCGTCGTGGTCCTCACGGCCGGTCACCGGCGGGTTGAAGACGCACAGGCATCGGAACTCGCTGATGACGCGCAGGGTGTGCCGCTCGTGGCCGTCGAGGACGTAGACGGTGCCCGGCGTGATGGTGTGCTTCTCGCCGGTCTCCTCGTCGGTGAGTTCGGCCTCGCCCTCGACGCACACCACCGCCTCGACGTGGTTCGCGTACCACATGGACGTCTCGGTGCCGGTGTACAGGACGGTCTCGTGGAGGGAGAAGCCGACGCGTTCCTTCGCCAGGATGAGGCGCTTGCTCTCCCAGGTGCCGGAGGCCGCCTTGACGTGGCGGTCGGTTCCCTCGATGTCACGGAAGGATCGGACGATCACGGTGGTGCTGCCCTTCGTGGTGTCGGGTGCGGTGGCGTCAGGCCGTCTCGCGGACGGACCGCGCGAGGATGTCGAGGCCCTCGTCGAGCTCGTCGGCCGACACGGTGAGCGCCGGCAGCAACTTGACGACCTCGCTCTCCGGACCGGAGGTCTCGATGAGCAGGCCGTTCTCGAAGGCCCTGCGGCATACCTCGGCGGCGCGTTCCTTGCGGGTGAACTCGAGGCCCCACACCATGCCGCGACCGCGGTACGAGGCGCCGTCCCGCTCGTGCTCCGCACAGAGGTCCATGAGGGCCTGCTCGATGCGGTCGCCCTGGACGCGGGTGCGTTCGCGCAGGACGCCGTCGCGCCAGTACGTCTCCAGCGCGGCGGTGGCCGTGACGAAGGCCGGGTTGTTCCCGCGGAACGTGCCGTTGTGCTCGCCCGGCTCCCAGATGTCGAGCTCGGGCTTGAACAGGCAGAGCGCCATGGGCAGTCCGTAGCCGCTGATGGACTTGGAGACGGTGACGATGTCGGGCGTGATGCCCGCCTCCTCGAAGGAGAAGAAGTCGCCGGTGCGGCCGCAGCCCATCTGCACGTCGTCGACGATCAACAGCATGTCCCGCCGGCGGCACAGGTCGGCGAGGGCGCGCAGCCACTCCGCGCGCGCCACGTTTACGCCGCCCTCGCCCTGCACGGTCTCGACGATCACGGCGGCCGGGTTGTTGAGACCGGAGCCCTGGTCCTCCAACAGCCGCTCGAACCAGAGGAAGTCGGGCGTCCGGCCTCCGAGGTAGTTGTCGAAGGGCATCGGCGTGCTGTGCACCAGCGGAACGCCGGCGCCGGCGCGTTTGAAGGCGTTTCCGGTCACGGCGAGCGAACCCAGGGACATGCCGTGGAAGGCGTTCGTGAAGGAGACGACCGCCTCGCGACCCTTGGCCTTCCGCGCCAACTTCAGCGCGGCCTCGACCGCGTTGGTGCCGGTGGGGCCGGGGAACATCACCTTGTACGGCAGGGCGCGGGGGGCGAGGACGGTGGACTGGAAGGTCTCCAGGAAGGCCCGCTTGGCGGTCGTCGACATGTCCAGGGCGTGCGTGATGCCGTCGCGCTCGATGTAGTCGAGCAACGCCCTCTTCAACAC
This sequence comes from Streptomyces sp. Isolate_45, assembly GCF_024721315.2. Taxonomy (GTDB): domain Bacteria; phylum Actinomycetota; class Actinomycetes; order Streptomycetales; family Streptomycetaceae; genus Streptomyces. The sequence goes on from NZ_JANFAK020000007.1 coordinate 38,559, forward strand.
CGGGTTGTTGTGCCCGTAGTTGAGCGAGCCGGCGCCGGCGAAGAAGTCCAGGTAGCTGCGACCGTTCTCGTCGTGGAGGCGGCTGCCCTGCGCGCGGTCGAAGACGACGGGCCAGGCGCGGCAGTAGCTGCGAACCTCCGACTCGACGGTTTCGAAGACGGTCGGGATCGGTGCTGTCGTGGTCAAGTGGACCTCTCCTGTGATGTGTGGTGATGGGTGGGTGGTGGACCTGCGGGCCGACCTACGTGGTCAGTGGCTCGCCGGGGGTGCCGATGCGGTGCAGCACCTCCGCGTCGTGCTGCCCGGCGCCGCCGGGGAAGTGCTCCTCGGCGAAGAGGACCTTCCGGGCGACGCGGGCGCCGTGGCGTTCGGCATAGGACGCGAACAGCCGCTCCGACGCAGTGTTTCCCGGGCTGATGGTGGTCTCCAGAACGTCGAGCGCGTGCTCTGCGGCGACCCGTTCGGTGAGGTGGTCGAGGAGGTACCCGGCGATCCCCTGCCCCCGGGCGGTGGCGTCGACGGCGACCTGCCAGATCAGCAGCGTGCCCGGCGCGTCGGGGCGCAGGTATCCCGTGACGAAGCCGACCGGACGGCCGGTGCGGTCGCGGGCGACGGCGGAGGTGGCGGCGAAATCCCGGCACCACAGCAGGTAGCTGTAGGGGGAGTTGACGTCCAAGGTCTGCGCTTCGCGGGCGATGCGCCAGAGGTCGGGGCCGTCCGAGACGTCGGGCCGCTCGGCTCGAATTCCGGGTGGGGCTGTGGGGGCGGGGGGTCGGGGACGGGTGGCCGGATCTGCGTGGACGGCGGTCATGCGGGCCGAAGCTACCGAGCATCTGCCCAAAAAACATGCCCATATGGGGTTCCGGACGCCGTACGTCCGTGTTATCCGACGGTGTCCATGATGTGGACAACCCCCTCGATGCCCCCGAACGAAACGCTAATTTATCGGTGTAAAACACCCCAAAATTTCAAAAGGTCACGAGACCGTAACGTCTTTGCCCTGTGCGATATTTGCGGTGTGAAAGCCGCGACATTCGGCCGTCCCCCCGTTTCGGCTCGGGGGAACGGGACATGTGAGAGGACCCCCTCGGTCGCACGGCCGCCGCGCACCGCCACCTGAGCGCCGGCCCGAGCGTCGGACCACTGGGTATCCCGAAGGATCAGGCGGTACAAAGGGGTATGACCGAGGAAACGCGACCCGCGGATCCCCCACCTGTCGTAGCCGTGGCCGACGAGGTCGACGACGTGACGCGCGCCGTCCTGGCCGCCTCCCACCTGCTCGTGTCCATCTCGACCAGAGCCCTGGCGGCGGCCGTCGGAGACGGGGTCACGCCCGCGCAGTTCCGAATGCTCGACGTCCTGGTGGCGCGCCGGCACGTGAAACTGGTCGCCCTCGCCGGGGTGATGGCGGTCAACCCGTCGACCGCCATGCGCATGGTCGACCGGCTGATCGCGGCGGGTCTGGCGGACCGCAGACCCAACCGGGAGAACCGACGGGAGACGGTGCTCACCGCCACGGACTCGGGCGCGCGTCTGGTGGCCACCGTCACGGCCCGGCGCCGGGCGGAGACGGCCGCCCTCCTGGCGCGGCTCGGGCGCACCGAGCGCGCCGGGCTGGTCGGGGCGCTCGGCGCCCTCGCCGCCGCGGGCGGGGAGCCCGCCGAGGTCGACCCGCACGGCTTCCCGCAACCCCTCGGGCGGACGGAACCCCACTTCACGGGCTGAGTCGGCGCGCACGGCGTGAGGTCCGGCGGGCTCGGGCGGTTCCCGCGGCCGAACCGGGTGCCGGGGGGCCGGGCGCAGGCCCGTCCCGGCCGTGCGAGGATGGCTTCCGTGCCGACCATCGGAACGACCGCCGTAGTGATCGAACTGCCTGCGGCCGAGGTGCTGTTGGAGGCCGTCGCCGGGGTGGACCCGAGCCTCGTCAGGACGGGCCTACCCGCTCATGTGACGGTCCTGTACCCGTTCGTGCCCGCCGCGGACGTCGACGACGACACGGAGCGCGCGATCCGCCGGCTCGCCGGGTCGATGCCGTCGGTCGACCTGCTGCTGAGGCGGTTGGTCGCCGCGCCCGGGTTCGTCGCGGTCGAGGCCGCCGAACTCGACCCCGTCATCACGGCGTTCCGCGACCGGTGGCCGGCGGTGCGCCCCTATGGCGGACGCTTCGGGGAGTCGCCCAACGCCCACGTCACGATGGCACTGGGCTGTGACGAAGCGGAAGCCCGACGCGTGGGCGACCGGGTGGGGGAACTCCTGCCCCTCCGGGCCCGTGCCGAGGCGGTCCACCTCGTCGTCCTGACCGACCACGGATGGCAACGGCGTGTCTCGGCACCGTTCGCCTGACCCCCGGCCGAGGCACCCCCCCCCGGCACGCGGGGCGAGGATCCTGGCCGGGGTCGGGTCCCGGGCGCTCAGGCGCTCAGGCGCTCAGGGTGGCGAAGAAGGCGCGGACGTCGGCCACGAACGCCTCCGGCTGCTCCAGCGCGAGGAAGTTGCCGCCCCGCTCCAGCTCGGTCCAGTGCGTGACGTGGTGGTCCCGCTCCGCGAAGCGGCGGATGGCCACATCGGTGCCGAGCGCGACGGCCACTCCGGTCGGGACGGTGCCGCGCGGCTTCGGCGCCCAGGCGCTCGCGTCGTGCCCCGCCTCGTAATAGAGGTTCGCCGAGGATCCGGCCGTGCCGCTGAACCAGTAGACGCTGATGTTGGTCAGCAGCCGGTCGAGGCCGACGGCGTCCTCGGGGAGCTCCGCCGAGGGGTCGGTCCACTCCTTGAACTTCTCCGCGATCCAGGCCAGTTGACCGACGGGGGAGTCGTGCAAACCGTGGGCGAGGGTCTGCGGACGGGTGGACTGGATCGCGTTGAAGCCCATCTTGTCCTGCTGGAACTCCTCCAGCCTGGCCAGCCGCTCCTGCTCGGAGTCGGTCAGCCCCTCGAACTCGGAGGGATCCCCCGAGGGGAAGGTGATCAGACCGTTGACGTGCACGCCGATGACCCGGTCGGGCGCCCGGCGCCCCATCTCGGCGACGATCCAGGCCCCGCCGCCGGTCCCCTGAACCCCGTACGAGCCGTAGCCGAGCCGCTCCATCAGCTCGACGAACGCCCCGGCGATCCGACCGGTGTTCCAGCCGGCCTCGCCGAGAGGCCCGGAGAAGCCGGTACCGGGCGTGGAAGTGACGATGACGTGGAAGTCCCGCGCCAGCGGCCCGATGACATCGACGAACTGGACGAACGAGCACGGCCAGTCGTGCACCAGGAGCAGCGGCACGGCCGCCGGGTTCTGCGAACGTACGTGCAGGAAGTGGACGTTCTGGCCGTCGATCTCGGTGGTGAACTGCGGGAACTCGTTGAGTTCCGCCTCCGCCTTGCGCCAGTCGAAACCGTCGGCCCAGTACGCGGCCAGGCCCTTGAGGTAGTCGGTGGGCACGCCGCGGCTCCAACCGGCGCCGGGGATCCCGCCGCCCCAGCGGGTGCGTGCCAGCCGGTCACGCAGGTCGTCGAGCTCCTCCTGCGCGATGTCGATGCGGTACGGGTGGATCCGGGCGTCGATGTCGCTGCTGTTCTCCATGGGTAGGACGGTAGTCTCCATATAGGCACGCCGCCTTCCTAATTACCTCACAGGCTTGGTTCCATGCTCGACACTTCCGCGCGGCTCCTGGCGCTCCTCTCCCTGTTGCAAACCCCGCGCTCCTGGCCGGGCTCCGAGCTGGCCGAGCGTCTGGGGGTCAGCGGGCGCACCGTCCGCAACGACATCGACCGACTGCGCGAACTCGGCTATCCCGTGGACGCCGCACGCGGGGCCGCCGGCGGCTACCGGCTGGGCGCGGGGGCGGCCATGCCTCCGCTGCTGCTCGACGACGAGGAGGCCGTCGCGGTGACGATCGCCCTGCGGACCGCCGCCCAGGGAGCCGTGCCCGGTACCGAGGAGACCTCCCTCAGGGCCTTGGCCAAACTCGAACAGGTGCTGCCGTCGCGGCTGCGCCGACGGGTGCGGACGCTCCAGGCGTACACCGTGGCCGTCCCGGCGGACCGCCCGGCCCCGACCGTCTCCGCGGACGTACTCACCACCCTCGTCTCCGCCTGCCGTGACCGCGAACGCCTGCGCTTCGACTACCTCGACCACGCCGGATCACCGACCCGGCGCACCGTGGAACCCCACCGGGCGGTGAACTGGGGACGGCGCTGGTACCTCGTGGCGTGGGACGTCGAACGGGAGGACTGGCGGACCTTCAGAATCGACCGTATGCGACCCCGTACCCCGACCGGACCGCGCTTCGCCCCGCGCGAGCCGCCCGCCGCCGACCTCGCGGCCTACGTCTCGGGACGGGTGGCGAGCGCGGCCTGGCGCCACCACGCACGCGTGACCGTCCACGCGCCGGCGGCGGCGGTGGTGGAGCGGATCAACCCCGCGGTCGGCACGGTGGAGGCCGTCGACGCCGACAGCTGCACCCTGATCACCGGGGCCGACACCCTGCGGGCCCTCGCCGTCCACCTGGGCATGCTGGACCTCGACTTCGAGGTCACCGGGCCACCGGAACTGGTGACGCACCTGCGCGGGCTCGCCGACCGCTACGCCCGCTCGACCCCGCCGGAGGACTGAGCCTCACGCCTCCAGCAGGGTCCGCCCGGTGGCGGCCGGCGCCTCCTCCCGTACCCGGACCGCCTTCGGGCCGACGCCGCGCCGGGCTGCGTACGTCGGCCGCCGCGACGGAGCGCCTCTCCCCGGCGGGGCGCCAAGGGGGGCGGGGGCCGGGCTCGTCGCGGAGGCTTTCGTCGGGATTCGTTCAAGGGTCGACCAAAGGCCGATCAAAGAAGAGTGCCGAATGGCATTTTGGAGTGCGGATGCGCCTATTTTGGTCCGCTATGACTCCTGATGTCGAACGTCATGAGGACCGGGGCCGGCGCCTGTTCGTGCGGGCCGCGCTGACGGGGACGGTTGCCGTCGGCGCCGGACTGATCGCGGGCCTGCCGGACGGCAGGACCTCCGGTCCGGAAGGACTGAACGGCCCGCGCCCGACGACGCCCGTGTCCGCGTTGCGGGCGCTCGACGCGGGGAACCAGCGCTGGAGGACGCTGCACGAACGGCATCCCGACGAGACCAGGGCGGTGCGCAAGACGCTCGTCAGCGGACAGCACCCCTTCGCCGTCATCCTGGGCTGCGTGGACTCCAGGGTGCCGCCGGAGCTGGTCTTCGACCAGGGCCTCGGTGATCTGCTGACCGTACGGTCGGCCGGCGAGGTCCTCGACGAGGCCGTCCTGGCCAGCATCGCGTACGGGGTCGTGGAACTGGCCATCCCGCTCGTCGTGATCCTGGGCCACCAGTCGTGCGGGGCGGTCGCGGCAGCCGTCCACGCGGACGAGAGCGGAGCGGGGCTGCCCGGCCACATGCAGTACCTGGTCGATCAGATCCGCCCGGCGATCGACCGTACGCTGACGGGCGCCGCGCGGGTGGACGCCGCCGTCGACGCCAACGTGCGGCTGGTGGCCGGACGGCTGTCCGCGGAGCCCGCCCTGGCCGCCAGGATCGAGGGCGGCGGACTCTCCGTCATCCCCGCCAGGTACGAACTGACCAGCCAGCGGGTCCACCGGATCGACGGCGCCCACTGACGTGCGCGGGCCGGGAGATCCGGGATCATGGACGCACTGTCCGCGCACGCACGCACAGACCGTCCGGAGTGGTGCCACCTTGAATCCCGAACCCACCGACGCCCGGTCCGACGACCGGCCCCTCGACGCGCCGGACCCGTCGATGCTCCACCCGATGCCCGGACAGCCGCGCGTCGTGCTCCTGAAGCCGCTGGTGACGTCACCGCTGATCGAGGTCGGCGAGTACTCCTACTACGACGACCCGGACGATCCCACCGCGTTCGAGACCCGCAACGTGCTCCACCACTACGGGCCGGAGAAGCTCGTCATCGGGAAGTACTGCGCGCTGGGCACCGGAGTCCGGTTCATCATGAACGGCGCCAACCACCGCATGGACGGCCCGTCGACGTTCCCGTTCCCCATCATGGGCGGCGGCTGGGCCGAGCACTTCGACCTCATCACCGGTCTCCCCGGACGCGGGGACACCGTCGTCGGCAACGACGTCTGGTTCGGCCACGGCGTCACGGTCATGCCCGGAGTCCGCATCGGGCACGGCGCGATCGTCGCCTCCGGAGCCGTCGTCGTCGCCGACGTACCCGACTACGGCATCGTCGGCGGCAACCCGGCCGAGCTGATCCGTACGCGCCACAGCGAGGCGGACGTGTCCCGCCTGCTCGCCCTGGCCTGGTGGGACTGGCCGGCCGAGCACCTCACCCGGCACGTGCGCACCGTGATGTCCGGCAGCGTCGACGACCTGGAGGCCGCGGCCCCGGCCGGTCCCCGGTGATCACCGGGGACCGGCCGGGCGCCTACTGGCCCACGCGTCCGTCGACGCACTCGCGCAGCAGGTCGGCGTGTCCGCAGTGGCGGGCGTACTCCTCGATCCGGTGGACCATCAGCTCCCGCACCGCGATGCCGTCCTTCCCCAGGCGCTCGCCGAGGTCCGGGTGCGCGGCCAGCGCGGCGTCGGTCGCCGCCTGCTCGCGCTCCAGATCGGCGTACGCGGCGTCGACCTGGGCCTGGTCCGCCACGACCCCGTCGAAGTCCGCGTCGCGCTTCCCGTACAACTTCGGCAGCGGATCACCGTCGATGATCCAGTTGTGCCAGTCCCGCTCCGCCTCGGCAAGGTGCCGCAGCAACCCGAGCAGCGACATCGTCGACGGTGGAACCGAACGGCGGGCCAACTGCTCCGGGGTCAGGCCCTCGCACTTCATCCGCAGGGTCATGCGGTAGCCCGACAGGAAGTCGTCCAGCGTGGCGAGCTCCCCGTCCGGGCTGGCCCGCATGTCGCGCGGGTCGTCGGCCGGGTCGACCCACATGTCGGGGTACACGGTTGCCTGGGTCCATCGCGAGGGTTGGTCGTTCATGCGGCGAATGATCCTCCACGAGCACCCGGTACCGCGAACGCATTTGCGGGTCCGGCCCTCATGCGAACGTGTCCGCCAGCAGTTTCGCGGTCTTGGCGATCAGGGTGTTGTCACGGGTCGCGTCCGCGTCCGGCATGGTGGAGAAGATCGACAGGATCACCGGGGGCCGCTCCGGCGGCCAGGCGATGCCCACATTGTTGTTGGTCCCGTAGGACCCGGCTCCGGTCTTGTCCGCCACGGCCCAGTCACGGGGCAGACCCGCCCGGAGCCGATCGCCGCTGGTGGTGTTGGCCAGCAGCCACCCGGTGAGCCGCTCCCGGTCCTCCGACGTCAGCAGGTGGCCGAGGGTGAGCCGCCCGTACGTCTGCCCGATCGCCCGGGGCGTGGTGGTGTCGGTCACCCGCGCGGGCTCGGCCGAGTTCAGTTCGGGCTCGCAACGGTCGAGCCGGGTCGTACGGTCCCCCACCGAGCGGCAGAACCGGGTGACCGCGGTGGGGCCGCCCAACTCGCGGAGCAGCAGGTTGGCGGCGGCGTTGTCGCTCTGGGCGATGGCAGCCGAGCAGAGCTCGGCCACGGTCAGACCGCCCGCGATGTTCTCGGGGCGCTTCGTGATCTCACCGCCGCCCGCGTCCGTGACCTCCTGCTGCGTGTAGTGGATGCGCTTGGCCAGGAAGGTCCCGTCCCGGTCCAGGTCGCGCAGCACGGCCGCCGCGGCGACGGTCTTGAACACCGAACACATGGGGAACAGCTCGTCGGCACGGTGGAGCACGGTCCGGCCCGTCGCGGTGTCCCGCGCGTACACTCCCAGCCGCGCCCCGTACGCGCGTTCCAGTTCGCGCAACTGCTGCACGACACCGCTCGCGCGCGGCGACGAGGCCGCACGGGCCGCGCCCGCCGGCAGTGCCACGGCCAGGGCCGCCCCCGCTCCCGCGGTCAGTAGTGAGCGACGGGACGGGATGGTTCCCCGGGTCTTCACGTCAGCTTCTCCTCTTCCGTCAGTCCTGTGCGGTCATTGATCGAGAAGACGCCGAACGTGATCAATTCGGTTCCCCAGTGGGACCCGTGTTGCCGTAGCGCGTTCCCGATGAATCGTCAGTTCACCTTTCCATCAAGGAACTTGCCGGTCGAGGAGCCACGGCGACGTCCGCCGGGAAACGGCGGCCGGAGGGTGACCCCCGGGATCGGCCGAAGACCGTCTGGTCCCGGTGAGGGGTCTAAGTGTGGAATGACGGCGATGCCGCCTATCGGGCGGTACGCACAGTCGCTCAACCCCGTGGCGGCCCACAGGCCGCCGCGGCCGACGACCAGGAGTTCAGCCTTGCGCCGCACCTCTCGCCTGCGTACGACCCTCCTCGCCCTCTCCGTCGCCCTCGCGGCTGCCGTGACCGCCGCCGCGCCGGCCGGCGCGGCACCGGCCCCCGCCCCCGCACCGGCGGCCGCCAATGTCGGACCCGTCGTGGTGTACCTGACCGGTATCGGCGGAGGCCCGCAGAACATCGCCGCGGCCGCCGCCTACGACCACCTGGGCCGGCAGGCCGCCGACGCCGGGTTCGCCGGCTCCCAGTGCCGGGTGACGGAGGGCCCGCTCTTCACGTACGTGACCGGGAACTACTACCAGGCCATGATCAAGGCCACCTGTAGTGGCGAGCCCGCGGTCACCGCTCCCACCCGTAGCCTCAACCGCCTCATCGGTCCGAACGGCGAACACATCAGCACCGTCTGGAACGTTCCTCCCGGCTACCAGGTCGAGGGCAGCCTCGGTCAGCTCTACACCAGCCCGCGCGAGGGCACGGTGCCGCTGTACCACTGCGTCGTCCGCAAGGACAACTTCCTCTCGGGCGACGTCAACTGCGAGGGCCAGACGTACGTTTCACGGCTCGGGTGGTTCTACCCGGGCCAACCCGCCGGAGTGGGCACCGCTCCCTTGATGCGCTGCATGGTCGGCAAGCACCGGGAGTTCTTCGAGTCCAACCAGACCAACTGTGAGGGCCAGGCCTCCGGCGGTCAGCTCGGCTGGATCTTCACCGGCTGAACCGCGCGCCGGGTCCGGGCGGAGGCTCGGCACTCCGTCCGGACCCGGCCGGGCGCGGCATCAGGAGGGCTTGGTGGCGGAGAACGCCGTGACGGTCACCTTGTCGTCGCACTCGGCGAACACCCCGTCGTCCATGGCGATCTGGTGCGCGCCCGCGCCCGGCACGCCGAGGACCAGCGTGGGGAAGCTGGACGGGGTGGCTCCGGACACGCAGTAGCCGTCCGCCTCGCCCTGCACCTGCACGAAGGTGAGCTTCGTCCAGGCGCGGGCCCCCGGGGCCAACGTCACCGGGACGGCCGTCCCGCCGCGGGTGACCGTGAGCGGTCGGTTCTTGTCGGGGGAGCCGTTGCCCGCGCCCGCGACGGTGGGGAAGCCGGTCAGCGCGCAGGGCTGCGACGAGGTGTTCGTGACCGAGACGACGGCGGCCCCCGTGCCCGTGCCGGGCGGCCGGACGTCGGCCTGGTGGCCCTCCGACACCTTGACGGCGCCACTCGCGCAGGGCTTGGCCCCGGTCGCCGGCGCCGACCCCGACGGGCTCGGCGTCCCCTTGCCCCCACCGCCGGAAGCGGTACCGCCGGAAGTCGCACCACCGGAAGTCGCACCGCCGGATCCCGGACCCGTCGGCGTGGCGGACGCCGTGGGCTTCGCCGGGCCGGACGCCGCGGGCGGGGCCGACGGGCCGGTGGCCGCGCCGTCCTCGCCGGTCGGCGTGCAACCCGTGACCAGGGCGGTGGCCGCCGCGGCCGCCACCAGAACCACCGTGCCGCGTCGGACGGTCGCTGTGTACCGCATGGGTGCTCCCGAGGCTCACGGGCCGGTCCCGCACCGGCTCTCGCACCGATGGACACGACCCCGCGCCCCACCCGGTTCGCGCCACGCCCGCCCTGTGGCGGATTCGTGACACGGCCATGAAAAAGAGTTCACTCACCGAACCATGTGATCTAGGGTCGGCGGCATGACGCTGCCCCGCGACTACCGCGGCCAAAGCTGCGCCCTCGCCCGCTCGATGGAGGTCATCGGCGAGCGCTGGACGCTGCTCATCGTGCGCGACGCCTTCTTCGGCGTCCGCCGCTTCGGCGACTTCGCCGCCCACCTCGGCCTCCCGCGCGCGGTCCTGACCGACCGCCTCACCACCCTCACCCGGGCCGGGGTCCTCGCCCGGGTTCCCGGACCCGGCAAGCGCGAGGTGTACGAGCTCACTGCCAAGGGGCTGGAGTTGTGGCCGGCCGTACGGGCCCTCACCGTCTGGGGGGAGCTGCACTACGCACCCGAGGGCGGCGGCCCCCGAAGGATCCTGCGCCACGCGGGAGACGGCGCCGCCCTCACCGGGGACGGCCGCTGCGAGGGGTGCGGCGTCCTGGTCGACGTACGGGACATCCTGCTCACCCCCGGTCCCGGACTCCCCGGACCCGACCCGGCCGACGATCCCGTGTCGGCGGCCCTGCACCACCCGCACCGCCTGCTCACCCCGCTGCCTCCCGCCACCTCCACGAACACGACCACGACCACGACCACGCCCACCCCCGCACCCACCCCTGCCCCTGTCACGAAAGGCACCCCCTCATGAGGATCCTCACGGTCGGAGCCGGCGCCGTCGGCGGCTTCTTCGGCGCCCGCCTCGATCGAGCGGGCCATGACGTCTCCTTCCTCGTCCGGCCCGCCCGCGCCGCCGCCCTGCGGGCCCGCGGCCTGCGGGTCGCGGGGCAGGGGGAGAGCCTGAGCCTGACCCCCGGTTTGGTGACGGCCGAGGCGCCGGGTACGGGCTACGACCTGGTGCTGCTGTCCGTGAAGTCGACGGCGCTGGAGGCGGCCCTGTCCGACCTCGCCCCCGCCGTCGGACCCGGCACGGCCGTGGTCCCCCTGCTCAACGGCATGGCCCACCTCGACGTACTCGTCGAACGCTTCGGGTCCGAAGCGGTCCTGGGGGGCGTCGCGAAGGTCGTCACCACCCTGAACGATCACGGTGACATCCTCCGCATGGCCCCGCCCGCCGTGATCCAGACCGGCGAACTCGACGGTCGTCCCTCCGCCCGCGTGGACGCCGTACGCGCCGCCCTGACCGGAGCGGGCATCGATTCGCCGGCCACCGACGACGTGGTCGGTGCCATGTGGCACAAGTGGGTCTTCATCGCCACCCTCATCTCGCTGACCTGCCTGATGCGCGGCTCCGTCGGCGAGGTCAACGCCGTCGCCGGCGGGCCCGAGTTGGGGCCCGCCCTGCTCGCCGAGGCGGCAGCCGTGGCCGCGGCCGCCGGACATCCCCTGCCGGAGGCCGAACGCGCCTTCACCGAGGGGGTGCTCACCGCGCCCGGCTCGCCGTTGACCCCGTCGCTCTACCGCGACCTCGTCGCGGGCCGCCCCACCGAGGGCGACCACGTCCTCACCGACCTCACCGTCCGGGCCCGCGCCGCGGGCGTCGCCACACCGCTGCTCGACCTGGCCGCACTGCACCTGCGCGTCCACGAGCACCGGCTCGCGGCGCGGCGCGGCTGACCGGCCGCTCCGTCGGCGCGCACCGTCAGTGGCGCGCCGGGACGGAATCCAGCCGGTAGTGGTCCCCGTGGGCACGGACGGTGCCCGCGGTGGGCGGCGGGAAGTGGGAGCCCAGGAGCAGGACGTCGGTGCCGGCGAGGGACGAGAGCAGTGCCCGGCGCGTGGCCTCCGACCGCACGGGGTCGATGTCGACGCAGCTGCCGATGTGCGGGTGCGGCAGTTGGACGGGGTGATGGACGCAGTCACCTGTGATCAGGGCCGTGGCGCCGCGGCTGCCGATTCGGACCGCGAGGTGGCCGGGCGTGTGCCCCGGGGTGGGGACCAGGCGCAGGCCGGGGGCGATGTCGAGGCCCTCCGCCGGGACGTCGACGAGGTCGAGCAGCCCCGCTTCCTCGACCGGATGGACGGAGTCGCGGAACATCTGCCGTCGCGGTTCGTCCATGGGGTAGGAGGCCCAGAACTCCCGCTCGGTGCGCGAGGTGAGGTAGCGGGCGTTGCCGAACGTGGGGACCCATTCGCCGTCCACCTCCCGGGTGTTCCAGCCGACGTGGTCGGTGTGCAGGTGGGTCAGGATCACCAGGTCGACGGATTCCGGCGGATGGCCCGCGGCCGTGAGGCGCTGGAGGTAGTCGGTGCGCAGGTCGTGCCATGCGGGGTTCGCCCGCTCCTTGCCGTTGCCGATCCCCGTGTCGACCAGCACGCGCAGCCCGCCGACCGAGAACGCGAAGCTGTGACTGGACAGGTGGAGGACGCCCTCCGGGTCGGCGAAGTCGGGCCGCAGCCAATCCTGTTCGGCGACGAGGGCCGGGGTCGCGTCGGGCAGCAGCCAGCGCCCGGTCGCAGGCACGAGGGGAACCTCGTCCACCCGATGGACGGTCACGTCCCCCACGGACCAGTGGGGGACGGCTGTGCGGCCGACATCGGCCGAAGGCGTGCTCGTCGTGTTCTTCGTGGTCGGCTCGTTCATGGCGCGACTTCCTCGGCACTGGGCAGGGGGGCGACGCCCCTGGCATTAAAGCTACGGGATTGCGTTAAGGGAACGTAGCCCCTACGGTCGGCCAAGGCAAACCGTTGGCCTTTGGCTGCTCGGTGGACTCAACTCCCGCCGGCCGTAGCCCCGATCCGGAAAGAGAACCCATGCCCGACGCCGAACTCACACCCGGGGAGGCGGCCCGATGGGCCGCCCGGACCGGACTCCCGCTCCCCGACGACCGCCACGCGGCCGTGGCGGCCACCGCGAACCACATCCACTCCGTCGTCTCGGTCCTGCGGGAACTCGACTTCGGCGAGACGTACCCGGCAACCGGCCACGACCACGCGCGGGGGGAGACCGATGCAGCCGTATGAACTCTCCCTGGCGGCCTCCGCCCGGGAGATCCGGGCCGGCCGCCTGTCACCCACCGAACTGGTCGACTCCGTACTGGACCGGATCGAGGCCACGGAACCGCTCCTGGGGGCGTACGTGACCGTGACGGCCGAGCGGGCCCGGCACTCCGCGCGCCGGGCCGAACGCGATCTCGCGGCGGGCCGCGACACGGGCCCCTTGCAGGGGATCCCCATGGGCCTCAAGGACCTGATCGACACGAAGGGCGTGGCGACGAGCGCGAGTTCCCGCGTACGGGAAGGTCACCGGGCGGACGCCGACAGCACGGTCGCCGAGCGCCTGGACGCCGCGGGTGCGGCGCTCGTGGGCAAGACGCACACCCACGAGTTCGCCTACGGCCTCACCACGCCCCAGACCAGGAACGCCCGGGACGCGCGGCGGGTCGCCGGCGGCTCCAGCGGGGGCTCGGCCGTCGCCGTCGCCGCCGGCGCTGCGACGTTCGCGCTGGGAACCGACACCGGCGGGTCGATCCGCGTACCGGCCGCCCTGAACGGCGTCGTCGGCCTCAAACCGACGTACGGGCTCGTCCCGCGCCACGGTGTGACGCCCCTGTCCTGGTCGCTCGACCACGTCGGCCCCCTCACTCGGACCGTCGAGGACGCGGCGCTCGTCCTCACGGCCCTGGCCGGGTACGACCCCCGCGACCCCGCGTCCCTGTCCGTGGCCCCCGCCGACCACCGCCCGGCCGTCGGTCGCGGACCCGTCGCCGCCGAGGACCTCGCCGGGCTGCGGGTCGGCGTGCCGGGCAACCACTACTTCGACCACGTCGCGCCCGACGTCGAATCCGCCGTCCGGCGGGCCGTCGACCACCTCGCCGAACTGGGGGCCGAACTCGTCGACGTCGAGATCCCGATGACGCGCTACATCCGGGCCACCCAGTGGGGCCTCATGGTCCCGGAAGCCACCGCCTACCACGAGCGGACGCTGAGGACCGTGCCGGAGCTGTACGCGCCGGACGTCCGGATCCTCCTGGAGGCCGGCGAACTCATGCCCGCCGGCGACCACCTGCGGGCCCGGCGGGCCCGCACCCTCATGCGGGAGGCGTGGCTCGGCCTGCTGGACACCGTCGACGTCATCGTCGCCCCCACCGTCCCGGCGACCGCCGCACCGGTCGGGCAGGAGGACTTCACCTGGCCCGACGGCACGGTGGAGACCGTCTCCGACAGCTACGTCCGCCTTTCGGCGGCGGCCAACATCACCGGAATACCGGCGCTGACCATGCCGGTCGGACACGACGCGGCCGGACTGCCGATCGGCATGCAGCTCATGGGACGCCCGCTCGGCGAGGCCACCCTGCTGCGGACCGGGCACGCGTACGAGCTCACCCGGCCCGTACGAGCCCTCGCGTCGGCGGGCCGTTCCGCGGTACGGGCGGACGGAGCCGGCGCCCCGGGCGGCGCCCCGGGTGTGCTTTAGGGTGGGGCGCATGCCCAGACCCATGGCCCGTCCCGGCGGGCGCAGCGCCCGCGTCCAGCAGGCGGTGCACGCCGCCGCGCAGGAGCTGGAGGCCGAGCTGGGCCGCGGCGCCCTCACCGTTCCGCTCATCGCCGGCCGGGCCGGCGTCACCCCGTCGACGATCTACCGCCGCTGGGGGGACCTCCAAGAACTGCTCTCGGACGTCGCCGTCGAACACCTGCGGCCCGACACGGAACCGGCGGACCTCGGTGACCTGGCGTCCGACATGCGGGCCTGGGGGGAGCAGTTCGTCGAGGAGATGGCCTCGGACGTCGGCCGCGCCTACATCCGGGACGCCCTCGTCGGCGACCCGGACGGCAGCAACGCCGGCCTGTGCTCCGGGTACGCCGCCGAGGCGATCGAGGTCATCCTGGGGCGGGCGACCGCCCGCGGCGAGACGGCCCCCGACGTCGAAACGGTCCTCGACGCCGTCGTGGCACCGATCATGTACCGCGTCCTCTTCCGGCCGAGCCCCTTGGACACCGCGTACGCGCGCCGCCTGGTGGCCGACTGCCTGAAGTAGGGCGGGGGCGGGGCCCCGTCGGTCAGGCCGAGGCGTCCCACGCCGTCAGCAGGCCGTCCAGCCACGCGGGCGGGAGTTCGGCCGCGTCCCACTCCTCCCGCAGCGCGGACGGGGCCGTCACGAGCCGCTCCAGCACGGCGAGGCTGGTGGGGGAGTGGATCAAGGAGTAGCGGCCGTGGATCGAGATGGCGCTGCCGGGCCCGTACTCGGCGTACAGCCGCTCCAGACGGGGCCGGTGGGCGGAACCGAACTCCGTGAGCTGCCCCGCGTACATCGCCCGCTGTCTGTAACCCATCGTGCCGAGGACGGCGGAGAGCACCTCCGTGGTGACCTCGGGGTCGAAGTCGGACACGGAGGTGAGGGACAGGTAGAGCGGGCTCACCGCGACCTGCGCCCGTTCCACCTCCATCCTCCGCACCCGCGGACGGTCCTCGGGCGCGGAGACCGGCGCGTCCGAGCCGACGGCGTGCCGCAGGGCCCGCTCGGCGATGCCGCCGAGTTCGTGGACGACGTCGACGGCGGCGCCGAGCCGGTCGGATCCGTCCGGTTCGCCTCCGCCGGCCGGAGCGCCCGGCACACCGCCGGTGAGCTCCTCGTACGCGCGGGCCAGGGCGCCGGCCTCGACGACCCCGATCAGTTCCTCCGCGTCGCCGGTGAAGACGCCCGCACGGGCGAGGAGCTGGAGGAGCGTCGTCTT
Source organism: Streptomyces sp. Isolate_45 (assembly GCF_024721315.2). GTDB lineage: Bacteria > Actinomycetota > Actinomycetes > Streptomycetales > Streptomycetaceae > Streptomyces. The sequence continues at coordinate 54,093 of NZ_JANFAK020000007.1, forward strand.
CGCATTGGCGACGCTGGCCGCGTCCGGCAGCTGCGGACCTGCTCCGGCGGTGTTCATCGGATGCTCCTCATTGCTCGGGTGCGTCGCGCGGGTACGCGAAGTCGTTCGGTCCAAGGATGCGACCTCCGATGATCGCGCTGCGACCCACCCCTCCGGCGCGGCGCGAGCGCGCCGTCACCCGACCGGTGGGCGGTCGCGTACGGACAGCGGTCCCGGCCGGCGTTCCGCGCGACCGGGCGACGAGCGGAAATCCGCCCGGACGGCGGGTGTCGACCGGTCGTCCGACTAAGCTTCGCGGGGCTGGTGGGTGCACGTGTACCCGCCTGTCCGTTCATCGATTGTTCTATGCGCAGCGGGAGTTCGTCCGGTCGACCGTCGCAAGGGTTCTGTGCCCGGGACGGGTTGACGTGCCGACGCCCGCGTCGTGCGCCGCGTTGTTGACCGCGCGGGGAGGGGTGGGGTAGATGTCGGGAATGTCCAGGACCATAGTGTCGGCCGTGGTCGAGCAGGACGGGTGCCTGCTGATGGTTCGCGAACGTCCGCCGGCCGGGCCGGAGCAATGGGTCCTCCCCGGCGGGGTCGTCGAGCCGGGCGAACTCGCGCACGACGCGATGGTGCGCGAGGTCCACGAGGAGACCGGGCTGACCGTCGCCGGGCCGACGGGCCTGGCCTGCGTCTCGCAGCACGCGGTGACGGACGAGCCGGGGTGGGACGGGACCTGGACCGTCATCACCTTCCGGGCGGAGCGGCCGACGGGGACGCTGGGCCCCCTCGATCCGGACGGGGAGGTGCTGGAGGCGGCCTGGGTGCCCCTGGACGAAGCCCGGGCCCGACTGGCCGCACACCCGTTCCGTCGGCGCGGGGAACCGCTCATCGCCTACCTGACGGGCACCGCCCCGCCCGGAGCGCTGTGGCTCTGGCCCGACGGCCCGCAGGAACCGCCGGTCGTCATCCCGGCCGCGGCGACCGGGCCGATCACGCGGGGCCGGAGGGACAGCGATACCGGGACGGTCCGCGGACCCGGCTGAGGGCCGGCCGCGATACTGGCCGTCATGGCAAACACTCCGAGTACGCCGACGACCACCCCGTTCTCCCGGATCAAGGTCCGCGTCGCGGCCCTGGTCTTCTGCGGCGACGACGTCGCCCTCATCCGCCGCGACCGGGACGGCTCGACCCACTACACCCCGCCCGGCGGCAACGTCGAGGACGGCGAAGGCTTCGAGCGGGCCCTGCGCCGTGAACTCGCCGAGGAGCTCGAACTCGACGTGGACCGGGCCGAGGGCGGCGACCTCCTGTGGGTCGTCGACCAGCGCGTCAGCCGCCCCGGTCCCACGCCGGCGCCGCGCAAGCTCCACCTGATCCACCGCCTGCACATCACCCCGGAGGTCCGCGCCGGCCTGGCCGAGCAGGAGTGGGACGAGCTTCCCGACGGCAGCCACGAACTCGGAACCGTCGTATGGGTCGACTACCGCGAGACCGCCGGCCTCCCGATCTTCCCACCCATCGGGCCGGCTCTCGCGGCACTGGCCGGCCCGCGCGCGGGCGTCGCCGACGCCGCCCTCGCGGCCGTCACCGACGAGAACTACACCTGGGTGTGACCCGCGCCGGCCGTCGGGCTCGTACGCGTGACCGATGTGTCGGGCACAATCGGGGGCCGTGATCACACCTGCGGACCCAGCCGTCCTGTACCCCGAGACAGCGGCCCACGGAAGTCTCGCCGCGGCGCTCCGGGCCGTGGCGGGCGGCCGTCTCGACGCCGTACGACTCACCACCCCGAAGTTCGCCCCGCTGCGCGCCGTCACGGTCGGCTGCCCCCTGCCGCACCGCAAACCCCTGCGGGTCAGTGCCGGCGCCCACGAACGGCACTGGTCGATCCGTGGCAACGACGGGTTCGAGGACGTGCCGGTCATCGACGGCAGGACCGACGACCTGGCGCAGGTCGCCGAGGCGGCGGCGGCATGGCACGACGGGGTGGCGCTGCGCGAGATCCGGCGGGCGGCCCCGTTCGTCCACCTGACAGGCCGCTTCGAGGTACCGGACCTCAATCCGGCGGACATGGCGGAGAGCGCGTGGCAGCACCTGCTCACCGAGGCGAGCGAGCTGGAGTACGCCTGGCGCCCCGCCTACCAGGCCCTCGTCGAGGCGGCCCGCGCCGAGCCGGCGCTGCGTCGGCTCTACCCGTTCACCAGCCACTGGACGCTGCGCTTCTCGACCAGGACGCGCCCCCGCCTCACCGTCGTCGGTGCGTCGCTGGTGACCCACGCCGCCGACCGGTACTCGGTGGCCGAGGGTTTCCCGAACGAGGGCGACCCCGTGTTCCCCACAGCGGCCGAGGCGGTGGCCGCGGCCGTACGGCGTCTCCCGCCGGGCCTCGGCCCGGTCGCACTCGGTTGCTGACGCGGCCCCGCCGCCGGACTCCTCATCCGGCTCCGATCAGGATCGGACGAACAGAGCCGAGAAGAAAGCGAGTTCACCCGGGAAACCCGCACCACCGCCGGCTCGCGCGTGCGCACCGGCCGGTCCCGAACGGCGGGCGGCCGGGACGACGCGGTCGATCAGGCCGGCCGATAGACGGCCCGGTCCGGATCCGGCCGCACGAGGACCCCGTCCTCCGCGAGGTCGCGGAGGTGGCGGCGGGCCTCCTTGCCGGCGGCCTCATCGACCGTCGGCTCGTAGCCCGCCAGGCGGAGGGCCAGTACCGCACGCTCCGTGTCCCAGGTACCGCCCAACGCCCCGATCACCGCGGCGAGTGCCTGTTTGTGCGTGAGCGGCTTCTCGGTCATCTCGTCCTCCCTTTGGCCTACCCCCACACCCTGGCACACGACGCCCCGGCCCGAGGGGCTTCCGGCGCACGTGGGAGCTGCTTCCCGCATGCTGGCACTCATGTCGATCGAACCGTTCAAGATGAGGTTGCGCGCCATCACCCTCGACTGCCCCGATCCGCAGGCACTGGCCGCGTTCTACGAGCAGGCCACCGGCCTCGAACCACATCCGGCATCCGACGCCGACTTCGCGGGTCTCAACGGGGAAGCCGGACTGTTCATAGGGTTCCAGCGGGTGGCCGACCACCGGGCCCCTCGCTGGCCGGACCCGACCGCACCCCAACAGATCCACCTCGACTTCGCGGTCGAAGACCTGGACGAAGCCGAGGCCCGGCTGATCGAGCTGGGGGCGAGCAAGCCGGCGCACCAGCCCGACGAGGACAGGTGGAGGGTGCTCACCGATCCGGCCGGGCATCCGTTCTGCCTGGTCGGAGAGTAGGTGACAGGGCGGAACCGACGTCCCCGGACCCGGGGGCGGGTCTGACGGGGGTGCAGATCGGTCGGCTTGGGGGCAGCCGCGGAACTACCCTCGGACTCCATGAGTACCTTGCTGACCATCCATGACGTTCCTGTGTTCACCTGCGCACCCGACGGTGACACCATCCGCTGCGAAGCCGACGCCCTGGACCTCATCGGCAACGCCGGCTATCAGGGCGCGCGGTGGGTGGTCATCCCCGCGGAACGCCTCGACGACGAGTTCTTCCGGCTGAGCAGCCGCGTCGCGGGCGACATCGTCCAGAAGTTCGCCAACTACGGCATGGGGCTCGTCGTCCTCGGCGACATCACCCGCCACACCGGGGTCAGTTCGGCCCTGCGTGACTTCGTCCGCGAGTGCAACCGGGGACGTCAGACCTGGTTCCTGGCGGACACCGCGGAGCTCCGGGACCGCCTGCGGAACGGGACCGCCGCCGGCTGATCGCCGAGCGCCCGGGGCGGGGACGCGAGTGAGCGTCCCCGCCCCGGGCGGGGAGCGGTGGGGCGTGTCAGCGCGTGGCGCCGAAGGCCTGCGTCCAGTAGGAGTTCGGCTGGGCCAGCCCGACGCCGATCTCCTTGAACGCGCAGTTCAGGATGTTCTTCTTGTGGCCGGGGCTGTTCATCCAGCCGTTCATGACCTGCTCCGGCGAGCTGTACCCGTAAGCGACGTTCTCGCCGTACGTGCTCCAGTTGTAGCCGGCGCGGGTGATGCGTTGGCCCGGGTCGGAGCCGTCCGATCCGGTGTGCGACATGTTGCTGTGGGAGGCCATGTCCTGGCTGTGGTTCTGCGCGGCCGCCGTCAGCTTGTCATTGACCGTGAGAGCCGAGCATCCGGCCTTGGCGCGTTCCTGGTTGACGAGGGCCACCACCTGGGCCGTCGGCCCGGATCCGGGGGCGGTGGGCGGCTTCTGCCCGGTGGGCGGGCTCGTCGGCTCGGCCGGCTTCGTCGGCTTGGTCGGCACCTGGGGCTTCGTCGCCGTAGGGGGCTGAGCGGGGGTGGTGCTCGGCTGCGTCCGCGGCGGGGCCGGTGAGGTCCGTACGACGGGCACGGTCGCCCCGGTGTCGCCCGCACCGGTCGGATCCGTCGGGGTGGGGCCGGGGCTCTGGGTCGACTCGGTGGGGGAAGCGACGCCGGGGAGGGGCACGTCGGGGACCGAAGCGCTGTAGGAAGGGCGCGCGGAGGGCTTCTGGGAGGCGCGGGACGAGCTCCCGTCCGTGTCCAGGCATGCCATGGCGGCGGTGGGTATGCCCACGACGCCGAGCGTCACGGCGGCGATCGATATCTTCCTGTAGTGCGTCGTCTTGCGGTGCCTCTGCATACGTGACCTGACCTCACTTGGTTCCTGCGAAGCGTCCTGCGCCCCTGGCTGCGGGAGCGCCGGGTGAGCCGCCATTCTTGGAAGCCCCCCAACGGGCCGGCAAGTCTCGCCGCCGGCCCGAGCGTCAGCGGTGCGCACCGGGCTTGAAATGACCGGACGATCGTGCCTGCCGCGCGGGCCGAGGCCAGTTTGAGATCATTGACGGATATTCAGAAACCGTTTTGACGAGCGATGTTGCTCATTGCCGTCCCACTATTCGAGATGCTCATTTCGGCGGAGAGGGGAATGTCGACCGTCGGCGGGCAAATGGTGACATGTCAGGGACCCTCATGCGGTCGTAATGGTTCCGTGATCCAAGGGGGCCCTGTGGCGCATGTCACTGTTTGGTCGGGCCCGTCGGGGAACCACCGTCCGGAACTCCCGCAGGCGGAGGTGCGCGCCGCGGCTACGCACGGGCCTCGGTGGAGCGCCGCGGCAGGTAGGGGGACAGCGTCCAGGCCAGCGCCAGCAAGCTGAGGCCGAACATCAGGATGCCCAGGGGGACATGGACCGACGGTACGTGGGCGATGCCCAGCACCACCTGCACCGAGGCCAGGACGAGGAAGCCGGACGCGTAGAGGATGGGACGCGGCGATCTGCCGCCCGGTCGCCAGGCGAGGACCGCGGCGAGCACGTACAACATCGAGGCGCCGTACATGACGCGCGATCCGACGTCGTGCAATACCCCGCCGAGGGACGAGGACAGCAGCATCCCGGCGGTGACCGCCTGGAAGAAGAGGGCCGCGGTCTGCAGGAAGACCGAGACGCGCAGGAACGTCGCGAGGTGGTGGTGGCGTGCTGTAGTGGTCGTTCGGGTGATGGCCATGATGTGGTCCCCTCTTCTGCCTCGTGGCAGTGGATCTGTACTGTCCTGATGACCCGACGAGATGGGCCCGCGAAATGTGAGGCGCGACCGCCTGCCTCACGATCCGGCGCGCTGTTTCGTCGAAGTGGCGAGAGCGGAACCGGACGAGAGAACCAAGGAGAGGCCGCCACCATGAGCACCCCATCCGAGGCGCGGCACGAGCGGTCCGAGCCGGACCTGAGCGCGGTCGTCGGCGAGCGGCGGCAACTGATCAACCTCGCCTACCGGCTGCTCGGTTCGCTGGCCGAGGCCGAGGACGCCGTACAGGAGACCTACGCCCGCTGGTACGCGATGTCGCGGGAGCAGCAGGAGGCCATCGCGGCGCCCGGTGCCTGGCTGACCACGGTCGCCGGTCGCATCTGCCTGGACCTGCTCCGCTCTGCGCGGGTGCGGCGCGAGAGCTACGTCGGCGCCTGGATACCCGAGCCGCTGCCCGACCGCAGGGAGTGGATCAGCGGTTCGGCCGGTGGCGGCGCGGCCCAATCGGCCGACCCCGCGGACCGGGTCACCCTGGACGAGTCGGTGAACATGGCGTTCCTCGTCGTACTGGAATCGATGACGCCGGCCGAACGTGTGGCGTTCGTCCTGCACGACGTGTTCCGGTACCCCTTCGCCGAGGTAGCCGCCATCGTCGGGCGGACGCCGGCGGCCTGCCGACAACTGGCCTCATCGGCCCGCCGCCGCATCGGCGCGGCGCGGGCACCGGCGGCCGCGACGGCCGGACAGGCCGGTCTGGTGCGGAACTTCAAGGAAGCCTGGGAGGCCAAGGACATCGAGGCCCTCGTCGGGCTCCTCGACCCCGATGCGACCATGACCGCCGACGGCGGGGGGATGGTCGGCACCGTCCTCCACCCGGTTCTGGGCGGCGAGAACGTCGCCGCCTACCTGATCCACATCGCCGACAAGGCCCCTGGGCTGACGCTCCTGGAACGCACGGTCAACGGCCGGCCCGGTCTGGTCGCCCAGCACGCCGGGACCACGGTCACGGTGGCGGCCTTCAGCCTCGCCGACGACCGGATCACCCACATCTGGGCGATCCGCAACCCGGAGAAACTCCGCCCGTGGACCGACCGCGGCCGGAGCTGAGCCGCTTCCCCGTCCGGGGGAGCGCGATCCACCTCCGGACCGACGTGTCCATGGCGGTCATCCTCGCCCGGACGGCCGGGTCGGCGGCAGCGGCGTGCTGGTACCGCGCTCGGACTTCGTCGCAGTGGCGCAGCTCGTGACGAAGCCCGAGAAGGTGGGTGCCACGACCCGCCACCGGCACCGATCGGGGTCCGTCCAGTAGTCACTGCCGACAACGCGGGGATCCGAAGGATCGGTCCGGTAGTCGAGTGCCAGGGCGCCGTCATCACCGGGGTTGCGGGTGATGGCGATCAGCACCGCCTGTTCGACGTCGAGCCACGGCAGTTCGAGCGGGGCGGTGCCCCTGCTTCCGCGGGCCTGGCGAAAGTAGCCGGCGCTCGGATCGTCGGCGACGATGTCCATCGATCGGGACGCGAACGCCATCTGCTCCGGGTCCGCCACGAAGGCGAGCGGGTCCTCGAACCACGGGACGACCTTCGCAAGCACCGCGTCACCCGGGTGCCTCCAGAGACCGCGGTCGATGAGGGATGTCAGCGGGGCGGGCAGGGGAAGTCCCCGGACTGTCGCAGGTGCCATGGTCCGAGCTTCGCACGGCAAGGGCGAGTGGCCCGTCGCGCACGCCTTGGACGGCTCACGTGCAGCTGCCTACGATGCGGCGAACGGTACTGAATCGGGGAGGAATCGCCGCATGCTCGGCTGGAACATCACGGTATCGACGTTGAGCCCCGCGGAGATGGCCGAAGCCACGCCCCCGACCGAAGCGGCGGCGACGTTGGCGTTCTGGTCCGTCAGACCGTTCGGGACGGACTGGCTCCGGGACCTTGAGCTCGCGGGCAAGGCGAAGGAACTGTTGAACGGCGGCTACCCGTGCCGGTACGTCGTGCGCGCCGGTGACCTGCTGCCCCTGCTCGCCGATGGGCCCCCGATCGGGCGCGGCGACGTGGTGCTCTCCGCGTCGATGTCCCCCGATCGAATGGCCGCGTGCACGGAGGACCAGATGCTGACCGTCGACGCCTGGGACCAGTCGTGACCGCGTCGACGTGACGGCATTGCCGCAGCGGCGGCAGGTGCCGCCCCCGCGCCGCACCTGCTCCGCGAGACCGGCTGACCTGCGCCGGGCTGCTCCCGCCGCTGCGGATGCCCACGAGATGCCCGACCCGAGCCGCGTCATCACCGTCGACCCGGCCTGACCGGTACCACCCACCGTCGTCCGGTGCCCGGCCCGGCCGTCGGGCCTCAGAGCCCGACGACCTTGGCGCTCGCCGACAGCTCGTAGACCAGGGTGACCGAACGGCGGCCGCCGGGCGGGAGCGTCACGTCCCAGCGGGCGATGCCATCGGCATCGACCGCGTCCGGAGCCGGGGAGCACGCTTCCCGGCGCAGGCGCACCTCCACCGCCGAGACCTCCGACACGGGGATCCGTTCCCGGACGGCGACGACCCGGTCATCCTGTTCCCCGGGCGCCGAGAACCGGGAGAGGTGCAGCCGCACCGTGCGGGTGACCAGGGTTCGCTGGGTGATCCCCACCGATTCGCGGGACTCCTCGGCGTGCCGGACCACCCGGTGGTCGTCACGGCTGCCGAAGGCGAGCTCGAAGGCGGCGCCGGCAGCGGTGAAGTCCAGCGTGCCACGACCGCTGAACCCGCTGCCGCGCACCAGGTGCACGGGGCCCGCGAGCAGCGCGTGGCCCGACCGGTTGTCACACCGCACCACCTGCGTCACCAGTGGGGACAGCTCGGGCGAACAGGCGTACTCGCTCCTCGCGGCCGCCGTGAAGGAGGAGATCGGCACCCGCTGCGCGCGCCCGTCCGCAGGCACCGAAACCGGTACGGGGGAGCTCAACACCCGGGCCTCGCCGCCGTCGTCCACCCCCGGCAGGCCGAGCACGGGGGCCGCGCCGAGGTCGCCGATCTCCTCCTCGCGCAGCTCCACGTCGACGGTGCGGCGCTCCGCGGCCGAGCGGTCCTTCAGCGTCAGCCGGTCCTCGGTCAGTCGCGGGGGATCGCCGGCCAGCGCCGACCGGGCCGTCGACAACGTCAGCCGTACGTCGGACCAGTCCTCCCCGGTGCGCTGCCAGACGACCGCGTCGGTCTCCAGCGTCAGGGAGTCCCCGTCGAGCACCGCCCGGTAGGCGGGCCGCCACAGCGCGCACGGGGTGAGGTGGCTCAGCCGCAACCGGACCGGCCCGGCGACCGCGGCGTCCACGGTCAGCTCGACGTGACCGACCAGCTCGGCGGGTTCCTCCTCGGCGAGGTCCAAGGCGCCTTGGACGTGGCGGAGTTCGACGGAGAGCACGGCCAGCCGTGCCTCCACCGCCCGGAGTTGTTCGCCGCACGCGTCGCGTTCCTCGTCGACGCGGTCCAGTTCGCGGTTCCAGCGGTCCCGTTCGGGCTCTCCGGCACCGGCACCCTCGCCGATGTCCCGCAGCAGGTCCGAGGCGAGGCGGCCGAGCGCGTCGAGCCGGGCCCGCAGCCGGTCCCGTCGCTGCCCGAGGGCGGTCCGCTCCTCCTCGATGGCGTGCTCGCGGTGGCGCACGGCCGAGTCGTCCACGGTGGGCGGCAGCGGGGCGCGCGGGGTCCACGCGCGGACGATCCGTACGTCGAGCACGGTCGCCGTGTGCTCGGCGATCAGCTCTGCGTGGAGGGTGCGGTCGACCGCCAGCGCGGTGACCGGTCCCAGACGCAGCCGCTGGACCCCGGCCTCCAGATCGAGGACGGCGGTGCGCTCGATGTGGGCGCGGTCCTCCAGACAGGTGACGGCGGTGACGGGCAGGGCGATCGGCTTCGGGGCCGTGGACATGGTGTGCTTCAGCTCCTGCGGTTGCCGTCGACGAGGGCCTTGCCGGCCGGGATGCGGATCTCGTAGCCGCCTTCGAGGGCGGTGGTGCCGCCGGCGGGCAGTTCCACGCGCCAGACCCGAGTACCCGGAGCGTGGTGTTCCGGAGCGCCGTCCTCGGGTGGGGTCCAGTCGGCCCGTTCCTCGATGCGGACGTCCGCTTCGGAGGTGACGGGCACCCGCTCACGGACCTCGACGGTGACCGCTCCGGCGAGCCGGTTCGCCACCTCGACGTGGACCCGGTGGTCCAGGACGGTGACGTTGTTGCGCAGTCCGGCCGTCGACTCGTGCAGGTTCGTGCGACGGGTGACGCGGATCCCCTCCGCCGCACCGAGCCCCACCCGGCGGACACCGCCGGGGGCGAGCGTCGGCAGCGCGGCGGTCAGCAGGAACTCGTCGTCCACGATGACCTCCACGGGGCCGGCCAGCAGAGCCTGACCGGTGGCGTTGGAGAGGACGAGCGTCGCGTACACGGTCTGCTCGACGGACGGCACGCAGAGGTACTCCGTGCGCAGCCCGACCGGGATGTCGGTGACGGTGACGGTGTGCCAGGTTCCGTCCGACGGTACGTCCGCGCGGGCGGCGGCGTCGAACCGGTGATCGAAGGAACCCGCCGACTCGCGGGGCCGCACCGCGTGCCCGGGCAGCGGCAGCGCGGCCACCGTTTCGGCGCGGCGGCGGTGTTCGGCCGCCACCGGGTCGACGGGCGGGTTCGGGAACAACCTGCCCCGCCGGCCGGCCGGCTCCTCGGGACCCCGCAGGACGAGCGCCGCGTAGTCGAGTTCGGCGCCGCTCGGCTGCGGCGGACCGACGGGTGGGGCCGGCCGGGGCGCGGCCATGCCGGGAGCCGCCGGAGCCATGGCGCCGGCGGCGACGGACCTGGGGCCGCCCGGCCTCGCGGCCGATCGCGCCCGTGCCGGCTGCGCGAAGGCCTGCGCCCCGCCACCGACGAACTCCGGGGCGCCGCCGGGCACGGGAAGCGCGGACGGCGGCGGCGGACCGCCGTAAGCCTGCGGTGGCGGTGGCGGTGCCGGTGCCGGGGGCGGGGGAGCCTGTACGGGGGCGGCACCGGCCCTCGCGGGTACGGGCACCGGGCGGGGACCGGCGGTCGCGTATCCGGCGAACAGGTCCGCGAGGCCGGCCGGGGGCTCCCGCCAGCCGGACGGCGCCGGATCGGGCTGCCGACGTCCGATCCGGACCGAGCGGAGCTTCGGCAGGTCGGTCCGGCGGCGGAGGTCGGCGGTGGCCAGGGCGATCCGTACGCCGGTCCAGTCCTCCCCGGTGCGCTGCGCGACCGAGGCACGCAGCACCAGACGGCCCGTGCCGTCCCCCTGACGGTGGGTGAGACGGTAGGCCGGCACCCAGACGACGCCCGGCACCCCGTACTCCAGCTCCAGTTCCACCTCGGTGTCCGAGGCGCCGGCGCCGTCGAGGGTCAGGACCGCGCAGACCGTGGTCCCCACGTGCGCCGGCGGCGCGTCGGTGGAGGCGCGGGCGAGCCGGTCCGAGGCGACGGCGAGTTCGTGCCCGACCAGACCCAACGCCTCCTCCAGCTCGACGAGGCGGGCGTGCAGCCGCGTCAGCCGCTCGTCGACGAAGTCGGCGAGGTCCAACCAGGCGTCGACCGGCGTACGGCGGTGCGGATCGTCGCGCCTGCGCGGCGGTGGCACCGGTCGCAGCGCCCGCACCTCCTCGATCAGGCCCGACTGCCGGTCCCGGCGGGCCCGCGCAGCCGCGTGCTCCTCGGCCAGCCGCTCGACCTCGCGCCGCAACGCGTCGGGGGCGTCGGCGCCGAGGGGCTCGGCCTCGACCTCCACCCGGGCCTCCGTGACGCGCACCCCGGCGGATCCCACCACACCGGCCCGCAGCGAGCCCGGGTCCAGCGAACGGGGCAGGCCCGTCACGCGCACGCGGCCGTCCGGCGGCACGATGCCGCGCGCCACACGGCGACAGAGCGCGCCCTGCGCGTACACCACGACCGAGTCGAGGTCCGACCCCCACCTCTGTCCCACCCCAGCAGCCATACGTTCCGCCCCCTGTCACGTCCGTACCTGCCCGAAGCCTACGCCGGGGCACCGACAGGCCGACCCGGACCGGGCAACGCGGCCCGAGCCGCGCCCCGACACCGGTGTTCCACGCCGCCGAACACCACCGCGGCCCATCGAGCCCGGACCCGGACCCGGACCCGGAGCGGCGCGTAGGGTCGGAGGCGTGTCTGCCTCCCGCCTCCATCGTGTCGCCGTGCTCGTCCTCGAAGGTGCCAAGCCGCTCGACGTCGGGATCCCCGCGCAGGTCTTCACGACCCGCGCGAGCATGCCGTACGAGGTGCGGGTGTGCGGGGCGGCCCCGGGGCTGGTGGCCGGGGGCGACGGGCTCTCGTACCACGTGACGCACGGGCTGGAGGCGCTCGCGTGGGCCGACATCGTCTTCGTCCCCGGCTACCGCTTCCCGGACCGTGACGATCCGCCACGACCCGTCATCGACGCGTTGATCACCGCCCACGAGCGCGGCGCCCGGCTCGCCGCGATCTCGACGGGGGCGTTCGCGCTCGCCGCGACGGGCCTCCTCGACGGCAAGCGCGCCACGACCCACTGGCACTACGCTCGGGCCCTCGCGACGCGGCATCCGCTGGTCCGCCTCGACGAGAACGTCCTGTTCGTCGACGAGGGCAGCGTCCTCACCTCGGCCGGCGCCGCCTCCGGCATCGACCTGTGCCTGCACATCCTGCGCGGCGACCTCGGCGTGGCCGCCTCCAACCACGCCGCCCGGCGGCTGGTCGCGGCCCCCTACCGCAGCGGCGGCCAAGCCCAGTACGTGCCGCGCAGCGTGCCCGAGCCGCTGGGCGAGCGGTTCGCCGCCACCCGGGAGTGGGCGCTCCACCGGCTCGCCGAGCCCCTCACCCTGGACGGGCTCGCCCGGCACGCCGGGGTGTCGCCCCGCACGTTCTCGCGCCGCTTCGCCGACGACACCGGGTACACGCCCATGCAGTGGATCATGCGGGCCCGGATCGACCTGGCCCGCGAGCTGCTCGAACGCTCCGAGCGGGGCGTCGAGCAGATCGCCGCCGACGTCGGCCTCGGCACCGGCGCGAACCTGCGACTGCACTTCCAGCGCATCCTCGGCACGACCCCGACCGACTACCGACGCACCTTCACCCAGGGCGAGTGACCCACCACCGGGACCGGTGGCCCACCACGGGCACGCCGTCCGCGCGGCGGGACGCCGGTCGCACGCCACCGGTCGCCACACCGGTTGGCGGGACCCCTTTGGCGGGATCCTTTCGAACCATGGCGATCCCGCCTCTGTCGGGCGCGGACGCCGGGAGCGAACCTGGTGGCGAACGAAGGGACATCGCTCATGACTCGCATCGCCATCAACGGATTCGGCCGCATCGGCCGCAACGTGCTCCGCGCGCTCCTGGAACGCGACACCGACCTCCAGGTCGTCGCCGTCAACGACCTCACGGAGCCCGCCACCCTCGCCCGGCTGCTCGCCTACGACACCACCTCCGGCCGGCTCGGCCGCCCGGTGACCGTCGAGGGGAACACCCTCGTCGTGGACGGCCACCGCATCAAGGTGCTCGCGGAGCGGGAGCCGGAGCAGCTGCCGTGGGCGGAGCTCGGTGTCGACCTCGTCCTGGAGGCGACCGGCCGGTTCACCTCGGCCGAGGCCGCTCGCGGCCACATCAAGGCGGGTGCCCGCAAGGTGCTGGTCAGTGCGCCGTCCGACGGCGCCGACGTCACGCTCGCGTACGGGGTCAACTCCGACGCGTACGACCCGGCCCTGCACACGATCGTCTCGAACGCCTCGTGCACGACCAACGCGCTGGCGCCCCTGGCCGCCGTACTGGACGAGCTCGCCGGCATCGAGCACGGCTTCATGACGACGGTGCACGCCTACACGCAGGAGCAGAACCTGCAGGACGGCCCGCACCGCGACCCCCGCCGTGCCCGCGCCGCCGCCGTCAACATCGTGCCGACCTCGACGGGCGCGGCCAAGGCGATCGGCCTGGTCCTGCCGAACCTCGCCGGCAAGCTGTCGGGCGACTCGATCCGCGTACCGGTCCCGGTCGGCTCGATCGTCGAGCTCAACACCACCGTCGCCCGCGACGTGACGCGCGAGGACGTGCTGGAGGCCTACCGCGCCGCGGCGAGCGGACCCCTCGCCGGCGTGCTGGAGTACTCCGACGACCCGCTGGTGTCCTCCGACATCACGGGCAACCCCGCCTCGTCGATCTTCGACGCGGACCTCACCCGGGTCGACGGCCGCCACATCAAGGTCGTCGCCTGGTACGACAACGAGTGGGGCTTCTCGAACCGGGTGATCGACACGCTCACCCTCCTCGCCGCCGGCTGAGCAGCCGACAGCACCCGCCGCCGGGACTCCGGGGGGCCGCCACGGACGGCCCGACCGGAGCCCGCGCGCGTGCGGGTCGCCCGCCCCGGGACGCGCAGGCGAAGGCGTACGTCCGCCAACCGTCGGGCGCCCGGCCCCGATCGCGCGCCGACCGGCGCCCCCTCCAGCCGTCGCCGACGACCCATTCTCGGCGCCATGGAGACAATCGCGGTACGGCTGTCGAACCTGGACCCGCACGTCGAGGGCGCGATCCGCGTCGTCGTGTTCTACGACACCCTGATGCGCCGCCGGGTGGACCTGGCGGCACTCGCGCGGGCCTCGGCGGTCTTCGCCGAGTGCGTCGCCGGGATCCGGATCCACGGCACCGGACGGTCGATCCGCATCGCGGTCGACGGCAGACCGGCGTCCGACCCCCCGGCCCCCGCCTCCACCACGGCGCCGATCACCCTCGACGAGGAAGAGATCGGCACGGTGTGGCTGGAACGCCCCGGCGCACCCGGCCCGCTCGACGAGGTGCTCCTGGACCGGTTCGCCATCGCCGCCTCGGCCGCCGTCGAGCGGTACGGCCCAGCCCGTACGACCATGGCCGACCCCGCGCTCGTCGAGCTGGTGATCGGCGCGGACAGCGATGAGGCGGCCAGGGCCCGGGCGCTGCGCCTGCTGGGGTTCGCCGCCGACCTGCCGGTCCGCGTCGTCGCCGTACGGTCGCGGGAGCCGCTCGACCGGATCGGCGCCCTGGTGTGTCCGGGCCGCCCGGTCAAGGCGGCGGCACTCGCCGACGTCGGCGTGCTCCTGGCCACCCGGGTCGACCCGACCCGGTTCCCGGCCGGTGTCCGCGCCGGCATCGGCGCCGCCGCGAGCCCCGACCGGTCCTGGCGGCAGGCACGGACCGCCCTGCGCTTCACCGGCCCGCGCGAACCCGTCGTCCACCACCGTGACTTGGGCGCGCTGGCGCTGCCGGCCGAGATCCCGCAGGCGGCCGCGCGAGAGAACACCGACGTGGCCGCGGTCGCCCGACTCGCCGCCGTCCCGGAGGATCTGGAAACCCTGGACGCCTACTGCGCCACGGGATCCCTCCGCCAGGCCGCCGACCTCCTCCACCTGCACCACAGCAGTGTGGCCCGCCGGCTCGAACAGATCGCGAGGACGCTGGGCATCGAACTCACCGGAACCGGCGGGCACATCGGACTGATCCGGGCCCGGCTCGCCCTCACCGCGTGGCGACTGCTCGACCCGACGCCGGACCCGGCCGGGTGAGCGCCGGCGTCATCCGTCCAGGGCGGTGGGACGGACGATGATCTCGGCCGCCATCACGTCCGGGGGCGCGAACACCGTGGCGGCGATGACCGCCCCCACCGACTCGGGTCGCATGGCCCGTTCCTCGCCGGTGCCCGCGGAGTCGGTGGCCCCGGGGCTCACGGTGCTGACCCTGATCCCGTGGCGGTTCGCCTCAAGGGCCAGGACGCGCGTCATGGCGAGCAGACCCGCCTTCGCGGCGACGTAGGGGGCCATGAACGGGATCGCCGTGTGGGCGGCGGTCGACAGCACGTTGACGATGTGTCCGCTCCCCCCGGCGGCCATGTCGCGCACGGCCTGCTGGCTCAGCAGGAACGGGGCCCGCAGATTGACCGCGAGGAGGCTGTCCCACTCGGCGAGCGAGTACGCCTCGATCGGGGCGCGGCGCGTGTTGAAACCCGCGTTGTTGATCAGGACGTCGAGGCCGCCGAGCAGCCGCCAACCCGTCAGCCAGGCCCGCACGGTCGCTTCGGGATCCGCGAGATCGGTCGGTACGACGTGCACGTTCGCCGCGCCGGCCGCGCGGGCCTGCCCGGCGACCTCCCGCAACCGGCCCTCGGACCTGGCCACGAGGACGAGGTCGCACCGGCGGCGGGCCAGGGCAAGGGCGGTGTGCCTGCCGATGCCCTTGCCGGCTCCGGTGACGAGGACCCTGAGGCCGGCGTCGGTCAGCACCACGGAACTCCCTGGTTCGGCATCGGCGTGCGCGTCGGTGTGCGCCTCGGTGTCGGTCTCGGTGTCGGTCTCGTGCGGGGGCGGCTGCCACCGGTCACGGGCCGGTGAAGACGCCCCCGCGATGGCCCCGGTGCTCGGCGCGGACGACTGCGACGAACGCGGCGAGGTCGAGTCCGGCGGGCGGCTTCCGGTCCGGGACGAGAGCGGCGTACCGAGCGGGTACGGATCCGGCGGCCAGCTCGTCGAGGGCCGCGTCGTCACCGGCGGCGAACACCGCCAGGGCGCCGAGGGTCGGAGGGCAGCCGTCGAGACCCGTCCCGTCCCATCCGGCATTGGCCATCAGCGACGACTGCTCGGACCGCTGGACGACGGCCCCCTCGCGGACGACCTCGACGGCCCAGCAGGACAGCGTCGGCCCGAAGGACACCTCGGTACGGACCAGGTCCCCCGCGCGGACCTCGGCGGGCCGGTCCAGCGGGAAGAACCGGGTCCGGGCCATGGGCCTGCGCGTGCCGGGCTCGCTCCCGAGGGTCGCGCCCCCGCCCAGTTCGGCGTGGTACCAGCCGCACAGGCCGCTCAGCAGCCCGTCACGCTCGACGCGGAACGCGGGCGCGGAGCGGACGCGGCCGCCCGTGGCGGTGTCCAGCTCCAGGCTCCCGGCGCGGGCGCCCGCGGCCAGCCGGCGCCCGGGGGCGAGTTCCATGAGGACGGGCAGGTTGAAGGCCACCCGGCGGGTCGGGCCCAGCATCCCGGCGTACGGGTGGTCCTCGGTGAGGTCGAGCCAACGGGTCGCGTCGGGCGCCTCGACCGGGGACAGCCACACCGTCAGCCGCCGCGGCACCAGTCGCGCGGACGGTGCCCAACGGGCCCGGGCCGCGAGCAGTTCGTCCAGTTCCGAGCAGAGGCCGAAGAAGCCCAGCGCGTCGCAGACGATCGCGTCGACGGGCTCGCCGATGTCCAGCGCCGCCGAGTGGCCGGTGACGACCTCGATGACGTCCCCGAACCCGCCGGCCCGGGTGATCTGCCGGGCCAGCCGGGCCACGTCCGGGTTCACCTCCACCGCGATGACCCGTTTCGCCCCGGCCCGCGCGGCGAACACGGCGAGGATGCCGGAGCCCGTGCCGAGGTCGACCACCGTGTCCCCGGGCCGCACCGTCGCGTCGATCGCCACCCGGTACGCCTCCATCCGACGCGTGTCGCGCAGCAGCAGGTGGTGCGGCAGGAAATCGGCACCGGGCACCGTTCACACCTCCCCGTCGCCGACGTGCGTCCCACCGGCGGCGTCGAGCCAGCCCATCCCCATGTCGCGCGCGGTCAATAGGCGCGGTTCGCTCTGCAGCTCCCACAGGACGGCGAACGGGTCGGCGAACAGGAACCGGGTCGGCGAGGTCTCGCGGAGGTCCAACCCCATGCGCCCGACCTCGGCGAGCACCCGCGCGTACTCGCCGGGGGAGAGGAAGAGGCCCACATGGGTGGGCCTGCCCAGCTCACTGCCCACGTCCAGGGCCAGCGCCAGGTCGTCGCGGGTGAGCACGACCATCCTGATGTCCAGCCCGAGCGCCGCCGCCTCGTCCCAACCGATGGCCGGATCGAGGGAACGCCAGGAGCTGCCGTCGTGTATCTCCCGGACCAGGACGCCCATGCCGAAGCACCGCCGGTAGAACGTCTCGGCCGCTGCCAGGTCGGACACGGTCAGCCCGATGTGGGACGCACGGTAGGCCATCTCAACTCCGTCGGCTCGGCTGGGTCGGGAGGTCGGGGAGGTCCGGTTGCCCGGGTGGGTCGGGTGGTGGGGCGAGGGCGGTGAGGGCGCGTTCGTGGGTGGCGGTGGCGAAGCTGTCGTCGGTGGCCAGGTGAGCGAGCGAGAACGGCGTGGTGAGTTTGGCCTTCGGCCGGTCGAGGGCGATGCCCAGGAGCTCGTCGTGAGGGCCGAGTTCCGCCGGTCCGCGCTTCTCCGCGACCTCGCGGCGGGCGGCGGCGAACAGGTCCCCGACCGGCCCGGCCGACAGTGCCGCCGCCCGGTCGAGGGCTTCGACGGCCGCTTCGGTGTCCCCCGACTGGTAGTGCAGATGAGCGAGTTGACCATGGGCATGGGCCTCTCCCCGGGTGTGGCCGAGCCCGTGCGTCAGCTCCAGGACGGTGCGCTCCCAGCCGATCGCGGCGCGGTGGTCGCCCGACCGGCACGCCAGGTAGGCGCAGGCACGGGCGATGATGTCCATGTGGAACGTGTCGCGGAAGCGGCGTGCCACGGCGAGCGACGCGGCGGCGCACCGGTGGGCCCCCTCGATGTCACCCGTGTGCAGCAGCAGCCAACTCTCGCGGTACAGATAGGACTTGGTGAACGAGCCGCCGGTGAGCGAGTTGCTCCAGCCCGCCAGGCTCCGCCACGTGGTGAGCGCCGCGGCGTACTCGCCGCGGGCCTCCAGCAGGACGCTGAGGTTGTTGACGAGATTGATCCGAAGGTTGACGGACTGGGCGTCGCCCAGCGGCGACACGTCACCGATGGCGCTGCGGACCAGGTACTCGGCGTGGTCGAACCTCCCCTCCCGCCAGGCGACCATCGCCATCCCGTTGCGCAACCACCCCGATTCCAGCAGGGCGGGAGCCGAGGCCCGGCCGTGCAGGTGGCCGAGTCCCCTGCTGAACCACTGCGTGCCCAGGGGGATGCGGTCGCGCCGCTTCGCGGCGAGGAGGCCCTGGTAGTAGCAGACCTGTGCCAGCACCTCGGGGGCTTCGCCCTCCGCGTGGGCGGCGTCGAAGACGGATCCGGCGACCTCGTGGTTGTCGAGGTAGGCGTGGGTGAGACCGGTGAAGAGGAGTGCGGGCAGCCGCCCGCCCCCATGTCCGTTCGGAACACCGCCCGGGGCCAGCGCGATCCTCGCGCACAGCAACATCAACTCGTAGTTGAGCGTGAGCCCGTAGGAACGCTGCACGAGGCGGAGGGCGCGACGGGTCGCGGCATCGGGATCGCCCGCACCGGCCTCCAGGTGGGCGAGGAGCAGCTCGCGGCCCTCGCCGTCCTGCTCGGGCGGGGCCCCGGCGGTGGACGTACGGAGCCTCGCGACGAGTTCGGCGCACGCGCGCCGGTGCCCCTCGGCGCCGAGACGGTCACGGACGGCCCTGCGGACGGCGGGCACGAGGCTGAGCGCGGCCAGGCGCTCGGACAGCGGCTCGCCGAGCGCGGCGGCGAGCTCAGGATCACCGAGGAGCACCGCACGGACCAATGCGCGCCACTCGTCGGCGCCTCCCGCGTCCTCGGCCGTCCCGGCCACGACGGCTTCTGCCTCGGCTTCGCCTTCGAGGGCGCCGCCTTCGACCGTCCGGACCTCGACCGCGCCGACGGTGGTGAAGAACCTGGCCAACACCCGGCCCAGTTCGGCCTCGGCGTCCGTCCACCGCGCGAGCAGGGGGTCGGGGAGAGGCGGCACCGCCCACCGGGGGCGGGCAGCGCCGTCGTCCGCGCAGGTCACCATGACGAGGACGGGCCCCGGGCCCCGCGACACCCGGCACAGGTGCAGCAGGCACGCGAGGGTGTACCGGTCGACGAGCTCCGCGTTCTCCATCAGTACGAGGGGAACTTGGACCCGCTCCCGCCGCAGACCGGCGAAACCGAGACCGAGGACCCCGGCCGCGGAGCTGACCAGCCGGAAGAGCCGCTCGGAGTCACGGTGGAGCCGTCGTTTCGTGCCGCCGAGTGCGATCCGCGCCAGCGGCGGCGCGGCGGCGTACTCCGGTCGTTCATCCCGCAACTCCGGTAACAGAAAGGTGAGTTCGCAATCCCATGAGGTCAGGGGGCCGCCGTTCTCCCGTTCGGCACGGCTCAGCAGGGACCGGAGGAGGTTCCGGACCGGTCCGAACGCGGCCGGGGCGCTCGCGGCCACCGGGGGAGCGAGGAGGGGATGGCCGTGCCGCTCCGCCCAGCCGCGGAGCCGCTCGACGGCCCGGCGCGCAGCGGGGCCGACCGGCGCGCGCAACCGTACGACGACGGGGCCCGCGGCGGCCCGCAGCACCGCGTCCCGCAGGGTTTCCTCGAACGTGCCCGGAAGCCGCTCAGCCGTCACGGTCTCCGCCTCTCGTCCACAGGGTCCGCAGCTCGGTGCAGTACGCCCCACCGTTGCCGTTGCCGCTGCCGCTGCCGCCGTCGCGCAGCCACAGTTGCTCCGGGCCCGGCACCATCTCGCTCAGCACCGCACTGCCGGCCCGGCGCAGGGCCGCGGCGAGGAACTCCGCCGACAGCGCCGCCGCCAGGTTGACGCAGTACGGCTTGATCTCGCCGGGTATCCGGGCGAAGACGAAGTCGGGTATGCCGCGCACGCGTTGGCGCTCACGGATCCGGCGGAACTGTTCGAATCCCCCGCCTCCGGAACCGCTGCCGCCCTCGGCCCCGCACAACCAGTCGTCCGCCGTCACGTCCCATTCGGCGCGGAGCATCACCACGTCCCCGACCGAGACCCGCGGCCGGTCCGGCGTGCCTGCCGGGGCCGGTGCGGGGAAGAGGACGCGGGGTGCGGCGAACGCCCAGAGGTGTGCCTTGTCGTCGTGGTGGTGGAAGAAGCGCAGCCGTGTTCCGTCGGCCGCCTCCAACCACACCCGTTCCCCCGAGCCGCGCACGAGGAGGTCCGTGAGGGGGATGGTGCGTTCGGAGCGTCCGACCGGGGCATGTGCCTCGACGAACGTCCCCGCGAAGCCCTGGTGGATCAGGCCCTTGTGAGGACGGTCCGGGACGATGACGGCCAGTTCGGGGTACCCGATCCCGTTGAACAGTTCCGCCGTTTCGGCGAGCACCCGGTCGGCCCGGGGGTGGAAGTGGATCTGGGACCCCCACGGCATGACGTTCTCGCCGACCTCCCCCATCACCCACAACGCGCGGCCGACGGCCAGTTCATCGGGCCCCGTCGCGGCGGCGAAGAGGTCCACCGCGGCGTGCGCGGCCGGGGCGGGGCCCGGTACGAGGTCCGCGAGCGCGGTGAGGTCCTCGGGGCGGAGGTCGGCGACACCCTGATGGGTCCGTTCGGCGACCAATCGCTGCCATCGCAGCTCGAACGCACGCACCTCGCCGTCGCATGCGTCGGATCCCCCCGACGCGCTCGACGCACCCGACGCACCGGATCCGGCGGTACGCATCGACGTCATGACCCGAGCCAGTCGGGTGAAGGGGATCCGCTCCCCGTCCGCGGCGAGCGATCGGTAGGCGCGCACCGCCAGCGACCGGTACTGCCGACGCAGGAGCGTTCCGTACGCGGTGCACAGGTCCAGCGGCGCCCGCAGCCGGTGCTCGACGTGCTCGGCGAGGTCCCCGCCGATGGCGAACTCCTCGACGGCTCCCCGACATTCCTCGTAGAACAGGATGCGGTCGCCGTAGGCCCGCCCGGCGTTGTGCCGCGCGGGGCTGCGCGTCGTCCCGGTGAAGAAGGCCTCCGCCTCGGCGAGCACGTCCGCCCGCCCGGTGCCGGTGGCGGCCGCGAAGCGCGCCCGTAGCAGGTCCAGTTCATCCAGTACGGAGAGCCAGTGACCCCGGCGGGAACAGTCGGCGGGCAGCGCGTCCACCTGGTCGCGCAGCGCGGTGAGGGGATGGAAGACCGTCACGGGGACGCGCAGGGCCAGGTGGAGGACGCCGAGCCCGGCCAGCCGTTCCGCCACCGCCAGGGCGTCCGGTACGGACCGGTTCAGCGAGGCGGCGATGTCGACCGTCCGGCGTTCGCCGTCGACGGCGTCGAGGAGCCGCCGCTGCAACGGGGTCAGCACGGATGCCGTGCCCAGCAGGTCGATCACCACGTCGTTCGCCCGTACGTCGGCCAACGCGCTCCGGACGGGCACCAGGTACGGGCGGACGGCCGGATCCGCACCGATCGCCGTGGCGAGGGCGGCGACCGCCCAGTAGCCGACGAACACGGCGCGTTCCGTCGGAGCGCCGCCGGACGCGGTCCGGATCCGCAGCCCGGAGGTCGCCGGATCGACCGTGGCGATGTTCACCAGGCCGAGCAGACTGCTCACGTGGGTCTTGCCGGCCATGCGCTGGAGGTAGGCCACGAGTTTCGCCTCGGTGTGCCGGGTGCGGCTGCCGCGCCGGTCGGCCGACCAGGTGCGGACGTACCGGTCCAGGGCGGACGGCGCGAACGCGGGGTTCGTGGTGATCAGTGCCTCGCGGAACACCGGATCCAGTGCCGCGGTGTCCCGCAGCACGGCGCGGCCGGCGGCCAGTTCGGTCCGGTACCGGGCGGCGGCGTCGGCCAACAGCGTGGCGTGCCGGGCGATCCCGGCGTTCCAGTCGGCGGCGGCCTTGCCCGCCCCCAGCGGCTCCGCCAGGTCCTCCGGCACGGGTCG
Source organism: Streptomyces sp. Isolate_45 (assembly GCF_024721315.2). Taxonomy (GTDB): domain Bacteria; phylum Actinomycetota; class Actinomycetes; order Streptomycetales; family Streptomycetaceae; genus Streptomyces. The sequence goes on from NZ_JANFAK020000007.1 coordinate 76,184, forward strand.
GTTCGCCGTCAGCAGCCTGCGGACCCTGCGGGCGGCGGACCGCAGTGCCGGGTCCCTGCGCCCGCCGACGCCGGCGAACACCCCCTCGCGCAGCACGGTGAGTTGCTCGGCGGCGAAATGGACGTCGTCCAGCGCCGCGACCGTGTCCGGAGACCGCAGGCACGCGAACCGGTCGAACGGCAGACCGGCCTGGTACAGCAACGCGTGTCCGAAGAGGAGCCAGGGGGCGGCGCCGGCGTCCGTTCCGCCGGGCCGCCCCCTGCCCCCTAGTGGTCGTCCGACACGTTCTCCACTACCAGACGACAGCACTGGCGATGATGCCCTCGAAGCCGACGCGCAGCGGTCCGTGGCTCACGTCCGGACCCGGTGCGTCACCTCCCCGCAGACGGGCTTCGATCTCCTCGTCGATGCTGACGGCGGCCAACTCGCGGCCGTTCACGTCGACGTCGGTCTCGTAGAGGACGTTCAGCAGACCCGGGTCGACCCCGTCGCCCGGGTTGGTCGCCGAGCCCACCGGTACGGCGACGTTGAACCGTGTCCAGTCCTTGACGCGGAACTGCTCCAGCAGGCGCACCTGTTCGGGTACCAGGTCCACCTCGACCCCGATGAGTTCCGTTTTCTCCCTGTTCTCAGCCACTTCGGTTCCTGCCTCTCGTGATCGGCCTTGTCCGTGGTCGCGCGGCCGTTCCGTGCGCGTGCGCGTCCCGCTGTTCGTGCCGTGCCGTGCCGTGCCGTGCCGCGCCCGTGTCAGGGGCGGTGCACCGCGGCGGCATCACCTCCCCGGTCGGTGCGACGGTGGTGCGGGTCCGCCCGTGGCCGGCCGCAGGGCCGTGGCCGTGGCCACGACCAGCCGGCCCAGTTCGTCGAGCCGTGCCGCGACGCCGCGGTCGACGATCTGCTCGTCGGACAGCGTCTGCGTGCCGTGGCACACCGGCACCTGCAGGGGTACCACCAGCGCCTGCAGCGCATGGGCGATCTGGACGAGAGTGGCGGCGGCCTGTACGGGGGCGATGGCCCCGTCGCCCACGGAGGCCACCCCGACGACCTTGCCGGCCAGCAGCGGCGGCCGGTCCTGGCGGAGGGCGTCGATGTGATCGAGCAGGTTCTTCACCGGTGCGCTCACCGAGCCGTGGTAGGCGGGAGTGCACCAGACGAAGGCGTCCGCGGCGCGGACCGCCTTGAGGAAACGTTCCGTGGCCGGATCCGGCGGTGCCTCGGGCGTGTGGAAGGGCAGCGGCTCCTCATCCACGGCCCACAGGCTGGTGCGGGCACCGGCCGCGCGCGCCCCGGCGAGCGCCCCCTCCAGGACCAGCCGGCTGCGGGAGCGGGGCCGGGTGCTGCCGCCCAGGCCGAGCACCCACACCCCGTCACCCCCGCCGCTCACCTCGCCTCCTCCGTGCCCAGCAGACGAAGACAGTTGCCGCCGAGGATCCCGTCGAGCGCGTCGGCGGGAATGTCCTCGCGCGCCCGCACGGCCTTCACCGAGCCCGTCATGCTGTGGTCGGCGTGCGGGAAGTCCGTCGAGAACAGGAGGACTTCGGCTCCCACCCGCTCGATCACCGCCCCGACGAACGGGTCCTGCGCCTCGCAGGAGACGAAGCACTGACGTCGGAAGTACTCCGAGGGAGGCATCGTGAGCCAGGGCACCTCCCAGCCCAGTTCCCGGTGGTGCGCGTCCATCCGGTCCAGCCAGTACGGCAGCCAGCCGCAGCCGGCCTCCATGAAACCGATCCGCAACCGGGGAAAGTTCGCCAGGACGCCACCGAGGACCAAGGAGGTCACCGCCAGCATCTGTTCGACGGGATGCGAGATGAGGTGGGAGCAGATTCCGCTCTCGAACCGGTCGACGCCCGCCGTCGCGCCCGGTGCGAAGCCGGTGCCCTCGTGGACGATGACCGCCAGTCCGCGCCGCTCGATCTCCCGCCACACCGGGTAGTGGTAGCGGTCGTCGAGCGTCCGGCCGAGTACCGGATTGGGGCCCATGAGGACGGCCCGGAAGCCCGACTCGTGCGCCCGCCGGACCACGTCCACCGCCATGGCGGCGTCCTGCCGCGGCACGATCGCCACCGGTACCAGCCGGCCGGCGGACTGCGCGCAGTGCTCCCGGACCCAGTCGTTGTAGGCCATCGCCATGGCGGTCGCGAGTTCGGGATCCCGCACGGCGCCGACCGCGAGCCCCTGGCTGGGGAGCAGTACGGCCGTGTCGATCCCCTCGTCGTCCATCCGCCGGATGCGGGCGTTCACGTCCTGGCTCAGGGTGATGTTGGCGCGGTACCCGGCGAGTTCGGCCTCGGACATCACCCGGCGTGGCGCCCGACCACGCCCTTCGGGTACCGGGAGGAGCCTCGATTCGACCAGGAGGCGATCCATTCCCCAACTGTCCGGGGCCCTTCGGGGGGCCTGCCGGCGCATGCTCGGGTCGATCCGCTCCTCCCACATGTCCCAGGGTTCGACGACGTGGGCGTCAGCATCAATGACCATGGGGAGGAACTCACCGCCTAACGCAGGATCGCGATGTTGGGCACGTCCGGGAACACCTCGTGACCCGTGTGAACCTCGAAGTCGGCCTTCACCCGTGGAAGACCGTTCAGTTTGTCGACGAACACCTCGTTGGCGTGCCAGATCTCCTCGGCGAGGCGCTCGGCCTCGGCGCCGAACACCTCGTTCTCCAAAGGCTCTTCCTGTTCGACCGGCCCCGCCACGAGGGCCTCGGCCACGACCGCTCCACCCGCCGCGGCGCGTACGCGCGCCTGCTGCTCGGGAGTGAGCGGAATACGGATCACGGCGATTCGACTGCCCATTCCTGGCCCTTTCCTTCCACCGCCCGAATGATGCGCCGCGATCAGTGCGAAAGTGCCGGGTCGAAGCAATGCGGAGCAAGAGGCGGGTTGCCCTGGTGATGGATCGAGAACGGAGGGAGCGAACCGTCGCGAGGATCAGGATCAGGATCAGGATCAGGAGCGGGATCGGGATCTTCATCGGGATCCGTATCCGGTACGTCGATCACGGATCCGCGGGGACGGCATTCCCATTGCGGCGCTCCGACGAAGCGTAGGAACCCCGCCGCCCCGGGGCAAGACGTACAAACACGCCATGATCCGGGCCGCCGCCCGCCCTCGTCGCACGCCTTCCGGGGATCGGGTCGGACCCCGTGTTAGCTTCCGGTCATGGACCAGCGCGTCAGTCTGATCACCTTGGGCGTCACGGACCTCGGGCGTTCCCGGGCGTTCTACGAAAGCCTCGGTTGGCGGGGCCAGGAGGTGGAGGAAACCGTCTTCTTCCAGGCCGGCGGCCTCGGGCTGGTCCTCTGGGGCCGGGAGGTGCTGGCGCTGGACTGCGGCCTCCCCGACGGTCGTGGCACTGGTTTCGCAGGCATCGTCCTCGCCCACAACCTGCGGTCCCGACAGGACGTCGACGCCCTCCTCGCCGCAGCGCGGCGGGCCGGGGCCACCGTCACCGAACCGGCGCGGGAAACGTCCTACGGCGGCTACGCGGGCTGTTTCGCCGACCCCGACGGCCACCTGTGGGAGATCGCCCACAACCCCGGCTTCCCCCTCGCCGAGGACGGCTCCCTGACCATTCCGGACCTCGGCCCCCCGTAACGGCGTCCCGGCGGGGCCGCGCGGACGCGTGCCGGACTTGAGGGATGTTCCGAGGACGTCGGGCCTGGGCTCGGGCGTTCGGGCGGTGCCTCCGACGAATGGACGCGGGTCATGGAAACCGCCCGTCCGGCAGTTGGTCCGGTGCCGGATCCGTCGGCGGTGTTGCCGTCGATCGCCTCGTCCACGCGGGTGCGCGCCCACGACCGGCCCGGCACGACCAGGCTCGACGACGAACCGGGCGCTTCGACCCCGGTCCACCGGCGCTTCCGCGCCCCGTACCCGGCGTCGTGCTCACCTCGGACCGCCCCTGGGACCTCCGCGTCGGGTCCGACGGCTCGACGTGGCCCGCGTGGCCGGCGGCGCAGGACCGCCTGGCCCGGGACCCGCACTCCCGCCACGTCACCGTCACCGACAGCGGTCACGCCATCGTGGTCGAGCGGCCGGCCCTCGTCGCGCGGGCCGTCCGCGAGGCCGTCCACCGGGCCCGCGACACAGGCAACCGCCGGCGCGGCCCGACGACGGGCGCTCGTGATCGATGCGCCTAGTGCACGCTCCAGGTGAACTTGCCGCCGCCCACCCAGCGGACGGCCTCCGGGTCGTCGAGGTCGTGGACCGTGACGCCGGCCTCCGCGGCGACGAGCAGTACGTCCGTCATCGACCTCGCCCGGCCGATGAACTCCCCGTCGACCTCGACGAGGCGGAAGGGCGGATCGCCGGGCTGCACCGCCAGGACGGTGACCCGGGCCGCGGAGATGTGGGGCGTCGAACTTTCGGTCATGCGGAGACGGTTCCACGTCTCGGGCGCCGGCGGGCGCGGCGACACGAACGGAAACGGCGTTCGTCGCGCCGGGAACCCGGTCACGGCCCCGGATCGGGCCGGCCGGTCCGGGGAGCCGTGACACGGTGGACCCTTCCGGCCACAGCACTGGACTGCCGGGCATGGGGGGCGACGTGGACGTGGGCGTGGAAGTTGTGGTGGTCGGGGCGGGGCCGGTCGGGCTGACCGCCGCACCGCTGCTCGCGCGAGCGGGGCTCGGGGTGGTGGTGGAACGCCGACCCGGGCCGGTCACCGAATCCCGGGCCACCGACCCGCACGCGCGGACCCTGGGGAGGCCCCGACCCCGAGCTGGAGGCCCCGACCCCGAGCGGGCCGGCCGGGCTGCTGCTCCCGCTGAGCCGGCGCGTGGACACCGTTGACATGTGGTCCGGGGGACGCAGGCTGGGCGGTTTCGGGCCGGCCGGGCTGCCGTCCCCGTCCCCGTACCCGTACCCGTACATCCTGACCGTCCCCCAGTGCGCGACCGAGGGCCTGCCAGCCGCGGAGGCCGAGCGCCGGGGCGTACGGATCCACCGCTCGGCGGCCGTCCGTACGGTCGCCGAGGATGCCGGCGGCGTCACCCTGCGGGCGGACGGCGTCGGGCCGGTGCGGGCCCGACAGGTCGTGGCGGCCGACGGGCGTCGAGCACCTTGCGCACCCTGGCCGGTATTGCTTTCCGCGGCCGTACCTACGCCGGCACCTGGCAGCTCGCCGACCTGAAGGTGGAGGACCCCTCCCTCGACCCGGCCCGCGTCCATATGGTCGGCGGACCGCGCGGCCTGCTCGTCGTACTGCCGATGTCCCTCGACGGCTGGGTGCGAGTGGTGCTGCACCTGCCGCACGGTCCCCGACCGGGGTCCGGTGACGACCCCGGGGCGCTCGCCGCGGAGGCGGCGGCCCGCGGATGGACGCTGTCGTCCGCGAATGCCGCTGGACAAGTGCCTTCCGTACGCAGCGACGCCTCGCCGCACACCACGGCAGCCGCCGGGTGCTGCTGATCGGCGACGCCGCGTACGTGTGCGGCCCGGTCGGCGGCCAGGGGCTCGACCTCGGCCCGCGGGACGCCGTGACGCAGGCGGCCGCCCTGCCCGAAGTGACGGCCCCGCCCGAAGTGACGGCCCCGCCCGGTGTGACGGTCCTGACCGGTGGCACCGGGCCGCAGGCCGTCGACCCGCTCACCGCCTGGCGCCGGGCCCGCCGCGCCGACGCCCTGCGCGTGCTCGCCCGTACCGATCTCGCCACCCGCGCCTGGACCCCGCGCGCGTCACCCGCCCGCGCCGTACGGGACACCGCCCCGCGCGGCGTCCTCGTCACCCCGGCCGGGCGCCGCCTGCTGGACGAGGCCGTCGCGGGCCCGCACCCGGACCGCTCCTGACCCTCCCGACGGGTGCCGGCGGCGGTGGTGAGGCGCCGCGCCAACCCGGGCGGCAGACCCCGCGTGCGGCCCGGATCGCCGGGTAGGCGCCGGGCATGCCCCTCCCGATGATCGACGGCACGGCCTCCCTGTGGACGCACGGTTACGCCTGGCTGCCCGACCTGCGCCGGCGCGGGGGCCCCGACGGCGGCCCGGTGCGCACCCGGGTGTTCGGACGGCGCGCGATCGTCCTGCACGGCCCGGCCGACGTCGCGTTCTTCTACGACGAGCGGCACGTCCTGCGTCACGACGCGCTGCCCGGCCCGGTGCTCGACACCCTCTTCGGCCGGGGCGCCGTCCACACCCTCGACGGTGACGCGCACCGGGTCCGCAAGGCGATGTTCGTCTCCCTGCTCACGTCACGCGAGGGCGTCGCCGCGCTGGTGGACCGGATCGGGACCCACTGGCACGAGGCCTTCGCGCGGGCCCGCGGCCGGGAGATCGTGCTCTTCGATCAGGTTGCCGCGGTGCTCGCCGAGGCGGTCTGCGACTGGGCGGGTCTGCCGGTGACCCAGGACGCGGCCCGCGAGATCGCCGAGGACTGCGTCGCGATGGTCGACGGCTTCGCGACGCCCGGGCCCCGTCGCTGGAAGGCCCGCCGGGCCCGGGTCCGTCAGGAACAGGGCCTGGCACACGCCGTGACGGACGTACGGGCCGGCCACGTCCATCCCGGTGTCCTCACCGTCCCGGGCGGCGGCAGCGGGCCGCCCCGCTCGGTCCTGGAGACGGTGGCCCACCACCTCGACGCCGACGGAATGCCGCTCGACCCGCACACCGCCGCGGTCGAACTGCTCAACATCATCCGGCCGACCGTCGCGATCGCCTGGTTCGCCGCCTTCGCCGAGCACGCCCTGAGGCGAAATCCCGAGCTGCGCGCGGGGCTGCGTGCGGGGGACTGGGCGTACGCACGGGCCTTCGCCCACGAGGTCCGCCGGTTCTACCCGTTCGTCCCCTTCGTGGGCGGGGTCGCCGCCCACGATCTCGAACACCGGGGCGGGACCGTACCCGCGGGCACCCTGGTCCTCCTGGACGTCTACGGCGCCCACCACGACCCGGACCTGTTCGACCGGCCGTACAGCTTCGACCCGACCCGGTTCCTGGGCCGGGAACCGGACGGCGACCTGCTGGTCCCGCAGGGCGGGGGAGACGTCGGTACTGGGCACCGTTGCCCCGGCGAGGACATCGTCGTCGGCGTCCTGACGGCCCTGGCCACGGCGCTCGGTCGGTTGGAACGCACGGTTCCCCGCCAGGACGAGACGATCCCGCTGAACCGGATACCCACCCGGCCGCGCAGCGGAATGGTCCTGAGGCCCTCGTACTGAGTACGGGGCACGCCGAGAGCACACCTTCGCAGCGACGACCGCCCCCGATGGGATCAGGCGGCCGCGACATGGGATCAGGCGGCCGCGACCGTCAGTCGGGCGCGGACCGTCTTGCCCCCGGCCTCGGTCGGGTGGACGGTCACCTCGCGGGCGAGGTGACGGATGAGGATCCACCCCCAGCCTCCGGTGCCCTCGACGTGCGGCGCCCGGGTGACGGGATGCTCCGGACTGCCGTCGGTGACGTCGATGTCGAGCCGTTCCCCGTGCAGGGCCAGATCCAGGGTGCAGGGTCCGGCGGTGTGTCGGACCGCGTTGGTGACGAGCTCGGTGACGATCAGCAGGGCCGCGTCCTCCGCCGGCGGGGACACGTTCCGGGGGTGGTCGGCCGCCTCGTGCAGGAACCGGGACGTGGCCGCGCGCGCCCGGTTGGCGGCGGCGCGGTCGCCCGCCAGGTCGAGGTGCAACCGGGGATGCTGGAGGAGTGCAGGAGTCATCGGTGGTCTCCTGGTCGCGGCTCTACAGGGCTCTCACAAGAACCCGCCTGCCCGGCATCGGCGGCCTCATTCCCCGTCGCCCTTGCCGTTCTCCTGTCCCGCCCCCCGTCCTACCGTTCGCCGCTCAGGACGCGACGACGCGCAGCCGGGAGACGGCCGGGTCGACGGCGCCGCGTACGTGGCCGCCCGGAGCGGCGGCGGTCCGGCGCAGGAACGCCACGGTTTCGGCGGTGATCACCTCGCCGGGCAGCACGTTGGGGATGCCGGGCGGGTACGCGGCGAGCGTGTCGGCGCTGATCAGGCCGACCGCCGCCGCCGCGGGCACCACCCGGGACGGGCTGAGGAACGCCTCGCGGGCGGTGAGTCGTGCGGCGCCCGGTCGGGGCAGGCTCAGCGGTTCCCGCGACGGGCCGTCGGAGCCGGTGAGCGGGGAGGGCAGGCGGTGCAGGGCGTCGACGAAGCGTTCGGTGTCCGGGGCGGAACCGGCTCCGAACACGGCGACGAGCGCGGAGTCGGTGGAGACCTCGACCATGATCCGGTGGTCCCGGGAGAGTGATTGCCGGGCCTCGTGCCCGGTGATTCCGCCGGCCCGGGTGTCGACGGCGATCCGCAGCGGATCGGCCGCCGTGATGTCGGGGAAGCGGTGGAAGCGGTCGCAGACCAACCCGAAGCGGCCCCGTGCCCGGACGGCGCCCCGCACCGCGTCCGCCGCCGCGACGGAGCCCGTGATCCGGTCTGCGCCCGACACGAGGGCGCGGCGGGCGAGGTCCAGCGAGGCGGTGAGGAGGGCGCTCGCGCTCGTCGACTGCACCAGCCGGAAGCACCGGTCCACGAGCGGTTCGAGCCGGTCGGCGAACGGACCGTCCGCCAAGTGCAGCATCGCCGACTGTGTGAGGCTGCCGGCGAGCTTGTGCGTGCTGGAGGTCACCAGGTCCGCGCCGAGCGCGAGGGCGCCGGCCGGCAGCGCGGGGTGGAATCCGAAGTGGGAGCCCCACGCCTCGTCGACGATCAGGGGGACCCCGGCGGCGTGGGCCGCGTCGGCGATGGCCCGTACGTCGGCCACGGCACCGAAATAGCTCGGGGAGACGACGTACACGGCGGCCGCGTCCGGTGCCCGCCGGAGCGCCTGCGCCACGTCACCCGCCGTCACACCGTGGGCGATGCCCTGCTCCGGGTCGACGGAGGGTTGCACGAAGACCGCGTCCAGACCGGACAGCACCAACCCGTCGACGACGCTGGAGTGCACGCTGCGCTGCACGACGAGCGTCCGCCCGAGGGCGGGAGCGACCATCGAGGCGATCTGGTTCCCCTGGGAGGCGCCGTTCGTCAGGAACCACGTACGCCGCGCCCCCCAGGCGCGGGCGGCCAGGGCCAGTGCCTGCTCCAGCGGGTTGTCCGGGCCGACGTCGAGCCCGTCCAGCAGCGGAGGGAAGTCCAGGGCGGTGACCCGGGCTCCGAACCGGTCGGTGAGCGCCGACCCGGGGGCGGCGGCGTGTCCGGGGACGTTCAACCGCAACCAGTCCCGGCCCGAGTGGGCCACGAGGGCCTCGGCGTACGGGGCGTACGACTGGTCGGTGGTGGTGGCGGCGGACGCGGCGGCGGGCCGGTTCGGGGGGAGCGGGGGGAGCGGGGCGGTTCGCGTGTTCACCCGTGGAGCGTGACACCTCACCGGCCATCGAGGAATGGTGGTGTTTTCTGTAGCCCTCCATACCCTGTCTATATGCTCGACGTCCGTCATCTCCAGGTCCTGCGCTCGATCGCCCAGGAGGGCTCGCTCGCCGGCGCCGCCCGCGCGCTGCACTACAGCCAGCCCACGATCACCCACCACCTGGCAGCGCTGGAATCGCATTTCGACGCCCGCCTCGTCCGACGCGGACCGCGCGGCGCCACCCTGACCGAACTCGGCGAGGCCCTGCTGCCGCACGCCGAGGCCGTGCTGGAGCGCCTGCGCCACGCCGAAGTGGAGGTCCGTGAACTCGCCGAACGCGGTGCGCGCACCCTTCACATCGGTACCTTCCCCACCGCCGGAGCCCTGCTGCTCGCCCCCGCCGTCAAACGCCTCCACCAACAGGGCGTCCACATCTCCCTCACCGAGGGTGAACTCCCCCTGCTTCTCAAGGGGTTGCGGGCCAGGGAGCTCCAGGCAGCCCTCGTCTTCTCCCAACCCGGCGACCGCCTGGACCTGGACGAAGCGTTCGAACTGCACCCCCTGCTTGCCGATCCGCTCCTTCTGGTCATGCCTCGGGACCATCCGTGCGCCGTCCTGGACCGGGTCCCGCTGACCGAGCTGCGCGACACCGCCTGGGTGGGGGCCGCCGACCCCCATGATCCGTGCGACCGGGTCCTGACCTGGGCCTGCGCGCAGCAGGGCTTCGAGCCCGTCCACGCCATGCGCACCGACGACTACGCCGTCGTGCAGGGCCTAGTGGCCGCCGGTACGGGTGTCGCCCTCGTCCCGCGCCTCGCCCTCGGCGCCCCTCACCCCGACCTGGTCGTGCGGCCTCCGGCGGGCCCCGACCTCGCGCGGGAGATCAGCGTCGTCGTACTCCGTTCGACCGCGGCCGGCAGCGCCCGGGAAGTGGTCGCGGCGCTGCTGGAACAGGCCGCGCTGATCACGGACCGCTGGGCCGCATCCGACCGATGATCCTCGGCACCTCTCGGCACCTCTCGGCACTGCTCGGCACTGCTCGGCACTGCTCGGCACTGCTCGGCACTGCTCGGCGCGCGGAGGAAGCCGAGCCGGCGGTATCCGCGCGGATGCCCCGTCATCGAGCGGGTCCCGCGCCCTCCCGCCGGTTGAACGGGAGGCGGCCCAGCACGACCGCCATGCCGCAGGTGTTGCTGAGAGCGGAGAAGACCAGCCCGCCCGCGACGCCCGCGGACAGCAGCTGGAAGGCGGGGTGCGCGACGAGGCCGAGGACCAGACCGAGCAGGACCAGCGCGCCCGCCGAGAAGCGGACCTGGCGCTCCATGGCCCAGACGGCCCGCGGCCGGCCGTCGGGGTGGTCGAGACGGTGGCCGCCGGCCGACCAGGCCGCGGTGCCGCCGGTGAGGACCGCGGCGTCGATGCCGTGGGAGGTCAGGACGGCGACGGCGTTCTCCGCGCGGGCCCCGGAGGCACACACCACCAGCAGCGGTTTGCGGGCGGACGCCCGCCGGAGGTCCGGCAGGGACCGCCCGACGCGGTCCAGGGGCACGTTGACGGCGCCCGGCAGGTGACCGGACGCGAACTCGCCGGGGGTACGGACGTCCACGACGGTCAGCTCGTGGAGGCGGGGGAGCGCCTCGGGCACACTCAGGGCGGCGGTCACACTCATGGGGATCGTGATCCTCGGCAGGGGGAAGGGCGTGCGCGGCGGACGGTGGCACGTGCCGGGGATCCTAGGCTCGGGGGCGCCCCCGCGGCGGTTGCCGTGGCCGACTGCCACACGCTCGCCACGTTCCCGCAACAACGGGGGCGAACCCGGCGCCCGGTCCGCCCCCACGAACCGTTCCCGCGGGCCTCACCGGCCGCCGGGGGAGGTCAGTGTCCGCAGCCGGGCGCGCGCGACGGCCAGTCGAACGCGCAGCTGCGCCAGTGGAGTGGGCGGCAGACCGCGGGAAGTGCCGCGCGCGTAGTACCGCTCGACGTAGAACTGGCCCGCGCTCAGCACGGTGGTCACGGCGATGTACCAGAGCGTGGCCACCATCAGCAGCGGGATGACCTGGTAGTTCTGGTTGTAGGTCAGCTGCACCGAGTACAGCAGGTCGTGCACGGCCAGCACACTGACGATGCTGGTTCCCTTGAGCGTGCCGATCAGCATGTTCCCCGCGGTCGGCACGATCGAGCGCATCGCCTGGGGGACGACGATCCGGCGCAGGGTGCGGAACCTGCTCAGCCCGAGCGCCTGCGCGGCCTCGGTCTGACCGGAGTCCACGGACAGGACGCCGCCGCGCACCACCTCGCAGGCGTACGCGCTCTCGTGCAGGGTCAGACCGATGACCGCGGTGAGGGTCGGGCCGAGCAGGTTCACCGTCTTGACGGTGAAGAGTTCCGGGCCGTACGGGATGCCGAGTCCGAGCGTGGGATACAGGGCGCCGATGTTGAACCAGAACAGCAACTGCACCAGCAGGGGGGTGGACCGGAAGATCCATACGTAGCCCCAACTCAACGTCCTCAGTACCGGGTTGGTGGAGAGGCGCATCACCGCCAGGACCGTGCCGAGCAGGAAGCCGAGGACCATCACCGCGCCGGTCAGCCACAGCGTCAGCAGCAGTCCGTCGAGCACGGCGGACGTGGTGAAGTGCTTTCCCACCACGTCCCATTGGAAGGCCTCGTTGCGGACCACGGACGTGAGCACCATCGCGAACACCAGCAGGGCGACGGCGGCGGACACCTGACGGCCGGTGCGCCGGCGCGGAACGATCGGTGGCAGGGCGGAGGCGTCGGAGGTGATGGACGTGGCGGTCGACGGGGGAACGGTGGCGGTGGGCGTGGGCATCGCGGGGTTCTCCAAATGAGGGATGCGCGGGCGGTGGCGACCGCCCGGCGCCGCGCGCCGAAGGGCGCGGCAGGGGTGCTCCGCGGAGGAGTCGGGACCAGTTCGGTCCGGGTCGGTGCGTCGTCACGCTCACCGCGTCCCTCAACGCGGCGGGATCGGCCTCCCCGCACGGGGGGGCGGCCGGTCCGTCGCCGGATCGTACGTGCCGACGGCGTGGCCGTGTCAACCACGGGCGTTCACCGGGCGGGACGCGTCCGGCATCCGGTCCGTTGCTTGACGAAGCGCATCGTGTACTGCTCAAGTGGTCACATGAATGCCCATCAGCGCCTGGTTTCGCGCGACTACATCGACTTCGGTCGGGTGTGGTCCGCGACTTGTCGCGCCTGATGCGGCAGCGGGCTGTCTGACCGGCCCTTCCCTCCTTCGGTGACCCCGTCGCGGGCCGGGATCCCCCTCCGCACCACCCGTCGCGCGGCGTCCGCCCGCATCGGGACGCGGGGTGGCGAGTCCGGACGTGCGCTGCCCCGCCCCCCTTTCCGCGACGTGCCGCGTCGTCCACGTCGCATCCCCCGCGCCACCCCCTCCACGCACATATGACGCTACGTCACATGCCTTTGCGCAGAGGTCGGTTCGTGCTGCCCGCCCGTGATCCGCCGCACCCCGAAAGGCCACTCCATGCCCGTGGAATTCCTCGGCATCGCCGCCACCAACGACGGCTCCGAGACCACCGCCCGATCCGGCGCCTCCTTCGACAAGGAGTACACCCTCCGGCTCGCCCGGGCGCACGAGGACCACGGCTGGGACCGGGTGCTGTTCGCCTACGGCTCCGGCTCCCCGGACCCCGCGCCGGCGGCCGCGTACGTCGCCGGCAGGCTGGACCGGCTCCGGATCCTGCTCGCCCACCGGCCCAACGTCTCGTACCCCACCTTCGCCGCCAAGACCTTCGCGACCCTCGACCGGATCAGCGAGGGCCGGCTCGCCGTGCACTTCATCACCGGCGGCAACGACCACGAGCAGGGCCGCGAGGGCGACACCCTCACCAAGGACGAGCGCTACGCCCGCACCCGCGAGTACATCCGGATCGTCAAGAAGATCTGGACCACCCACGAGCCCTTCGACCACGAGGGCGAGCACTACCGTTTCCACGACTTCGTCAGCGACGTCTTTCCCGTCCAACAGCCGCGCCCCGACGTCTCGTTCGGCGGCTCCTCACCCGCCGCGTACGCGGCCGGGGGCGCCGAGGCCGACGTCTACTGCCTGTGGGGCGAACCGTTGGCGGAAACCGCCCTGCAGATCGAGGCGGTGAAGGCCGCCGCGGCGGCCGCGGGCCGCGCGGACGTGCCGCGCATCCAGGTGGCGTTCCGCCCGATCATCGCCCCGACCGAGGAACTGGCCTGGGAGAAGGCCCACCGCACGCTGGCGGCCATTCGGCAGCGGCGGCGGGCGGGCGGCCCCGCACGGCGCGGGCAGGGCGGCGTCACGGAGGCCGCGGCGCCCGAGAACACGGGATCGCAGCGGCTGATCGCCATCGCCGGGGCGGGCGAGCGCTACGACCGGGCCCTGTGGACCCCGACCGCCGCCGCCACCGGCGGCGCGGGCAACTCCAACGCCCTGGTCGGCACCCCGGAAACGGTCGCCCGGGCCCTGCTCGACTACTACGACCTCGGCGTCGACATCCTCTCCGCCCGCGGCTACGACCTCCTCGACGACGCCGTCGACTTCGGCCGGTACGTGATCCCCCTCGTCCGCGAGGAGGTCGCCAAGCGCGACGCCGCCCGGGCGGCCGCGCACCCGACCGCCGTCCCGCAGGACCGCCTGACCGGGGTCGGCGGGTGACGAACCCGCCGCCCCGCCCCGCCCCCCACCGCCCCGCCACAGCCCACCACCACGCCCCGCCATGGAAAGGCCTGTCCGCCGTGAACCTCCCCGGGAACGGGATCCGCACCCGTCTGCGCACCGCCGCAGCCCTTGCCCTCCTGCCCCTCCTGCCGCTGACCGCCTGCGGTTCCGGCGGCGGTAGCCCGGCGCCGGCGGGCGCCGCGCAGGCCTCCCCGGCCCCGGCCGACGACCCGGTCGCCGACGTACGGACCGTGGAGGCGATCGCCGCCCTGCTCCCCGCCGACGTCCGCAAGACGGGCAGCGTACGGATCGGCAGCTCCGTCGGCTCACCACCCTCGGCGTACTACCCGAACGGGCAGGACAAGCCGCCCGCCGGTCAGGACATCGACATCGCCAACGCGGTGGCGAAGGTCCTCGGCGTCAAGGCGGAACGGCAGGACGCCTCCTTCGAGACGATCCTGCCCGCCCTCGGCAGCGGAAAGTACGACCTGGGCACGGGCAACTTCGGCGTCACCGCTGAACGCCTGAAGACCATCGACTTCGTCACCTACATCAACGACGGCCAGGGCTTCGCCGTGAAGACCGGCAACACCACGCTGACCACGCAGGTCGACGACCTCACCCAACTGTGCGGACTGACCATCGGCACCGGGGCGGGCACGACCTTCGAGAAGACCCTCACCGCACAGCAGGGCGTGTGCGCCGCGGCCGGCAAGAAGCCCTACGAGGTCAAGGTCTTCTCGGAGCCCGGGGCCGTGACCACCGCGCTCCAGCAGGGCCGCATCGACGTCGTCATGTCGACGATCAACGGCCTGCGCCACCAGGCCGCCCAGCCCGCCGCGCAGACCACCTTCCTCGGCGAGTACCACCGCCTCGACGTGGGCTTCGCCTTCAAGAAGGGATCCCCGCTCACCCCCGCCTTCCAGGCCGCCGTCAACGAGCTGGTCAAGAACGGCACGTACGCCCGGATCCTGAAGAAGTGGGGCACCACCGCCTCCGCGATCGAGACGTCGCGGATCAACCCCGCCGAGCACACGTGAGCACCCCGGTCGCCGGCGCGCCGGCCGACGTCATGGTCGACGTACGCGGCGTCCACAAGAGCTTCGGCACGCTGGAGGTGCTGCGCGGCGTCGACCTGCTGGTCCGGGCCGGCGAGGTCACCGTGGTCATCGGCCCCTCGGGCTCGGGCAAGTCCACGCTCCTGCGCACCATCAACCACCTGGAGAAGGTCGACCGAGGTCTGATCCGCGTCGACGGCGAACTCATCGGCTACCGCAGCGCCCGCGGCAAGCTGTACGAGCTGGGCGAGAGCGAGGTCCTGAGGCAGCGCACGCACATCGGCTTCGTGTTCCAGAACTTCAACCTCTTCCCGCACCTCACCGTGTTGGAGAACCTCGTCGAGGCCCCGGTCTCCGCGCTCCGCCGGCCGCGGGAGCGGGCGCGGGAGTCGGCGCGCCGGCTGCTGGAGCGGGTCGGACTCGCGGACAAGGGCGACGCCTACCCGCGGCAGTTGTCCGGTGGGCAACAACAGCGGGTGGCCATCGCCCGGGCGCTCGCCCTCGAACCCAAGGTGCTGCTCTTCGACGAGCCGACCTCGGCCCTCGACCCGGAACTGGTCGGAGAGGTCCTGGACGTGATCAAGGACCTGGCCCGCGCCGGGACCACCATGATCGTCGTGACCCACGAGATCGGATTCGCCCGCGAGGTCGCCGACACCGTCGTGTTCATGGACGCCGGGGTCGTCGTGGAGCAGGGCCCGCCCGCCGCCGTCCTGGACGCGCCGCGGCAGGAACGTACCCGGGCCTTCCTCTCCAAGGTGCTCTGAGCCGTTCACCGGTTTCCGCGGCGGGGCCCGGTCCGCCGGGCCCCGAACGGGCGTGCGCAGCGGCCCGGACCGCTCCGATCCGGTCAAGCTGCGTGGCCGTTCGGTGAACGGCGCGCGGCGGCCGGCGGGTCGGGGCGCAGGTCACGGGTGGTGTCGCACGGGGCCGCCGATCACGCGGGGGGCGGACGCACCCCCTGTGAGCTGCCCGAACGACCATTCGGTGCCCGATATCCGAACGGGGTGTCCGTAAATCGGTCGTCGATGTGCGCCACCCCTTGGCATCGGACACTGTTGGCCAAGTCAGGCCGCGATATTGCAAGAAAGTATCGCGTTCAACCTTGGAATCGAAAGTGAGTTGTGCTGTGCGTCGCATCACCACGGTCTCTGCCGCCGCCCTCCTGTGTCTCGTAGGAGCTTCCGGTGTGGCCGAGGCCCGCCCCGCGAGCCTGTACGCCCCGTCCGCGATGGTCTTCACCGTCGTCCAGGGCGACAACGACACGGACACCGCCTTACGCGCCTCCACCCTCAGCTGCGCCCCCACCGCCTCGGGTACGCACCCCGACCCCGCGGCCGCCTGTGGGGCCCTGAACGCCACCGGCGGCGCCTTCGACCGGCTGCTGGCCGCCCCGGACCCGGAGCGGGCGTGCCCCATGCACTACGACCCCGTCACCGTCACGGCGGACGGCGTCTGGCAGGGCAGCCGTGTCGCCTGGAAGCACACGTTCTCCAACAGCTGCGCCATGAACGCGACCCTGAACGGCAACGCCGTCTTCGCGTTCTGATCCGCGGCGGAGGAACGGGCGGCCGTGCGGGTCGTTTGCCCTCCGGTTCCCTCCCGAACCCGTGACATGCGTCACGGCCCCCGCGCCGGTCCGGCGGCCCTTGTGGTGATCGTCGGCCCGGCGACATGTCGGCCTATGTCGCTATTTCACGTGGACATGCCTCACTCCGCCAGAAACGGAATTGATGGCTCCTGTTCGGCCTTCTCCAACGCGGCTGACGGGGGCCGGTTCTGGCGGTGCGCCAGCTGCCCGTCACAGCGGCCGCCACCCGGGCATGCACGATCTTCCAGCCGATTCAAGCCGTGTCCCGGACCCCCTCCGCGGCTCCGGGGCCGTGGCTTGCCAGGCCACTGCCGGGCTTCTAAGAATGGCGACTCCTCCGGCGCCTTCGCGGTCCGGCGCCGGGAGCTTCGCGATCACCGAGTGAGGTCCCGCATGAAGAAGCACCGTAAGAAGAAGCACCATCGGAAGATAGCCGTCGCCGTCGGGGCGCTGGCCATCGTGGGCGTGCCCACCACGGCCATGGCGTGCCTGGACACCCAGGAGAGCGGCCCCGTGCGGGTCGTCTCCTCCCAGCAGGACAGCCGCCCCTGGCACGGCGGCCCCGGCGCGCAGCAGCCCGTGCAGGCCCCGATCCAGGCCGGGGCGCCCGAGGCGGCACCGGCCGAACCCGTCGCGCTGCCCGTCGCCGAGCCGCCCGCCGACCCGGGCCCCGAGAGCCCGCTGCCGGCCGAGCAGCCGCAGCAGGCGCCGCAGCAGCCGGCGCAGCCGCCGGTCCAGCAGCCGCAGCCCGCGGAGCCGTCGACCGGGGCACCCGGGACCGGTGCCCCCACCGACGCCCAGGCCCCCACCGGCGCCGCTGCCGAGGTCCTCACGCTCGTCAACAAGGAGCGCGCCGCCGTCGGCTGTCCCGTGCTCACCGTCAACGAGAAGCTGACCAAGGCCGCGCAGGACCACAGCGCCGACATGGCCGCCCACTCCAACATGTCCCACACCGGCTCCGACGGTTCGGACCCGGGGCAGCGCATCACCCGTGCCGGTTACCAGTGGAGCACGTACGGCGAGAACGTCGCCTACGGCTACGACACCGCCGCGAAGGTCATGGAGGGCTGGATGAACAGCCCGGGGCACAAGCGGAACATCCTCGACTGCTCCTTCAAGGAGATCGGGATCGGCCTCGCCCAGCCCGGCCAGTACTGGACGCAGAGCTTCGGCGCCGCGCGCTGACCGCCCGCGCGACGCGCCGGCGCGCTGCGTACCCGGTGCGCACGTGGTGCCGACGTAGCGCCGACGCGACGCCGACCCGAGGCGCCGACGTACGACGTGGGGGCGGCCGGTATCCGGCCGCCCCGTCCGCGTACCCGCCCGACCGCGCTCAGACCCTCGTACCGGCGCGCCCCCGAGGCGCCCGCCCGGCGAGGGCGTGCAGCCGGGGATAGCGCGCGCGGCGCTCGCGCGAGTGCCGGTCCAGCTCCTCCATCAGGCGGGCCGAGCGCTTCTCCACCCCCAGTTCGTCCAGCACCCGGTCCGCGTCGGCCAGCAGGGACCCGTAGAGCTGCCACTCGTCGGGGCGCCGCGCGACCTGCTCCGGCAGCAGGGCGGCGAACCTGTCGCGGCTGCGGCGAGCGATGGCCAGCTCCTCGTTCAGCCGTTCCTCGGCCGCCTCCGCATTGGCGCTGACCTGGGCCGTCACGAGCTGGGCGAAGGACTCGACCGCGCCCGCCAGGTGCTCGTACACCTCCTGGAGCGCCTCCGCCACCGGCGGCGGCAACAGCGGCTCCGAGCCTCGGGTCCGGGCCATGTCGGTGAGGGTCCGGCACGACACCCGCAGCACCACCGCGCATATCTCCAGCGTGTCGAGGCCCGTCCGCAGCACGAGCCGGAAAAGGAGTCCCTCGCGGACGCGGGGATTCATCCGCAGGCTGTCCTCGGCCTGCCTCAGCGCCGCGTCGACCTCGGCGACGTCGTTGTCGAGCCGGCGGGCCTCGTGCAGCCGGGCGGCGGCCGACTCCATGGTGGTGGCGTGCTCCGCCTCACCGCCGATGTGCAGGAGGAGGGTGCGCATCCGCGTCGCGAGACCGGTGATGGCGGCGCTCGCCGGTTCCACCCACACGGGCGGGGCGACGAGGACGTTGAAGGCAAGGCCGACCGCAGCGCCGATCAGCGTTTCCAGGACCCGGTCCCAGGCGGTGTCCGCCACCCGGCTCACCCCGAGGACCAGCATGGCGCTGATCGCCACCTCGGGCACGAACTCCCCGGCCCGCACCAACCGGCCCACCACGAGCGACGCCAGGATGACCAGGCCGAGGCTCCACCACGTCAGACCGACCAGCGCGCTGAACGCGATCGCGACGAGGACCCCCGCGACCACCGAGTTCACCCGTCGGATACCGGTGGTGAGCGTCGTGTAGAGGGTCACCTGTACGACGAGGAGGGCGGTCAGTGGCGCCGTCAACGGCGCGGGTTCACTGCTGAGCCGTAGCGCGACGGCATAGGAGACGACGGCGGCCGCCGTCGAGCGGAGCGCTTGGACGACCGCTGGTTCTCGGCGTACCACGTGCAGGAGCGAGGCAAGTGCGTGGGTCATGCCCCTGCGCCTGCCCGCGCCCACCGGCGGAAACCCGTGACCGGGAGGTTTCGAGCTCCCGGGAGGTTTCAACCGCCCGGCGGCGAGCACGCGCCGGGTGAGGCAAGCGGACCCGAACGAGGAGGGAGCCGGCATGGCAGGCGACCGGCAGCACCAGGATCAGGAGCAGGACGTCGTGGCGTTGATCCTCAAGGACCACCGCAGGATGGAGGACCTGTTCCGGCGGATGCGGAGCGTGGAGTCGGACCGCGAGGACGCGCTGAAGAAGTTCTCCGCCCTGCTCATCGCGCACGGGGAAGCGGAAGAGGCGAAGGTGTACGGCGCCCTGAAGCGCTTCAAGGACGTGGACGACGAGGAAGTCGAACACGGCACGGAGGAGCATCAGGAGGGGAACGAGGCCCTCCTGGCCCTCCTGGAAGTCGACGAGGTCGGCTCCGACGCATGGGACTCCAAGCTGGAGGACCTGGTCAAGGCGGTCTCCCACCACCTGGACGAGGAGGAGCGGACCATCCTCAACGGTGCCAGGGAGAACGTCCCGGACGAGCGGCGGGCCGAGCTGGGAGCCGCCTTCCTGGAGGAACGCGCACGCCATCTGGAGGCGGACTGCGGCAGCGTCGAGAACGTCCGGGCCGTCGTGGGCAAGTGACCCGCGGTAGCCGCGGGCGCTCGCCGTACCGCCCGCCCCCGCCCCCGCCCCCGCCGCACGGGCGGGGGCGGCGACCGGGGCAGGTCACAGCGGCCGAGGCAGCCCGATCAGCGGCGTGCGCACCGGGGTGGCCGGGCCGCCGAAGAGCGCCAGCTGACGGCCGCCCGGGTTGGTCTGCAACGGGACGAGCTCCCAGTTGTTCGTCAACCGGACGTTGCCCGACGGGTCGACCTCCACGCCGGTGTTGCGCACCGGCCCGTCGAAGCCGTACCCGGCGGAAGCCGGCGAGATGGGCTGCCCGGTCCGGTGCCCCGGGGGACAGGCCTCCGTCCGCACCCCGCACGACCGGGTCACCCGCTGCCCCGAGAAGTCCGCCACCCACACCGTGTCCGAGCCGTCCACGGCGATGCCCCACGGCAGCAGCAGGCTGCCCGTCGTGAACGACGCCGCCGGGGTCGAACCGTCGGGGTCGAGCATGATCACCGAGGCGCCGTCCGCCGCGGGACCGCCCGCCGGGCCCGCCGAGTCGGCCAGGTCCTGGGAAGTGTCGTCCTCGCACGGTTCACCACCCAGGCGTCCCCCGCCCTGTCGAAGGCGATGTTCCCCGGACCGTCGAACTCCCGCCCGTTGCCCTCGTAGCGCAGGGCCGGCGTCCACGCCGTCGGCGCCGCGTCGAGCGCCGGCGTGTACACCGGGTGGCGCCGCGCCAGCGCGAACACCGCGCCCGGCCGCGTACCCGGCGCGCGGGCGATGTCCGCCACCGCCTGCAGGGTGTCCCGGGGCCGCTCGCCGCCGGGCACCCGCGCCGCTTCGAACAGTTCCGCGCAACCCCGGACCCCCGCCGTGCACGCGGCGAGCGCGTCGGCCGGGGAGTTGAAGGCGCGCAGCGTGGAGGTCTGCCCGCCGTTGGGCGGCGCCGCCAGGAAGGGGGAGACCCCGCCGGT
Source organism: Streptomyces sp. Isolate_45 (assembly GCF_024721315.2). Lineage (GTDB taxonomy): Bacteria > Actinomycetota > Actinomycetes > Streptomycetales > Streptomycetaceae > Streptomyces. The sequence continues at coordinate 96,937 of NZ_JANFAK020000007.1, forward strand.
GCTCACGTCCGCCAGGTTGTGCGCCACCGACGCGGCGTTGCGCGGCCCCGGCCAGGGCCCCGCGACGCCCCCGTCCCGCGTGAACTGGGCCAGCGCGAAGCCGGCGGCTTTCAGATCCGGGGGGCGTCCTCCCGGTCCCGCCGGGTCCGGTCCGGTCAGCCGTCGGTGTGCGGGCGGGGGCGGGTCAGGCGTCCGTCGAGTGCGACGTCCAGCCAGGTGTAGCAGTCGCCGGTCCACAGGCCGACCTCCGCCCGGCACCCCGCGCGGGCGAGGTTCGGCCCGTCGGTGCCGCCCGGCCCGCAGCAGCCCGACCAGCGGCCGCGGATCCTCGTGGTTCCCACGAGGTCGCCCGGGCTCAACAGCAGGTCCACCCCCGGCTCGTGCCCCGCGCGCGACCCGCGGAAGGACTTGGGCGGTGGGCCCCAGGCGGTCCGGCCCGGATCCGGGTCGCGGGCGAAGGTGCCCGGCGCCATCCTGGGCGGGCACGGGTCCACGGGGGAGTCGAGCGGCGTCCACACCTCGCCGTCGGCCGGCGGCGGCACCTCGCGGACCGGGGCGGACAGCCGGTGGCCGCAAACGGCGCAGTCGAAGACGATCACAGGGGCATCCTGCCGGGCCGGTTCGCCGACCTCCAACTCGTCGATGCCCAGCCGGAGGATGCCCGCCTTCGGTGGGCGCCGGCTCGGAGCGGGTCCGGGTCCGGGCGTTTTCGGCGACTATCTGCCAGGGTGTGGGGATGATGTCCGAAGTCGCCGCCGCGGACTGGGCGGGGCAGCAGGTCGCTTCGGTGCGCGACGACCCCGCCGGGCGGTTGGCGTTGATGGAGCGCTGCTACCACGGCCCCTTCGACAAGGCCCCGCGTCACCTGCCGTTCCGTCGGGCCGCGATGTCGTTCATGGGCTGGCAACTGCGGCGGGGCGTGCTGCGGCCCGCTTTCGCCGAGCGGCCCGGCAGTCCGTGGTGGCGCGCGGTGAACGAACGGATCCTGCGCGACGGCTGCGAGGCGGTGGGACTCAGCGGCGGGCTGCGCGGGCCCGCCTCGTCACCCACGGCCGAGCAGTGGCTCTCCTTCGCCGAACACCCCACCGCCCGGGCCTGGTACCGGGCGCACAACGGGAGCGTGGTGGCCGCCTACCTGGAGAACCGGGATCTGGCGGAGGCGGAGAACGAGACCGAGCGGTTCTTCATGAACGTCGTGCTGTGCCGGGTGCTCTACGCCCACGCCCTCGTCGCGGCACCCCGGCTCTCCCTCGGCCGACTGCGTCCCCTCGCCGCGCTCCTCGGCGATCCGAGGCTGGGGATGACCGGGATCTTCCTGCAACTGTCCCGGGTGCTGCCCGACGAGTACCCGCTCCGCGACAGCGTCCGCTCGCACCTCGACAGGGAGATCGGATTCGGGCGCCTCCTCGACTTCGGGGTGATCGCTCCACGATTGCAGCAGCTGTACGAGTGGTCGGCTCGCGAACTCGCGCAGCCCGGTCTGCTCGACTGCGTCCGCGACGGAGCGCTGGTCTACGCGTGGCCGTACGAGGACCGGTACGTCTGGCTGCCACCGCGGTCGTTCCTCATCCGGCTCGTCCGCCGGACCCTCCCGCCCGAGCGCACCGGCCCCCAGAGGTCGTAGGCGGGCCACCGCGAACCCGTACTTCACCGCCTGACGAGGGAGTGCCGGAGCGGGGGTGGTATCCATGCGGCATGGACATTGATCAGGTGGTCCCTGCCGAGCCGGCCGAGCTCCGCGCGGCGTTCGGCGTCGACGACCACGGCGCGTCGGCCCTGGGCTGGGAGGCCGTCCACGCCTTCGAGGCGGAGCACGGCATCGTGCTGCCCGAGCCGTACCGGACCTTCGTCGCGGAAATCACGGACGGTTCGTACGCGGGGCCGCCCGCGTACGGGCTGCTGCCGTTGGCGGAACTGCCCGCCGACTGGGGCGAGGACCCGGGGAAGCGCGATCCGGGCAAGCCGTTCCCGTTGACGGCGGCATGGATGTGGGAGGAGGACACGGACCCGGCCGAGGACATGGAGGAGACGCTGGAGCGCGTCCACCACCACGGGTCGATCGTCCTCGGCACCGACGGGTGCGCGATGAACTGGCACCTCGTCGTCGCCGGACCGCAGCGGGGGCACGTCTGGCTGATCACCGACGTCGGCGCCGCCCCGTTCGGAGAAGGATTCCGGTTCGGGTCCACCACCACCGAACCGGGCTTCGCCGGCTGGGTCCGGCACTGGGCTGCGGGCAGGCCCTGGTTCGACGACGAGTGACGTCCACCGGCGCGGCCCGGGCACCGGTGCCCGCGCCATCCCGGCGCGGTCGGCCGGGCCGTTCTCCGGCACACTCTCTGCCTGCCCGGACGCCAACCTTGCGGAGGACCGCCGCCTTGCCCGGAGAAACCCAGCGATGCCCCATGCACTGCGGCTGCTCCCCGCCCACCCCGCCTTCCTCGCCGACCTCCACCAGCTGGAGGAGCCCCTGCTGATCTGGCTCGACGACATGGCCTTCCAGACCCGGTTCGGACACGACGACGTGTGGGGGCTGCCCCCGGGCCTAGACGGCGAAGCGCCGCGGACCGCCCTCATCAACGTCCAACGGGCCCTGCCCAAGCCCCTGCGCCAGCAGATGTACGCCCTGTCCGACGCGCGTGACGTCGAAGGGGCCAACCGGATCATCGGACGCGACGGACACGAACACACCCCGCTCTACGCCGTCGGTCTGGACCGGGCCGACATCGACACCCTGTCCGGGCTCCTCGGCCACCTCCGCAGAGCCCTCGACGAGGAGGACGGCTACGCCGCGCTGCGCTCCGTCCTCGAGGAAGCGGGCGACTGGTACGGCTGCGAGTACGGCACCCGGCCCGAGACCCCCGCCGAGGTGGTCTGCCGGATCGCCCGTACCGTCGCCGTGCTCGACACCGACACCGACGACACGCGGCTCCTGCTCCGGGCCCTGCACACGGCCGATGACGCCCGGCGGATCGTGTTGACCGACGCCGAGGACAAGGCCGCCGCCCGCTACCTCCAGCACGTCGCGACCATCACGGCGCCCGGCACCCCCCGGCAGGGCTGACCGCGGCCGAGATCCGGCGGCGGGCCGGCCCCGGGCATCGACCGGACGTGGCTGGACCGCGTACGCCACCGCTTCCCTCGACCGGAGCACCCGGCCGGGAAGGTCGTCGCGAAACAGTCGGGGATCACCAACACCCGCGCCCACCGGACGGACTGACGCCCCACCAGGTTCTGATGCGGACCCGCCGGGCCGCCCCGGGAACACACGGGGCGGCCCGGACGGGCCGCCCTTCCCGCGGCAGGAACGCGGCGGGCGACATCGAGCGGCGCACGCACCGGCGACCGCCCGCCTCAGGCGGCTCCTCGCGGCGGCACGCGACCGTCCACGGTGCGGGCGGACGTTTGACCGGCTCGCGCCGCCCCGGTTATGTTGCCCGCCATGTACCGATCCGCGCTGCTGACGACACGAGGTCACGTCGACCTGAAGCGTGTCTGCTCCGCAGCGTGTCCGTGGTCCTGATCGCACGGCGACCGCGCGGAACCCACGGCTTCGTCCTGCCCGCCGGCGGGCTCGGAGCCCGAACTCCGCGCCGTTTCCCCGTGTTCCGGTGAACAGCGCTCCCTCCGGAGCTTCCCGCGCACACCCCGCCCGGAGACCGGCCGCCCCCGCGCGCGCCGGCCCCGCGCCGGGTGGTGCGCGCCGCCGCACAGGACCTGGAAGGCCCCCGTGGACAGACAGAAGAACGCCACCGCCCGCCGCACCCCCCTGCGCCGTTCCGACATCCCGCCGGCCGCCGCGAACCCGCTGCGCCGGGCGTCCGGTACCGGCGCGGTGCTGGGCGCCGTCCTCGACCACGGCCCCGTCGCCCGCAGCACCGTCGCCCGACTCACGGGGCTTTCCCCCGCGGCGGTCAGCGGACACTGCGGGGCCCTGCTGGACCGGGGACTGCTCAGGGAGGGCCCGGAGACGGCCGGCCCGCGCGGGCTGGGTCGCCCGTTCGTCCCGTTGGAGATCGACACCAGCCGCTTCCTCGTCGCCGGCGCCCACATCGCCGTCCCCCACACGACCCTGTCACTGATGGACCTGACCGGACGCATCGTCGCGGAGGAACGCCGCCCGCACGAGGGCACCGAACCCGGCCGGGTCCTCGCCCGGGTGGCGGCCGGGGTGCCGCGCATGCTGGCCGCGTACGGGGCGGGCCGTACCGCCCTCGCCCTGGGCGTCGCCACCGGGCACTGGGTCGACCCCGAGGCCGGGGCCGTGGTGCACCACCCGCAACTGGGCTGGCGGGGCGTCCCGGTACGGGACGAACTGGCCCGCGCCACAGGTGTCCCCGTCCACCTCGACAGCCACGCGCGGGCCCTCGCCCGGGCCGAGCAGCTCTTCGGGGAGGCGGCCACCCGCGCCAGCGCCGTCGTCCTGTTCGTCGGCAACGTCGTCGACGCGGCGTTCGTCACCGCGGGAGCCGTGCACCAGGGGCCGCGCTTCGGCGCGGGCAACGTGGCACACCTTCCGGTGGGCGCCCCGTCCGCCGGGGCCGCCCCCTGCACCTGCGGTACGGCCGGCTGCCTCCAGTCCGGGGTGTCGGAACCAGCGATGGTCCGCCGCGCCCTCGAACGGGGCCTGCCCGCACCGACGTTCGCCGCCCTGCTGGAGCTGGCCGTCGGAGGCGACCCCTCGGCGGTGGAGCTGTTCCGCGAGCGCGCCCGGCTCACGGGCCGGGCGGCGGCCGTACTGCTGGACATGTTCGATCCCGAAGTGCTGGTGGTCGTCGAACCCGGCACGGGCCGACTGCCCGGCTGCATGGACGAGTTGCGGACGGAGGTGCGGGCGCGTTCCCTGGTGTGCGACGACGCCGGCCGGTCCGTCGTACCGAGCAGCTTCACCGGGTCCGTACTCGCCACGGCGGGCGCGGCCGTCGCGCTGGGCGCGCTGTACGACGACCCGCTGGGCCCGTGGCCCGCGCTGCCCGCGGTGTCCTGACCCGGGCACCGCGGGTTGCCGCCCGGGTCGCCGGGGCGAGTTCCGGGCGGCCCGGGAAATCGATTTAATTCAGAAAGTTGCATTGTTGACCGGGCAGGATCCGCAAAGCGAGGATGGATCCATGAGCAGCCCGCAGAGGAACCGACGGTACGCGCACCGGATCGCGCGACACTGCCGCTCGGTCCGGCCGGCCGTCTCCGGTGGCGCCCGCTCCTGTTGTTGTTGACGAGCGGGCCCGGGGCCCTTTCGATGCGGCCCTGAAGCACACCGACCCCTATCGCGTCGCGTACGTCCTTGCGCGGCCTTCCGTGGCTTTCCGCGCCCGGTCGAGCCGCGATCCGTCCTTCCGTACCGCCTTTTCCGCACCACCCGTCCCGTGGCGTCGATTTCGGCTGCCCACGGCCGGATGGACGCATCGCCCCGGCGGCCCACGGCACCCATAAACCTGGGGGAACTTTGACCATTTCCTTGTCCTCGCATCCGTCGGCGAGCCTCGTCGAGCCGGACCGGTTCAAACAGATCTTCCGCGCCTACCCGGGCGGCGTCGTGGTCGTCACGGCCGACTCCGGGGCGGGGCCGGTCGGCTTCACCGCCACCTCACTGGCCTCGGTCTCCCTCACGCCGCCCCTGGTCTCCTTCGGCATCGCGAACGGCTCTTCCTCGTGGCCGCACCTGGAACGGGCCGCGACGGTGGTCGTCAACTTCCTCGGCTCCGGACAGCAGGACCTCGCCGGGCGCTTCGCCACCAGCGGCATCGACCGGTTCGCCGCGCCCACCCGCTGGCACCGGCTGCCGCAGGGCGAGCCGGTCCTCGACGGGGTCACCGGCTGGCTGCGGCTCGCCGTCGAACAACTCGTCCCCGCGGGCGACGCGCACATCGTCGTGGGCCGCGCCGTCGAGGCCTGGCAGCGGGAGGACGGCCGCCCCCTGCTCTTCCACGACGGCGCCTACGCCTCCCTGAGCGCCGCGGCGACCGGCGGATCCCCGTCATGAGAACAGGAAATTCGATGCCTTCCCGCCCCGCCTCTCCCCGATTGGGCCGCAGGGGTTTCCTCACCCTTGCCGGCGGTGCCCTCCTGGCCGCCGCCGGATGCGCCCCGCAGACCACCAACGCCGCGCATTCCGGCCCCGTGGGCGAACTTCCCACCGGGCCGCCGCCCGCCGGAACGAAACTCGCCGTGGCCGTGCGGACCTCTCAGATCCAACTGGCCACCTCCGGTCTCGACAAGGAACTCGACTTCGAAGTCTCCTCCTGGATCAATCTCAACGCGGGGCCCGACATCATCCAGGGATTCCGGGCCCGTTCCATCGACATCGCGAGCAATGCGGGAATTCCGCCGATCCAGGCCGAAGCCATCGGGGTGAAGGCACGGATCGTCGCGGTGCAGGAACGCCCCAACCCCACCTACGTTTTCGCCACGGCACCCGGATCCGCCATCGCGACCGCCGCGGACTTCAAGGGCAAGCGGATCGCCTTCTCCCAGGGCCAGGCCCAGGGCGTGGTCGTCCTGCGTGCCCTGAAGAAGGCCGGGCTCGCCAACTCCGACGTGCAACTCGTCGCGCTGCCCAGCACGCAGTTCCTCACCGCCCTCCAGTCGAAGCAGGTCGACGTCGCACCCCTGGGCGAGCCGACCCTCACCAAGTACCTGACCCAGTACGGCAAGGACGGCGCCCGCGGCGTACGGACCGACGTCGTGGACCTCCTCACCGTCCTGTGGGCACCCCTGGAGGTCCTGAACGACCCCGCGAAGGCGGCCGCCGTACGCGGTTACGTGGCCCTCTGGGCACGGGGCGTGGTGTGGGCGGCGGAGCACGCCGACCAGTGGATCGACGCGTACTACGTCAAGGACCAGGGCGTCAGCGCGGCCGACGGCCGGCGCATCGTCGACTCCCTCGCCAAGCCCGTCTTCCCGACGAGCTGGGACAAGGCCATCGCCTGGGAGCAGGAGACGGCGGACCTGATGGCCGAGGGCGGCTTCGTACCGAAGATCGACGTCAAGACGCTGTTCGACCGGCGCTTCGAGGGCCTCGCGGCCGCCGCCGTACCCGCCGGATACCGGGAGGGCGGGGCATGAGCGGAGCCCTGACGGGCCCGCGCGTGCGGGCACCGGAAATCGAAACCGCGAAGGACCCCGGCACCGCGCCGGGAGCGCCGCCCGGCGGTACCGCGGAGCCCCCCGGCCCACCCCCCGGACGGCGCCCGGTGAACCGCAGGACCCGGCGGCTGGGCCCCGGCCGCGGTGTCCCGTTCGGCCGCCTCCTGGGGCCCGCGCTGCTCATCGCCGTCTGGTGGGCGGCTTCCGCCGGGGGATTCCTCGACCCGCGCATCCTCTCCGGCCCCGACGCCGTGATCGCCACCGCGGCCGAACTGGTCGAGGACGGCCGCCTCCAGGGCAACGTCCTCGTATCCCTCCAACGGGCCGGCCTCGGACTGCTGTTCGGCGTCCTCGTGGGCGTCGCGGCCGCCGTCCTCGCCGGGCTGAGCCGCACCGGCGAGTACCTCGTCGACGGGCCGTTCCAGATCAAGCGGGCCATCCCGTCCCTGGCGATGCTGCCCCTGCTCATCCTCTGGCTGGGCATCGGCGAGCAGATGAAGGTCACCGTCATCGCCCTCGGCGTCGCGGTGAACATGTACATCAACACGTACGCCTCGCTCACCAGCATCGACAACCGCCACGTCGAACTCGCCGAGGTGCTCGGACTGAGCCGCCGGCGCTTCCTGCGCAAGGTGGTCCTCCCCGGCTCCCTGCCCGGCTTCTTCGTCGGGCTGCGGCTCGGAGTGACCTCGGCCTGGCTGGGCCTGATCGTCGTCGAACAGATCAACGCCACCAGCGGAATCGGCTACATGATGTTCCAGGCCCAGCAGTACGCCCAGTCCGACGTGATCATCGTCGGCCTGGTGGCCTACGGAATCTTCGGCTTCTCCTCCGACGCACTGGTCCGCGCGATCGAACGGAGGGCCCTGTCATGGCGGCGTACGCTGGCCGGCTGACCGAAGGACCGGCCGGACGGGCCCTCGCCCCTGCCGCGGTGCGCACCAGCCGACTCGTCCGCCGCTTCGGCGAGCGGACGATCCTCCAGGAACTCGACCTCACCCTCGGCGCGGGCGAGTTCACCGCCCTCCTGGGCCGCAGCGGCTCCGGCAAGTCGACCCTGCTGCGGGCCGTCGCCGGCCTCGACCACGACGTCGCCGGGTCCGGCGAGCTCACCGTCCCCGAACGAGTCTCCCTCTCCTTCCAGGACTCCCGGTTGCTGCCCTGGCTGCGCGTCCTGGACAACGTCACCCTCGGACTGCGCGGACCCGGCGTCCGCGAACGCGGTGTGCGCGCCCTCGTCGAGGTGGGCCTCGAAGGCCGCGAGCGTGCCTGGTCGCACGAGCTGTCCGGGGGCGAGCAGCAGCGCGCCGCCCTGGCCCGCGCGCTGGTGAGCGACCCCGAACTGCTGCTGGCGGACGAGCCGTTCGGTGCCCTGGACGCCCTGACGCGCATCCGGATGCACGGACTGCTGCGCGAGCTCTACGAACGCCACCGCCCCGCGGTCCTCCTCGTCACCCACGACGTGGACGAGGCGGTCGAACTGGCCGACCGCGTGCTCGTCCTGGACCACGGCCGCATCTCGGTCGACCTCGCCGTCGACCTGCCCACCCCGAGGAGCCGGCGCCACCCGCGCTTCCAGGAGTACCGCGACACCCTGCTCGCCGCCCTCGGCGTGTCCGAGCAACCCGAGCAACCCGACCCGACCGACCCGACCGGACACGCGGCCCCGACCGCCCCCGTCGACCACCACCAGAAGGACGCCCCCGATGCCGGACACGCCTGAGCGCAAGCCCCTCCACCTCAACGCCTTCCTGATGTCGGTCGGCCACCACGAGGCGTCCTGGCGGCTCCCCGAGAGCCCCGCCGACGGCGGCACCGGCATCGCGCACTACCAGAACCTCGCCCGGATCGCCGAACGCGGCCGGTTCGACTCGGTGTTCCTCGCCGACAGCCCCGTCCTCCAGGGCGACCCCGGGCGGCGGCCCTCCAGCAAGCTGGAGCCGACCGTCCTGCTGACCGCCCTGGCGGCGGTCACGAGCCGGATCGGACTCATCGCCACCGCCTCCACCAGCTACAACGAGCCCTTCAACCTGGCCCGCCGGTTCGCGTCCCTCGACCACGTCTCGAACGGCCGCGCCGGATGGAACATCGTCACCACCGCCGGCGCCGAGGCCGCCCGCAACTTCGGACTCGACGACACCCCGCTGCACCGCGACCGCTACCGGCGCGCCGCCGAGTTCGTCGACGTCGCGACGAAACTCTGGGACAGCTGGGCCGACGACGCCGTCCTCGGTGACAAGGAGACGGGCGTCCACACCCGGGCCGACCGGGTCCGCCCCGTGCACCACCACGGCGAGTTCTTCCGCGTCGACGGTCCGCTCAACGTGGAACGCTCCCCGCAGGGGCACCCGCTCCTCGTGCAGGCCGGCTCCAGCGAGGACGGCAAGGAGTTCGCCGCCCGCCACGCGGAGGCCGTGTTCACCGCGCAACAGACCCTCGACGACGGAATCGCCTTCTACAAGGACGTCAAACGCCGGGCCCTCGCCCTCGGCCGCGACCCGGACGGCATCAAGATCCTCCCCGGCATCGTCCCCGTCATCGGCGACACCGAGGCCGAGGCCCGCGAACTCGACGCCGAACTGGACCGGCTCATCGTCCCCGAGTACGCCAAACGACAGCTCGCCCTGCGGCTCGGAATCGCCCCGGACGCCCTCGACCTCGACTCCGAACTCCCCGACGACATCCCCACCGAGGACGAGATCGAAGGCGCGAAGAGCCGCTACACCCTCGTCGTCGAACTGGCCCGCCGCGAGCGGCTCACCGTACGACAGCTCATCGGCCGCCTCGGCGGCGGCCGCGGACACCGCACCTTCGCCGGCACCGCGGAGCAGGTCGCCGACACCATCGAGCACTGGTACGACAGCGGAGCCGCCGACGGCTTCAACATCATGCCCGCCGTCCTCCCCTCGGGGCTGGAGCGCTTCGTGGACCGCGTCGTCCCGATCCTCCAGGAACGCGGCCTGTTCCGCACGGAGTACACCGGCACGACCCTGCGGGAACACTACGGCCTCCCGCGCCCCGCCAACCGCCTCTTCGACGGTACCGCCGCGCACGCCGCCCACCCCGGCAACGGCCTGGTGGAGGCCCGGTGACGGGCTGTCCCCCCACCACGACGGAGCCGGCCGCGGCGC